>NZ_JAZARS010000005.1:0-301208 GCF_036233855.1 Gordonia sp. Z-3
TAACTGGCAATCCAGGTGGTCCCATCCCCATGGCAAACAATCAGCCCAGGGTGGTCCCTTCACGGTGGCAAATGACAAACGGCATGCCGGGCAGGCCGTCGTATCGGGCGGGGGAGTACAGGCGAAGGCTGTCCCATTGGCGGCGCCAGTTGTCGCCGATTCGGTGGTTGGCGTCGATCACCACGCAGGGTTGTTCGTGTTTGCGGAGATGATACGCCGTGGCCAGGCCGGCCTGGCCCGCGCCGACGATGACGGTGTCGATCTGTTCGATGTTCATGGCGTCCTCCTGCGTCGGCCGACATCGGTGTCGGCTTGGCCGACCGGCTCGGACCGGTCGACTCTGACGCTAGGCAGCCACAGTCGCCGCCACATCGGACATCAACCGTTGCCTTCTGGTGAGCAAACGTGAGCATTGCTGCTGTGTCTGCGGTGTCATCAGGCAGCCTCGCCTTGCGGTGAGGCGGTCCCCGTCTGACCAACACTGGTGGTGTTGTGCGGGGTTGACGTTTCATCGCCTCCTGCGTCGCCCGCTTGCGCGGGGTCGGTCTCCTGGCTGGCTCCACGTCCTGCCACCGAGCCACTCTCGGTGGGACTCTGTTCACCCAGGGTGTGGGTGTCGCCGAGTCGGGCGAGGTTGATCGCGGCGTTGCGATCACGATCGATCCGCACGCCGCAGTTGTCACACACGAACACCCGATCCGCCAGCGACAGTTTGGTTTTCACTGTCAGGCAGGCCGAGCATGTTTTCGATGACGGATACCAACGGTCGGCCTCGACGAGAACCGAACCGTACCACCGTGTTTTGTAGCCGAGCAGCCGCCGGATTTCGGCAAGCGACGCATCAGCCAACGCCCGATTCAGGCCACGTTTGCGCGAACCCCCGGCCGAGCCCATCCCGGCCGCGTTCAATGTTTCCACCACGATCACCTGATGGTGCGCAGCGAGTGTGGTGGTGGCCTTGTGGAGGACGTCGCGGCGTACCGCTGCGGCGCGGGCGTGGGTACGCCCGATCCGCTGCTGCGTGACGCGCCACCGGTTCGACGGCTGCTGCCGAGTCTGGGTGGCCGAATCATAGCGGCCACGCTGGCGGGCGGCGCGCCGCTGCAGCGCCCGTAGCCGATGCTGGGCGGCGGTCAACGATTTCGGTGCCGCGACCCGCGCCACTTCACGCCCGTCCGGGGTAGCCACAACCAGCAGACTGTCAGCCTTCACCCCGACATCAACACCCACCACCGGCGCCTGGGCACCGACATGGCCGGGTACCGCGACTGCTCGCTGCACGACGACCTGAAATGCCACATGCCAGCGGCCTGACGCGTCTTCGGACAGAGTCGCCGAGAGAACCCGGGCTGTTCCGTTATCGATGCGGCGAGCCAACTTTCGGGTCGACTCGTGCGTCTTGATCCGCCCGATCCTGGGCAGAGTGATGTGGTGGCGGTCGGTCTCGACCCGGATAGTGCCGGTCGTGAACCGCACCGACCTACGTGCCCGTGCGGACTTGAACCGCGGGAACCCGACCGGTTTCCCCGCACGTTTGCCTGCACGCGACTTGCCCCACGCGTCCAAGCCCCGAGCCAAGGCGTCGAGTCCGGAACTGTAGGCCTCTTTCGAGTTGTCACCCCACCACGGGGCGACCTCGTCCTTGCGCGCATTCCACTGCTTACGCAATCCAGCCAACGACCAATTCAGTAGCGGCGTCAACTCGGCCTCGACGATCCCGTACGAGCGTTCGGCGGCCCGTTGATCGATCACCGCCTTCACCACCGCCAGCATCACATTGTGGGCAAATCGTGCACCCCCGGCATGAGACCGGAACGCCCGCACCTGCGCAGGCGTGGGATCGAGCGCGAACCGGTACGCCTGGACTGTCCAACCCGCGGGCACCTCGAACCGGGCCATCAGCCCAGCCCGGTCGTCTCGGCATGTGTGGTAGCGGTGACAGCGCGCAGCGCCCGATTGCGTGCACCACGACGGCCATACAAACCCGCGCACATCGACGTCAACACCTCGATCACGTCGCGGACCAGATCATCGTCGGTCTCACCCTGATCAGTCACCACGATCCGACGCCCCTGCGCCGACAACGCCGCTTCGAGATACTCCACCCCGAACCGCGCCAGACGATCACGATGCTCCACAACCACCACACTGACAGACGGGTCCGACAACACCCGCCGAATCTTGGGGCGCTTCCCGTGCGGTGCGGTGTTCACCCCATCGCTGTCCAGGTGCGAGAACGCGCCACATCCCGATGGGGGAGCGCGGTCCGCGTCCAGGACGTCAGGCGGGTCGCTGCGCAGTGATCTGGTCGACCCCCATCCGGCCGTCACGGAATGCCATCCGTCCGCCGACCAGGTACAGCCGCCACACACGCGCCATCTCCTCGCCGACGAGGTCGACGAGGAGTGCCCAGTTCTTCTCGAAGGTCTCGTACCAGGCGTCGACGGTCCGGACGTAGTGTTCGCGCATCGCCTCGACGTCGCGGATCTCGAGGCCGGCCGCCTCGAGGATATCGACGGTACGGCCGATCGGGCGCATGTACATGTCCGGGGCGATGAACGCCTCGATGAACGGGCCGCCGCCCGGGTGATTGCCCGCAGGCCGCGACATCTGTTGGATACAGACGAGCCCGCCGGGAACAACCTTGTCGGACAGGGTCTGTGCATAGACAGGGTAGTTGCGTTGACCCACGTGCTCGCCCATCTCGATCGAGGCGACCGCATCGAATCCGCGGTCGGGGATGGCGCGGTAGTCCTGGACCCGGATATCGACGAGGTCGCCCAGTCCACGCGCGGCCACCCGAGCGTCGATGAAGGCCTTTTGCTCGCGCGAGATCGTGACGCCGACGACGTGCGCACCGAACCGTTCGGCGGCGTGCAGACTGAGCGATCCCCAGCCGCAACCGACGTCCAGCAGGCGCATCCCGGGGCGTGTGTCGAGTCTGACCTTGCGGCAGACCCGGTCGAGTTTGTCGGTCTGGGCGTCGGCCAGACCGTAGCCGGGTTCGTTCGATGTCCAGTAGGCGCTCGAGTACGCCATGTGCTCGTCGAGGATGAGGGCGTAGAACTCGTTGGACAGATCGTAGTGATGGCTGATGGCGGCGCGGTCTCGCGTGGGCGAATGTCGCCGTCCGCGGATCGACGCCTGCGATTTCGGGTTTGCCGGTGGCAGGCCAGCAATCCCCAGGGAGCGTGCGAGTCGTATGACGTCGAGCATCGACCGCGGACTGAGTCGCACAGAGCTGAGCCCGCGCTCGTGGGCCACCGTCCACAAATGCGTCAAGGTCTCGTCGAGGTCGTCGCGGACGTCGATCTCGCCGGTCACATACGCCTGCGCCACGCCGAGTTCGCCGGGATGCCAGAGCAGTCGGCGCAGGGCCTCCGGTCGGTAGACCACCACACGCGGAGCGTCGCAGGGCCCGGCCGAACTGCCGTCCCACGCGGTGAGATGCACCGGCAACGGACCGTTGACGTGCCGTTCGACGACGTCGGCGATGGCGGTTGCGACAGTCATGACCCTCCTCGTCACACGCCCGCCGCGGCGGTTCCGGCCGGGGTGTCACCGGGAGTTCGGTGCCGACCGGTGCGCGGATGGGCGCCGTGACCGGCTGAGTCCGGGGTCGTGGCCTACCAGATGACGGCGACGCCGGCCGCCGACACCGACAACAGACCGGCCGCGACGAACAGCGCGCGCGGCACCGGCTGTCCGGTTCGACGTTGCCGGGCGCTGCCGATGCCGAGTACGGCGCCCAGCGCGAGCAGGAGGACCAGTTTGACGCCGATCTTGGTGTAGTTGAGGTCGATTCCTTCCGGCCAGGGCGCGGCCAGTGCCAGACCGGTCAGCAGTGACAGCAGCAGGCCGTACTCCATCGGCCGGGTGAACCGGAACCGTTGCGCCGCCGCCTCGGCGACCCAGGCACCGAAGGTGATCGCGAAGCCGACGATGTGCACCAGGACAACGACGTTGCGTAGTAGATCCACGCCGTCAGCGTACCCGAATCGGACATCGGCACATCGGTGATCTGCGGGAGCGCCCATGACCTGCGCAGGCGGGGTGGCGGTCAGAGTCGAGGGACGCGTCCCGCCGCCATGTCCACCAACGCTCGGACGTTCACGTCGCGTGCCTGCCGACGTGCGGCGATGACCTCGTTGTCGGCCGGTACCAGTAGGCGCAGGCCGCGCGGATGCGATCGAATCGTCATCGGGGTCGTGAGGTCGACGGCCTCGCCGTCGATACCCGCGGCCGCATGACCGCTGCGCGACCGGATCTCGACCGATCCGGCGGTGAATTCGTGCCAGAACGGGCTGGTCTTGCGGAGGCCCAGAGCCGATCGGGTCATCAGTCGGGCGGCCTCGGCCGCCGTGGACGTGGACACCGCGATCACCCCGAGGGCGCCGGTGTCCATCCGGCGGCGGGTCGTGGCGTCCAGCGACGTGGATGCGACGTAGGGATTGTTGGACACCAGGATCACGAAAGCACCGTCGACGTCGCGTCCGGACGGGGCAGTGAACTGCAGATCGAACGGACGGGCGGTGGGGCCCAACAGATCGGGCAGCATCGCCGCAGCGGTCTGGGCCTTGTCGGCGCGATAGGACTCCTCGGCGACGATGGTCGCATACACCCCGAGGGACACGTTGTTGACGAACAGGCGGCCGTTGACCGTGCCGTAGTCGACCCGTCGTTCCACCGCGTCTGTGAACGCGCGCAGGGTGTGGCGCGGGTCGTCGCGGTCCAGTCCCAGGTCCAGTGCGAAATGATTTCGGGTGCCGGCGCTGATACAGACGAATGGCAGATCGTGTTCGACGGCGACGGCCGCGACGATCGCCTGCGAACCGTCACCGCCGGCCATGCCAAGGCAGTCGGCGCCGGCGGCCACCGCGTCGTGGGCAAGCTGTTCCAGATCGTCGCCGGGCTCGAGTTCAACAGTTTCGACACCGAGTTCCGCTGCGGCCGAACGTAGCCCGAACCTCTCGACCTTGCCGTCGCCGGATCGGGGATTGCAGATGAGGACTGGCCGTTGCGGCCGATGGGATTGCTGACGACGGTCAAGCGCGTGCAGGTCGGCGGCCAGTGCGAAGCGTGCACTCGCCACCGCCACACCGAGGACCCCGACCGCGGCCAGAAGGCGCAGGATCATCGCGTCGGCGGCAATGAGCGCATGCGCCATCGCCCAGGTCATGACGACGAACCCCGCGACGATCGCCGCCATACCCCACAGCCGCCGCCGGTCGCGCTCGGTCACCACCCACCAGGCGCCACCGACGGCCAGTCCGAGACCGCCGACGGTGGCGACAAGGGCCGGTGCGCTGTGGATCACGAAAGCAAGTGATGCCACCCCGAACACGACCAGTCCGATGAGTGCGGTCAGGGCGGCAGCCCGGTGTCGGAGATCGGGCCGATGGGTGAGGTCGCTGCGTTGGCTCCGTTGCTCGTCCATCTGCACCGATCGGTCAGTGGGGCGTGAGGCGGAACGAGCGGGCTCCCGCCCGCCATGCTGTGTGTAGATCGGTCTCGCTGGGGTTGCCGTGCACATCGAGCTCGATCTCGTTGAACTTCGCGAACTGCGGATTGTCGCGGCACAGCGTGGCGTAGTGGGCGACCACGTCTGCCTCCTCGGTGAAGGCCTCGACGTCGGCGGTCCGTCGGCTGCCTTGCAGCCGCAGCTCGACTCGACCGCCACTGCGCAGGTTTCGGCTCCAGGCGAACGGGGTGCCGATCAGCAATGACGAATCGACGCGGGAATAGGCGACCGGCAGGGTGTATCGCCGGCCGGACTTACGGCCCACCAGATACAGGGTGATCAACCGGCCACTCACCACGCGATGCAGTCCCGGCGTGGCCAGCAGGCCTCGGACAATGCGGTTCGCGACATTCTGCATCGGCATCTTCTGCGGCCCTGGTGGACTGGTCACGACAGTCAGCGTACCCACCGGGTGGTTGGCCGGTGGCCGGTCGCCGGGGCGTCGTGTGGCGGATGCCGCCGGTACCCCGCAAGGTGGACAAGACAGTGAACCCCGAACCGAGGAGTGAGTAGATGACCGCCCCGATCATGCCCAAGTCCGACGCCGCCGAACTGATCGTCGCCGCCCGAATCCGGCAGGGACTGAAGTGGTCCGAGATCGCCGAGCGCATCGACGCGCCGCTGGTGTGGACCGTCGCCGCCTTGCTCGGACAGCACCCGGTGCCGGCGGAGAAAGCAGCTGTCGTGGTCGAGGTCCTCGGACTCGGCGAAGGAGTCGCCGAGAGTCTCACCCGTCAGCCGACGCGGATCGCCGACGACGCGGTCGCCACGGACCCGACGATCTACCGTTTCCACGAGGCGTTGGCCGTGTATGGCCCGGCGCTCAAGGAACTCATCCACGAGGAGTTCGGCGACGGGATCATGAGCGCGATCAACTTCAAGGTCGACGTGGCACGCCGTGCCGACCCCGACGGCGACCGCGTCGTGGTGACGTTCGACGGGAAGTTTCTCGACTATCGGTGGTGACGTCGCGGCCGGCCACGCAGATGTGCGATCTGTCCTTCGCGACCGCCGCTGCAGTCGACAGTTCGTCAGTTGAATCGGCGACGTCGCGGGCAGCAGAGTTACGCCATGATCATCGGCGCACCCACCGAGCATCCCGACCCGGACGCCACCGCCCTGCACGTCGGCTATCGCGACAAGGTCCTGGCCGTCGAGCCCGGCGGAAACGAACCGATCCCGTTGGCGGCCCGACACGGCAGGCCCCGCGGACTGTTCTGGACGTGGACCGCGCCCAACCTCGAGTTCGCGACGATCTTCGTCGGCATCATCTCGGTTCTCTACTTCGGACTGTCGTTCTGGCAGGCGGTTGCCGCGATGGCGCTGGGCAACCTGCTCGGCGCCATCGCGCACTTCCTGCTGTCGGCCGAGGGGCCGTTGCACGGCGTACCCCAGATGGTTTTGGGGCGACTGGCCTTCGGTTACCGCGGCAATATCCTGCCGGCCACCTTCATGGCCGTGATGTGTGGTGTCGGCTGGTTCGCGACCAACAGCGTCAGCGGCGCCTTCGCACTGTCCACGCTGTTCGGGCTCACACCGCTGACTGCTCTGGTCGTGATCGTGGTGCTGCAAACAGCTTTCGCGTTCTTCGGGCACAACCTCGTGCAGCGTTTCGAACGGCTCGCGGCGCCGGTGTTGGCGATCGTCTTCGTGATCGGCGCGGTGATCATCTTCAGCAAGTCCGATGTCGCGGCACCCGCGGCCGACGGCGGTTTCTCCCTGGGTGGCTTCCTGCTCACCGTCGGTGCCGCCTTCGGCTACACCGCCGGCTGGACACCGTATGCCGCCGACTACACGCGGTACCTGCCGCCGACCGTGTCGAAGGTGCAGACCGGCCTGTTCGCCTCGGCCGGACTGTTCGCGTCGTGCACCTTCCTGATGGTGGTGGGCGCCGCCTCGGTCACCATCGGCGATCCGGTGTCAGAGAACCCGACCGAAGCGTTCACCGCGAACCTGCCGTCGGCGATCGCCGATGTGACCCTGCTCGCGATCGCGGTCGGTGCGGTGGCGGCCAATGCCATCAACGTGTACTCGGGCGCCATGGCATTCGTGACGATGGGATTCACGCTTCCGGTGGGCCTGCAGCGGGCGTTGGTCACCGTTTTCTTCGGCGTGGTCGGCTTCGCCGTCGCATGGTGGGCGCTGGCCGACGCCGCCGCATCCTATGAGGCGTTCCTGTTGCTGGTCGCCTACTGGATCGGTCCGTGGCTCGGCGTGGTCTTCGCCGATCGCCTGCTGCGTCGCGACCCACCGCCGCTGACGCTGCTCTACGACACGGGTTACCGAAACCGTGGTGGTGTGGCGGCGTTCGTGATCGCCCTGGCCGGGTCGCTGTTGTTGTTCTGCAATCAGGAGAAGTTCGTCGGGTTCGTGGTCCGGGCGGTACCCGAACTCGGTGACATCGGGGCGTTCGTCGGATTCGTGGTGGCCTTCGTCGGCTATCTGATCCTCGCCCGTGATCGCGTCGCCCGATCGCAGCAGATGTACCGCTGAACAGACGAATCGTTCGGGCGCTGTCACCGGTCGGCGCGGTGCACCCCGATCGCCAGCAGCATCGAGGCGGCGACGTCGGGTTCGGTGGGGTCAAAACCCAACACCGCGCGGATGCGGTCCAGGCGCTGGTACATACTCTGCCGCCCGATGTGCAAGATCTGCGCGGATCTGGTTGCGCTGCACCCATGGCGCAGATGGGTGTCCAGGGTGGTCACCAGTGGCCCGCCGTGGTGTCGGTCGTGGGTCACCAGTGGTGCCAGCAGGGCGGTGAGTTCGGCGCGGACCTCCGCGCCGATCGTATGGGCGGCGGCATCGGCGAGTAGTTCCCGGCCGGTGAACACGCGTCGGGCGGGAGCGTCGCGACGCAGCGTGTCCGCCAGGGCGATCCGTTCACCGCACCGGCGAAGCGAGACGGTCAGCGCGTTCGACAGACCTGCACCGGGGGCGGAGTCGTCGAAGCCGGTGGCTTCCCCGACGACGAACGTGGAGCGTGTCGCGGCACTGCCGGCCTTTTCGAGTGCCCGCGCCGTCTGGCCCACCGGGTCCGGCGCCGAAGGCACCACGATGAGGCCGTACACCGTCGCATCGACCGTCGCCTGCACCAGGCCACCCAGCGCGCCACCAGTCCGCGCGAGCGCGGACTCGGCCATCCGCGGATCGGGTGCTTCGGCGGCCACCGGCACCACCAGAGATGAATCCCGAACACCCACACCGGAACTGACCAGACGAGCCAGCAGGTCCGCGCGACGGATGGGGCGGCCGTCGACGATTTCCTCGACCAACCGGGCCCCAACGGCCGAACCGCGAGTGCCGGCTCGTGTGAGCGCCGCGGCGAGCGGGCCGGCGGCCAGGTCGAGCAGCGCCTCAGCCCGACTGCCGGATCGGTGGCTGCCACCGGCCACCAATCGGCCGATCTCCCGGCCCCGCACGGTGATCGTGACCGACGCCGGGGCGCCATCGACGATCCGCCAGGCCGCCCGATCGTCGTCGACACCATGGGCAGCGAGCAGTGCCCCCTGCGATCCGATCAACACGATGGGGGAGCCGATCGCGTCGGCGAGGTGTCCGAGCATCCCGGCCACCCCGCCGGATGAGGTCAACTCGGCGTGCAGGGCTGCGTCGAGTCGGGTGCGCAACCGCAGGTCGTCGACCTCCGCCGAGACGATCGCCGTGTTCGCTCGTCGGCACACCTCGATGAATGGCTGCACTCGACGGAGTTCGATGATCGGCAGGCGGCACGCCGAGCCCTCGCGGATCATCTCGTCGGGGATCGCGTCGAAGGTACGCCCGATCTCGAAGGCGAGACCGGCCACACCGCGCTCCGCGAGATCACGGACGTAGTGTCTGCGGGTGCCGGCGTCGAGACCGGCGAGGCCCAGGCCGGTGGTGAGCAGCAATTCGCCACCGGAGAGCAGCGGACCGATCTCGAAGATCTCACTGGAATGCACCCAGCCCACCGGCCGATCGAGGCGATCGTGTGCGGTCAGAACATGCGGATCGGCGCCGTCGAGATGATGCTCGAGAACATCTCGCAGACACAACGACACCGGAGAGGCAGCCACCACCGAATGACGATATGCCCGTAGCCGCGGCAGTGCAGGATGACGAAGTGTCGGTTGTCTGCGAGCCGAACCGGCGGCAGGCTCGGAGCATGGACATCCGCACCGACCCGTTTGCCGATCTGGATCCGATGGCTCTGCTCGACACCGCCTTCCGGCAAGCACAACTGGGCTTGGCCGAAGGGGGCATCCCGATCGGTGCCGCTCTGTTCCGGGCGGACGGAACACTGCTTGGCGAGGGGCGCAATCGACGGATCCAGCACGACGACCCGTCCGTGCACGGCGAGACCGACGCCTTTCGGGCGGCGGGGCGACAACGTGACTACTCGTCGACGGTGATGGTGACCACGCTCGCGCCCTGCTGGTACTGCAGCGGTTTGATCCGTCAGTTCGGGATCGGCGCCGTGATCATCGGCGAGAACCGGACGTTCAGTGGTGGACAGGACTGGCTGGCGGATCTCGGCGTCGCGGTGACCATCGTCGACGACAGCAGGTGTGTGGCGATGATGACCGATTTCATCGCCGCCCACCCCGCGGTGTGGAACGAGGACATCGGCGTGGCCGACACCCCGATCGTGAAGTCGGCAGGAGGCCGGGCATGAGTGACGGTCCCATCCTCACCGTCGATCTCGATGATTGGCGGGCCGGCGGTGCCGCGGCCGACCGGGTGTGCGCCGCCGTCGACGAATCGCTGCAGCAGGCGGGCTTTCTGCTGGTACGCGGGCACGGCATCGATCCCGCTCTGCCCACTTCGCTGCGGGCGGCCGCTCGCAGCTTCTTCGCCATGTCTGCCGAGGTCAAGGGACAGTACGCCGTGACGGTGGGCGGGCGTGGCTGGATCGGCCCCGGGATGGAGGCCAACGGCTACGCCGAGGGCACCGACACACCGCCGGATCTCAAGGAGACCTACAACTGCGGCGCCCAGACGCCGGTCGGCATACCCGGGGTCGACGACTACTGGTTCGCCCCCGACGTCTGGCCGGCCGAGACGCCGGATCTGCGCGGCTTGTTCACCGACTGGACCGGCCAGGTCAAGCAACTCTGCGACGACCTGCTCGCCCTGATGGCGGCAGCTCTCGGTTTCGGTCCGGGCGCCAATCCGTTTCACGGGCTCGCCGGCAATGCCACGTGGACGTCGAACATCAACCACTATCCGGCGGCGAGGGTGGTGGGACCGCCGGAGCCGGGGCAGTTCCGGATCGGCCCGCACACCGACTTCGGCACCGTGACCGTGTTGGATCGCGAACCCGGCGCCGGTGGGTTGCAGGTGTACAGCGACGAGGGCGGATGGGCCGACGCCCCCTTCGATCCCGAGGCGCTCACCATCAACATCGGCGACCTGCTCGAATACTGGTCCGGTGGGCGCTGGCCCGCCGGACGCCATCGTGTGCTGCCGCCGCATCCCGACGCGCCCGACGAGGATCTCGTGTCGCTGATCTTCTTCTACGAACTGAACCACGATGCGGTGGTCACGCCCATCTCGCCGCCACTGGGCAGGCGTCGCGGACTACCGCCGGTGGTCTCCGGCGACTTCATCCGTGAACGGCTCGACGCCATCACCGTGGGGTGACGTTCGGGTCGTAGCGGGAGCTGCGGATACAGGCTTTCCGGTGAGCGTAAACGGCTCCGCCGGTCACCGACCGACGGAGCCGCCCCGTTCCCCGGGGTATCAGGGCACGAGTCCGCCGAACCCGCCGCCGCCGAACGGAATCCGAGGCTGATTCGACTGTCCGCCGGACTCGGGAATGGTGGTCTCCTGCTTGTCCACCGCGCTGCCGAGCTTCACCTGCACGGTCCGCGCGTCACTGCCGGAACCCACGGTGACCGAGACGGTCTCGCCGGGGGTGTGAGTCAGGATCTGCGCCATCAGGTCGGCGTAGTTGCTGATGGGCGTGTCGCCTATCTTGGTGATGACGTCACCCTGCTTGATGCCCGCTTGATCGGCCGCACCACCGGACTGCACCGACGAGATCTGCGCGCCCTCGGCCGCGCTGTCGGTCGCGGTGAGTGAACCGGACACGCCGAGTACGGGTTTGGTCGCCTGGCCGTCCTGGAGCAGTTCGTTGCCGATCCGCTTGGCGGTGTTGACCGGGATTGCGAAACCGAGGCCGTAGGCCTGCACGCCGCCGCTGGCCGCCTGCCCGGTGTCGACCGCTGAGTTCACGCCGACGACCTGGCCCTTCAGATTCACCAGTGGCCCACCGGAATTGCCGGGGTTGATCGGTGTGTCGGTCTGCAGGCCGTTGTACACGGTCACACCCGAACCACTTTCGTCGGCGGCGGTCACCGTGCGCGACAACGCGCTGACGATTCCCGAGGTGACCGTGTTGGAGAGGTTCTCCGGACTGCCGACTGCGACGACCTGCTCGCCGACCTGCAGCCCGTCGGAGTCACCGAGCGCAGCCGGTGTGAGCCCGGATGCGCCGTCGAGTTTGATGACCGCGAGATCGTAGGAGGGCGAAGTGCCGGTCACCTCGGCCCCGTAGGTCTTCCCGTCGCTGGTGGTGACCTGGATCGTGCTCCCGTTGCCGGCCATGGCGACCACGTGGTTGTTGGTCAGCACATAGCCGTCGGGGGACAACACGATGCCGCTGCCGACGGCCGAGCCCTGCGCGCCGGCCACCTTGATGTCGGCAGTCGACTTCGAGGCGATCTGGGCGGCGTAGGTGACCGAACCGGGCTTGACGTCGGCGGCGTTGTTCGCGGTGTCCGGCGCAGAACTGAGCACCGGCACCGATCCGGAGTCGTCGTTGTTCAGCAGCGCGCTGCCTCCGACGCCCACTACGCCACCGAGCAGGCCGGCGAGCAGTGCGGTCACGACGATCGGCTTGGTGACGCCGGCGCGGGGACGATCCGGTGTGCCGACTGAGTGGTGGCCCGCCACATGTGACGGTGCGCCGTGGCTCGTCGGGTACGGACTCGTCATCGGGCCGTGCGCCCACGGTTGGTGGTTTTGGCCGGGCGGATACGGCTGCTGTTGTGCGGCAAAGGGAGTGGTCACCGGTTCGGTGAGGTGTTCGGTGTCGGGGGCGGAGTCGGCAGCGCCGTGCTCGCGGTGTCCGTCACCCGAATCGGCGGGAGGAGTTTGGTTCACGAGCCCACGATGCCTGCCCAGGATGAGAGGATCTCAAGAATCGGGCTGCGGATTCGCTGGCAATTCGCTGGCCGAAATCTCAGGTAAATCGGAGATTCTCGGCTGCTGTGTGGCGCGGGCCGGGTGACCTCACCGAAGAACGAATGCCACCGCCCGCTCCACGACGGCGTCGAGATCCTCGCCGAGGTTGCCCGCCAGCCATTGCTGGGCGAGTTCGGCCATCGCCCCGGTGAACATGGTGGCACCGGTGTGCAGGCTGAGAGGATCGCGCGCCGAGCGCGACGACGCCGTCTCGGCGACAACCAGTTCGGTGAGCAGGTCCTGGGTGGCCGTGCGCCGTGCGGACAGGACCGGGTGGGCGCGCCCCTCGGTGAACAGGATCCGGCCGCATCGGGGGTCGTCGGAACCGAACCCGAGGACAGCCCGGATCCCGGCGGCCGTGCGTGATCGTACCGATGTGTCAGTCGCCGACATAGCCTCTTCCACGCGGGTGGCGAGCCGTCCGGCGATCATGTCGTAGGCCGCGCCCAGTAGTTCGTCGGTGTCGGAGAAACTCTCGTAGAAGTAGCGGGTGTTGAGGCCGCACGCGCGACAGACCGAGCGCACCGACAGTCCGGCGGCGCCCTCGGCGCCGAACACCTCGAAGGCCGCGTCGATCAACAACGCACGGCGCTCGATCCGGCGGTCGGTCAGCGGCACTCCTGCCCAACGGGTTGGTGTCGACATCGCATCAGCCTACGTCGCGCCCGATCCTGATCCCAATGAAGTCTGGTCACGTCTGTCACCAGAAAGTAGGGTGGAGCGCAACGGTCCACCGCCGACTACCGGAAGGACGCGCGATGTCGCCGACGCTCACCGCCCCCTCGATCCCGAATGCCCTATCCATCCCGAATGCCCTATCCATCCCGAAAGGGCTGTCGTTAACCAATCTGGCGCCCTTCCCGCTGCCACATCAGCTGATGGGGCTGTGGCTCAACGGCCGCTTCGACGAGATGGTCCGCGCGAAGTTCTTTCGCGGCATGCAGTTCGACGAACCGCACGGCGATCCGGGGTGGTTCGGACCCGACAGTGCCACCTGGTACGTCCACCAGCACACGCCGGCGCTGATCTTCGGTTTGCAGTGCGCCTCCTATCTCGAGCGCCTCGATCCGAGCATCTTCTGGATGGGAGTGCATCATTCGCGCCTCGTGCAGAAGACCGATGACGGCGAACCCACCGGACGGATCGATCCCGCCGGAGCGGCAGTGCGGCTCGGTCATTCGGTCGCGTTCTTCATCGGCACCGCCTACGGGTCGACCGAGACGGCGCAACGTCTCGCCCGGACGGTGCGGGCGATGCACCACACGATCAAGGGAACCCGCCCCGACGGTCTGGCCTACGACGCCGACGATCCGGACTGGCTGCGGTGGAACTACGCCACCGTGGTGTGGGGAATCGCCACCGCGCACGAGATCTATCATCCGCGGCCGTTGCGGGGCGCCGAACTCGACCGCTATTACGGCGAGTTCGTCCGCGTCGGGCATGCCTTGGGTGGCGTCGACCTGCCCACCACGAAGGCCGACACGCTCGCCTGTCTGGAGGAGTACCTACCGAGGCTGGCGCTCACCCATGGAAATGCCGTCGCCACCGGCGTGAATCTGACCAATCAAGCACAGGCCGCGGTGGACTGGGCGATCCGTGACACCATGCCGCAGTGGGCGGCGCAATTGGTGCTGCACCGACCGCCCAACCCCATCGAGCGCCGCGCGCGGCGCAGCGTCGTGTGGAGTGCACTGAACGGTCTGCAGGCGACCATGGGTGACCTGCCCGAGTACACCGCGGCGCGGGCACGGGTTGCCGACGGGGTCACCGTGGCGCACACGGAGTCGACGTACGTACCCGGCAGCGACCCGGAACTCGGCCGCGCGGAGGTCGAGGCCGCACTCTGATGCGGCGACGGCCTGCGTCGGTCGGCCCGTTCGGCCCACAGATCTACTTCGCCACCGCGATTTCCTCGCCGAGCGCGAACCCGGCTGTCATCGGTAGCTGATCGCCGCTCCAGAATCGGCCCGGATCGAACCACCGGGAATCCTTGTCGGCGTCGAGCAGGCCCATGTCGGTGTAGGTGATCGCGACCACCTCGGCGCAATACGCCGACTCGAGCCCGGTGTCGTGCGCGTGTCGTCGTGCCCGGCGCTCACGTGCCCGGCGGTCGAGGTACGGGATGCCGCGGACCACGTCGACGCTGTTGGGCATTCGGCCCCGAAACCATCGGCCGGCCAGCCGCGCCGTCGCCGGGAAGGGTGTCCCGTCCAGGCGGGCGATCGTGGTGAGCAGGCTGTCCTCCTGTGCGCGGGTGATGTCCGGGCTGAGCTGGCGCAGCCAACAATCCTGGTCGTAGCGATCCATCCACTGCCGGACGGCGTCATGCGCATCGTGCAGCTGGACTCCGCGATGGTGACGGCCGGTCCACACATCGGTCAGCCGGTCGCCGAGCTCGGCATGCCACAGCAACGGGGGCAGATCGTCGATCGCGACGGTCATCGCCACATGATTGACCGGCGCATTGGTGAGGGTCCGGATGGCCCGATCCGGCCCGGATCGGCCGCGGAACAGCCAGATATCGCCGGTGCGGGTCACATCCAGAGCCCGTTCGAGTTCGATGCCGGTGCCGCCGAGTTCCTCGCCTGTGCGCACGAGAGCAGCCTAGGGCAGCAACTATCCTCGAGCCATGCGCAACGCGTGGAAGTGGTTGGGACTCGCCGGTGCGGTCGGAGTGGCGGCCGGTGGAGTGGTGGTGGCCCGGGATCAACGACAGCGCAACGCCTACAGTGCCGACGACGTTCGCGAACGCCTGCATCGGCGGCACGGCCAGGCCCACGCGCCCGCCGATGATGCCGGCGGCGACCAACGGTGAGAGGTCTGCCGCCACTCGACGCCCCGGTGGAGCCGGTGACCGCACTGCGCCGAATCGCCTGGCTGCTCGAACGGGACCGGCAGAGTACCTATCGGGTGGAGGCATTCCGCCGCGCGGCGCGCGCGGCACACGAGGTCGGGCGAGACGAACTGCAGCGCCGTGCGGCGGCAGGAACCCTCACCGACATCGGTGGGATCGGTACGCGGACGGCGGCGGTGATTGCCGAGGCGGTGGCCGGTGGGTTACCCGAGTATCTGCGGCGGCTGCAGGACGCGGCGCCGGCGTCGTTGGCCGACGGCGGGCATGCGCTCTACGCGCGATTGCGCGGCGACCTGCATACCCACACCGATTGGAGCGACGGCGGCGCACCGTTGACCGAGATGGCTTCCGCAGCCGCAACCCTGGGGTTGGAGTGGCTGGCGATCACCGACCATTCGCCGCGGCTGACGGTCGCCAACGGACTCAGCGTGGCACGGTTGCGTGCCCAACTCGATGAGATCGACGCATACAACGACCAGTCCGACAGCGAGCTGCGCCTGCTGGCCGGTATCGAGGTCGACATCCTCGACGACGGCACACTCGATCAGACCACCGAGATGCTCGACCGACTCGACATCGTCACGGCATCGGTGCACTCCAAGCTGCGCATGGACGCGGCACCGATGACGCGTCGCCTGGTGACCGCGGTGAGCGATCCGCGCTGCAATGTGCTCGGCCATTGCACGGGCCGGCGGGTCGGGACCGGCCGGGGTGCCCGACCACCGTCGACATTCGACGCGCGAGAGGTGTTCGCAGCGTGCGCCGAGCACGGTACGGCCGTCGAGATCAACTCACGTCCCGAACGCGTCGATCCACCCGATGATCTCATCGAACTCGCGCGAGACATGGGCTGCCTGTTCGCGATCGACTCCGATGCCCATGCACCTGGTCAACTCGATTTCACCGCGCTGGGGGCGCATCGTGCGGTACAGCTGGGGATCGAGGCCGAACGCATCGTCACCACCTGGCCGGCAGACCGGGTGATCGAGTGGGCCGCGGCCCGCACCTGAGGTGCGGACCACGGCTCTTCCGGGCCGGCTCACGTGACCGGCTCACTTCACTTCCGAGCGCAGGACGCGGATCACTCCCAGCGTCAACGGGATGATGATCCACACCATGGCGGACACGACCAGCCGCGCCCACTCGCCGCCGGTGGCCCAGTCACCTGACTGGAACGGTGCGTTGGTCGACCCGGGGTCGAGCCACTGGCCCACGTTGTCGCCGAACCACGGCACGAGCTCGGTGAACAGCATCAACGCGGTCGGCAGTGCGAAGTAGGCGACGATCGCGCCCGGCGTGTTCAGGATCAGCGCCGCGAAGCCGAATCCCAGGAGAAGGCCGAACATCTGGAGTACGAACGAGTTCAGCCCGGCGGCGGTGAACGACCACGCCCCGGCCGGATCGGTGTAGGCGATGTCGGCGACGATGTTGGCCAGCGCACCCAACCGTTGCCTTCTGGTGAGCAAACGTGAGCATTGCTGCTGTGTCTGCGGTGTCATCAGGCAGCCTCGCCTTGCGGTGAGGCGGTCCCCGTCTGACCAACACTGGTGGTGTTGTGCGGGGTTGACGTTTCATCGCCTCCTGCGTCGCCCGCTTGCGCGGGGTCGGTCTCCTGGCTGGCTCCACGTCCTGCCACCGAGCCACTCTCGGTGGGACTCTGTTCACCCAGGGTGTGGGTGTCGCCGAGTCGGGCGAGGTTGATCGCGGCGTTGCGATCACGATCGATCCGCACGCCGCAGTTGTCACACACGAACACCCGATCCGCCAGCGACAGTTTGGTTTTCACTGTCAGGCAGGCCGAGCATGTTTTCGATGACGGATACCAACGGTCGGCCTCGACGAGAACCGAACCGTACCACCGTGTTTTGTAGCCGAGCAGCCGCCGGATTTCGGCAAGCGACGCATCAGCCAACGCCCGATTCAGGCCACGTTTGCGCGAACCCCCGGCCGAGCCCATCCCGGCCGCGTTCAATGTTTCCACCACGATCACCTGATGGTGCGCAGCGAGTGTGGTGGTGGCCTTGTGGAGGACGTCGCGGCGTACCGCTGCGGCGCGGGCGTGGGTACGCCCGATCCGCTGCTGCGTGACGCGCCACCGGTTCGACGGCTGCTGCCGAGTCTGGGTGGCCGAATCATAGCGGCCACGCTGGCGGGCGGCGCGCCGCTGCAGCGCCCGTAGCCGATGCTGGGCGGCGGTCAACGATTTCGGTGCCGCGACCCGCGCCACTTCACGCCCGTCCGGGGTAGCCACAACCAGCAGACTGTCAGCCTTCACCCCGACATCAACACCCACCACCGGCGCCTGGGCACCGACATGGCCGGGTACCGCGACTGCTCGCTGCACGACGACCTGAAATGCCACATGCCAGCGGCCTGACGCGTCTTCGGACAGAGTCGCCGAGAGAACCCGGGCTGTTCCGTTATCGATGCGGCGAGCCAACTTTCGGGTCGACTCGTGCGTCTTGATCCGCCCGATCCTGGGCAGAGTGATGTGGTGGCGGTCGGTCTCGACCCGGATAGTGCCGGTCGTGAACCGCACCGACCTACGTGCCCGTGCGGACTTGAACCGCGGGAACCCGACCGGTTTCCCCGCACGTTTGCCTGCACGCGACTTGCCCCACGCGTCCAAGCCCCGAGCCAAGGCGTCGAGTCCGGAACTGTAGGCCTCTTTCGAGTTGTCACCCCACCACGGGGCGACCTCGTCCTTGCGCGCATTCCACTGCTTACGCAATCCAGCCAACGACCAATTCAGTAGCGGCGTCAACTCGGCCTCGACGATCCCGTACGAGCGTTCGGCGGCCCGTTGATCGATCACCGCCTTCACCACCGCCAGCATCACATTGTGGGCAAATCGTGCACCCCCGGCATGAGACCGGAACGCCCGCACCTGCGCAGGCGTGGGATCGAGCGCGAACCGGTACGCCTGGACTGTCCAACCCGCGGGCACCTCGAACCGGGCCATCAGCCCAGCCCGGTCGTCTCGGCATGTGTGGTAGCGGTGACAGCGCGCAGCGCCCGATTGCGTGCACCACGACGGCCATACAAACCCGCGCACATCGACGTCAACACCTCGATCACGTCGCGGACCAGATCATCGTCGGTCTCACCCTGATCAGTCACCACGATCCGACGCCCCTGCGCCGACAACGCCGCTTCGAGATACTCCACCCCGAACCGCGCCAGACGATCACGATGCTCCACAACCACCACACTGGCAGACGGGTCCGACAACACCCGCCGAATCTTGGGGCGCTTCCCGTTCAACCCGGACCCGACCTCACACACCACCTCACCGACCTCGTGGCCATTCGCAGTCGCCCACTCGGTGAGCCGGGCAACCTGACGATCCAAGTCCGCGCGCTGATCATGCGAGGACACCCGCGCATACACCACCCGGCCGCCACCACCGACCTCAGCAACGTCGACCCAGATCGTGCCCGACTCCAGACGACGAGCAGGCACCGGCATCCGGTCCTCCCGAAACCACCGATACGCAGTCTGCGGATGCACCCCCTGCGACCGCGCCCACTCAGCCAACTTCACCCACTCACCAAAACACACATTCGATCACGTTTTACTCACAACGTAAGGAACAGTTCACAACCCCAGCGAGATGATCACGGCGGTGACCCCCGCGATGAGCGCTGCGGCCAATTTGGCGAGCACCACCCGTTCTCGGCGCGGTTCCATCGTGAACGTGGTCAGCGCGGTGCGTTGGCTCCATTCGCCGGTGACCAGCAGGATGGCGAGGACCGGCAGGATGATGCCGGTCGGAATGTTCATCATGCCGAAGAACTGTCCGTAGTTCAGGTTCTCGGGGCTGTTGCGGTCGGCGATCAGCATCGCGACCGCGACCACCACCGAGATGACACCGATGGATGCGGCGAGCCAGAATCCGGCGCGGGTGTCGACCAGCTTGCGCAGTTCGACGCGGGTCAATCGGGTCAGCGGGATCGCGGTGTCGCGGATCCCGCCGGCGTCATCGGGCGCCGGAGTTGCTGGGCGAGTGGGAATCTGGACGGTCATGACGGCACTCCTGACAGGGCGGGCTGTTCGCGCTGGGTCTGTTGGGTGAGTTCGAGGAACATCTCCTCGAGCTGGGCTCCGTCGGCGGGTCGCAGTTCCACCAACGCGATGGCCGTGGCGGCCGCGACCCGACCGACGTCCTCCGGTGCGGCGTCGGTGCGCAGACCGCCGCCGTCGGCGGCCCGCACCTCGATGCCGGTGATGCCCAGCGCGGTGGCCAGCGCCGCGTCGTCGAGCGACCGGACCAGGGTTCCCTGGGCGGCCAGCAGCTCGGATGTGGTGCCTTGCGCGACGATTCGGCCGTGGCCGATGACGAGGATTTCGTCGGCGATGATCTCGATCTCGTGCAACAGATGTGAGGACAGCAGCACCGTCCCGCCACGGTCGGCGTAGTCGCGCAACAGCGTGCGCATCCAGTGGATGCCCGCGGGGTCGAGCCCGTTGGCGGGTTCATCGAGAATCAGGATGTTCGGATCGCCGAGCAGCGCGTTGGCGATGCCCAGACGTTGACGCATGCCCAGCGAGTAGTTGCGTACCCGGCGGTCGGCTTCATCGGGCGTCAGACTCACCAGCTCGAGAATCTCGTCGACGCGTGCCCGCGGGACTCCCAGGGTCATCGCGCTGAGTCGCAGGATCTCGGCCCCGGTGCGACCCGCGTGTTGCGCGGACGCGTCGAGCAACACCCCCACGTGCGTTGCCGGGTTGGGGATGTCGCGGTAGACGCGTCCGACGACCGTCGCCGAACCCGACGTCGGCGGGGTCAGCCCGGCGATGATCCGCATGGTCGTCGATTTCCCGGCACCGTTGGGTCCGAGAAAACCGGTGACCTGCTCGCGAGTCGTTGGCGGCGCTCACCGAACGAGAACATGCCGTCGCGGTGTGCGTGGCCACGGGTGCCTCGAACTCGGAGATCGCCGCGCAGCTGTTCATGAGTGTCGCGACCGTGAAGGCGCACATCTCGCACATCTTCGCCAAACTGGGCGTCACCAACCGCGTGCAGGTCGCGATTGCGCTGCATGACGCCGGCCTGGCCTGATGTCGGCCCGCCTGATCTGGGACGTGGCGTAGACGTGTGTTCCGGTGGACACTGGACATCACACGGCGACGATGCCGATCCGCAGCAGCAGGAGGTCGCACATGGCGGAGAACAACGGTCCATTCGGGATGAGTCCCGAGGACTTCGATCGCTTTGCCCGCGAGGCCACCGACGGTGTGCGCGACATGGTCGGCAAGTTCTTGTCCGGCTCCGGGGCCCAGGGCGCGGCGTGGTCGACCTTGTTCACCGACGCCGGACGCCCGCGCCGTCGTGAACCCGAGACGGCGGGGGAGACCGGCACCGGAGTCTGGGCTGTCTTCGTCGTCAGCGACGACGGCGGTGCACGGGTCGAACAGGTCTACGCCTCCGAGATCGACGCGCTGCGGGCCAACAAACACAACACCGATCCGCGGCGTAAGGTCCGGTTTCTGCCCTACGGCATCACTGTCAGCGCGCTCGACGAGGATGACGCCTCCGACGAATGAGGCGACCATCGGCGTCCCTGGGCTGATCGTCACCGGGTCACTTTCACTGGGCTGATCGAAGTGCCGCTCGGCGTTCCTCGGCCTCGGTGAACCGTCGGCGCGCGACTGCGGTGCGCGGTACCAGCTGGGGCACCGGGTGTGGTCGGCCGGCGTCATCGGTGGCGACCATCGTGAAGTAGCAGCTGTTCGTATGGCGGCGTTCGCCGGTGAGCACGTTCTCGGTGTCCACGCGGATACCGACCTCCATCGAGGTCCGCCCGGTGTAGTTGATCGACGCCGAGAGGGTCAGCACTTCGCCCACCCGGATCGGTTCGCGGAAGATCACCCGGTCCACCGACAATGTCACGGCGTACCGACGGGAGTACCTGCTCGCACAGGCGTAGGCGACCTGGTCCAGCAATTTGAGCAAGGTCCCGCCGTGCACGTTGCCGGTGAAGTTGGCCATGTCCGGTGTCATCAACAACGACATCGACAAGCTGATCCGGTCGTCGTCGGCCTCGGGTTCGTCGGCGTCGGTTCGGTCGGTGACAGTCTCCATTTATGGCTCCCATCGGGCTGCGGCGTCTGACCTGACCAGCCTTTCACCTACCGGCTGGTCAGGTCGGCAACGCAGTGATATCCCGACGGGGTGCCTCAGGGATGTGCGGGTTCGGCCAGCCCCTGGGCGAGGCCCACGCCGCCGCCGATGGCTGCGCCGGCCGCAGCGAACGGCGCCGCAGTGGCGGCTGCGCCGATGGCCGCCCCGACCGGCGGTCCCACCACCAGGCCGGCGGGCAAGAATGGCACCCCCGCCACCAGTCCGGCGACACCACCGACGACCCCGCCGGCGACCGCGAGCGGGGCACCGACCGTCGCAGTGGCGACGGCTGCGCCGGTGGCCGCGCCGGCGATGGTGGTCGCCGCGACCCGGTCCGAGCGCGCGGAATCGAGGCCCACGGCGTCGCCCGCGGTGGCGATCTGCGCCTCGCCGGTCGCGGCGGCGGTATTGACCTGTTCGGTCTGCTCGGGCGGCAGCCACTGCGGCGCCGGTGCGGTGATGTCTCCGATCCGTACGGTGTCCGGTGGCGCGGTGATCGGCCGGACCGGTGCGGTGGGTGCCGGGGCGTGCAGCGTGCTCGGATCGAAAGTGGGCAGCGGCCGGTCGGGTAGCGCGCGACTGCCGGGCCCGGTCCGGGTACCCGCGTTGTCATCGACGACGTGGTGCGGTCCGATGTCGGCCGTGAGATGTGCGGGAGCCGGTTGGGCCGAAGCGATCGCGCCCCCGGTGAAGGCGAGTATCGCCGGTGCCGATCCGGCCGCCACCCAGGCGGCGAGTCTGGCCGGGCGGCGCCGGTCGACGGCTTGCGGGGTGCGGCTGTCGCGTCGATCCAGCCGGTGCCGGCCGTGTGTGCGTGTACCCATACGAATCTCCGAAACGTCGTCGTCTGTGTTCTGGCACACGTGATTCGCCCGGTGAGAGTGTGCGGATGGGTTGGTTGCCCGGCGATGTGCCAGGATGACCGGATGATGGTGATCGCCGAGGCGTCTTCGTCAGCCGATACCTCCGCGATCGAATCATTGTTCTGGATCACCGTCGCCGCGGCAGCGTCGCCGATCCTGTCGCGGATCACGCGCGGCTACGTGCCGGATGTGGTGATCCTGTTGGTGTGCGGCATGGCGATCGGCCCCCATCTGCTGGGGTGGGCCGACGTCGACAGCGTGCAGATCCTGAGCGAACTGGGCCTGGGCATGCTGTTCCTGCTGGCCGGCTACGAACTGGATCCGAAACTGCTCGGCGGTAGGTCGGGCAGGGTGGCGCGAATGACGTGGCTGGCGGGTCTGGCGATCGCCCTGATCGCGGTCACCTTCGCGATCCCGGACGAGAACTTCAGCGCGCACATCGCGGTGGCCATCGCGCTGACCTCGACCGCATTGGGCACGCTGCTGCCCATCATCAAGCAGGACGGACTGCTCGACACCGCGCTGGGTCGGTCGGTGATGGCCCACGGGGCGGTGGGGGAGTTGGCGCCGATCATCGCGATGTCGCTACTGCTCACCAGTCGCAGCGTGGGCGGTGCGCTGGTGGTGCTGATCCTCTTCGGGGTCGCCGCGGTGCTCATCGGTGCGGTACCCCAACGCATCGTGGAGCGAATCCCGGGCGTGCGATACGCGGTGTCGGAGATGAGCGAGGGCACAGCACAGTTGCCGGTCCGGGTGGTGTTCCTGCTGCTGGTCACCCTGATGACGGTGGCCGCCGTCTTCGACCTCGATGTGGTGCTCGGCGCCTTCGCCGCCGGACTGATCCTGCAGCGGCTCATCGGGCCACAGAACCACGAGGTCGGGAAGTCGCTGGAGGTCGTCGGCTTCGGTGTGCTCATCCCCGTCTTCTTCGTCGTCTCGGGGATGAACATCGATGTGACGGCCGTGCTCGGGCAACCGGTGCTGTGGCTCGGGCTGGTCGTCGCGATCGCGGTCGCCCGCGGACTGCCGGTGTGGCTCAGCGAGCGCTACGTGCAGCATGGCAACAATCTGGTGAACCAGCGAGAACGAACTCAGCTCGCCTTGTATGCGGCCACCGGCCTGCCGATCATCGTGGCGGTCACCGGAGTGGCCACTGCGGCCGATCTGATGTCGGTGCAACTGGCATCGGTGCTCGTCGCAGCCGGCGCCACCACGGTGTTGGTGTTCCCGCTCATCGCACGCCTGATCACGCCCCGAGAACGGGTGTAGCCGCCGCCCCGGTCAGGGGCGACGGCCACACAACACGGTCACACGCGCGGTGTCAGAGGTAGGCACCGCAGGTCGGCCATGCGCCGGCGCCCTGAGTGGCCAGCACGTTCTCGGCCACCCGGATCTGCTCGGCCTTCGAGGCGTTGGCCGGGTTCCCGACACCGCCGTTGGCTTCCCAGGTGCTCTGCGAGAACTGCAGGCCGCCGTAGTAGCCGTTGCCGGTGTTGATTCCCCAGTTGCCGCCGCTCTCGCACTGGGCGACTGCGTCCCAGTTGTTCGCCGACGCGGTGCCGGCGACTGCAGCGAACGGGGCCAGGGACAGGGCGCCGACGATTCCGGCGCGCACAGCAAGCTTCTTCATGCTCATGGTCATCGTTCCTCCTATCGCCACCCCGTAGCTGGCTGGGCGGCTGATCTCGGACCGGTGGCGACGGTACAAGCGGATAACAGAAAGGTCACATCGACTCGGTGACCTGCAGGATTTTGATCACGCGTCGATAACGTAGGGTCGAATCCTGTGAATTCCCTGCGCATCGCGGCGTTTTGCGGGCCGCGGATCACGATCTGACATCCGCTTCACTGTGACGGATCGCACAGCCAGATTGTGGTGTCGGTCACCGACATCGACGCGCGGAGCGGGTCCGCGTGTGGCGTCAGGTCAACTCCGCCCGGAGGTCGTCGTCGAGCGATACGCGCACCAGGGCCGCTGCCAGCAGTGCCGGATGACCGTCCGCGAGCCGGTGCAGTTCGACGGGGTCGTCGGGCAACCCCAGTTCGCCGGCTGCCGACAGTGCCCGCTCGCCGAAGTAGGGGGTGACCCAGTCCCACACGTCCTGTACCTCGCGCAGGAACACCGATGCGCCGGTGGGGCCGATCCCGGTGAACGTCTGTAGTTCCTTGGCGGCGCGACCGACGTCTCCGTCGGCGCGGTCGGCCAGCGTGCGTAGGTCGCCCTGGTAGTCGTCGCCGACCTTGCGTGCGGCCTCGCCGAGTCGGGTGGCGGTGCTCTCGTCGTAGCGCACGTAGTGTCCGCGCCCGAGCGCATCGACCAGGTCCTGCCAGTCGGCGTCGGCCATCTTCGCCGGCGTCCGGTAGCCCGCGGCGAACAACTCGCGTGCGGCCGCGACCGCGATGTCGGCCGAGATGCGCGCGCTCAGCAACAGCGACAGGACTAGCAGTTGGAACAGGGGTGCCGGCGTGTTCTTCAGGGTGATGCCGGCCTCGTCGGCGTAGGTGCGCCCGACGCGTTCGATCAGCGCCGAGACGACGCGCTGGTGTGACACGGTGATCCCTCTCGTCGACTCGTGAGGTCTCACGGGTCGACGGCGCCACGCGCCCGCCCCCGCGAGCTGTCGCTGAGGTGTTACCCGGACGGCGGGTCAGGTAATCGTCCATCCTGTCCCGGGGAGCATGACGCGCTACCGACGGCGGTGCAGTACGACACGTCCGCCGCGGGCGGGTGCGTACGCGACGCCGCGAGAGTGCCAGCGTTCATCCGGCGATGTCGACGGTTCGATGGTGAAATCGCGTAACAGTGCGCGCAGAACGACGTCCATCTCCATCTGTGCAAACGCGGCGCCGATGCATCGGCGCGTACCGCCGCCGAACGGCAGCCATGCGGGCCCGGCTGTGGTCCCCACGAAGCGTTCCGGATCGAACCGCTCGGGATCACGGAACTGGCGGCTGTCGTCGTGCAAGAGGGATATCGACACCATGATGTTGTGGCCCTTGGGTATTCGATACGGGCCGAGCTCGACGAGGTCGTCGATCACATGGCGGCCGGCGAGGTCGATCACCGGCCGGCTGCGCTGGATCTCGGTGATCGTGGCCGTGAGGTAATCGCTGCCACCCGCGTCCAGCTCGGCGACGAGCGTGTCGAGCGCCCTGCGATGACGCTGGAGGCGTTCGATCGCCCAGGCGAGTGTCGTCGCGGTGGTCTCGTGTCCGGCGGCCAGCAAGGTGAGCAGTTCGTCGGCGATCTCCGCATCGGTCATCGCCGAGCCGTCCTCGTGTCGGCTGAGGATCATCAGCGCCAGGATGTCGGTGCGGTGGGCGAGGTCGTGCTCGGCGCGGGCGGAGGCGATCAGCGATCCGACGACGCGGTCATAGGTCTCGCGCTGTGCAGCGAATCGGCAACGCGGATCGAGTGGGCCGAAGGTCAGCGGCAGGTCGGGAATCGTCGCCAGCCGCGATCCGGTCGTCACCATGGGCGGAATGATCTGACGCAGGACGTCGAGGTCGGCCCCGCGCGCACCGAACACCGTGCGCAGGATGACGTTGAGGGTGATCCGCATCATCGGCTCGAGGGTGGCGAACGGGCGTCCGGTCGGCCACGTGACCGCCTCGGCGGCGAACTCCTCGGCGACGACCGCCTCGTAATACCGAATCCGCTTGCCGTGCAGCGGCGGTGTCAACAGCTTCCGGCGTCGCCGATGCTCGGCGCCGTCGAGTGAGAACATCGACCCGGCGCCGAGGACGCGGCCGAGGTTGGGGCGGATGTTGGCGACGCGATCGGTCGAGGTGGTGAAGAGTTGCCGTGCCAGAGTGGGATCGGCGACCACTACCACGTCGCCGAACACGGGCAGCCCGATCGTGAACGTGGAACCGTATCGCCGCGTCAGTTGTGTCATCGTCTGGCGCCTGCGGAGGGCGAAACCGAGACCGGTCGCGACCCTCGGCAGGCGCGGGCGCGGGGGGAGAATCGGTTCGACCTCGCTGATCTGTCCGGTCGTCATCCCGCGGTCCTCTCGTCGTGTGCCCGGTACGCTTCCGTACCACCCGACGGTACGCGTGCGTACCGCGACTGACAAGGGCGGGGTCGTATCGTTGGGGCATGTTGCCCGAAGCTGTCGTCTCGTCGGAGGGCGCCGCATCCCCGGTGCGGGAACGGCTTCTGCAGGCCATGGCCACCTGCGTGATGGAACGCGGCTATCGGGAGACCACGGTCGCCGACGTGGTCCGGGTCGCGCGGACCTCGCGCCGTTCCTTCTATCAGGAGTTCGCCGACAAACAGGCCTGCTTCGTCGATCTCCTGCGCACCACCAACGACGCGATGATCCAGGCGATCTCCGAGGATGTCGATCCTGCCGCGGAGTGGACCATGCAGATCCGGCAGGCGGTCGAGGCGTATGTGTCGGTCACCGAACAGAACCCGGCGATCGCCTGGAGCTGGATTCGTGAACTGCCGGCACTCGGGGACTCGGCGCGCCGCGTCCAGGTGGACGCGATGGAATCGCTCATCGCGGTTCTGGTGCCGCTCACCGACTCGCCGCGTATGCGGGAAGCGGGCATCTCTCCGATGACGCATGAGACGGCGGTGATGATCTGGGGTGGTATCCGCGAACTGGCGGCGTCCGCGATGGAACAGGACCGGTCCCTCTACAGCATCGTCGAACCCGTGGTCGCGGCATGTATCGCCCTGATCGGAGCGAACATCCGGAGTTGACGACCAACGTCCCGGTGCGACGGTGCGCACCGGGACGTTGGTCGCATCGGTGGTTGCTCAGGCGTCGGCCAGTTTGGCGAAGCGCGCGAGATGAGCGTCGGCTGAGCCGAATTCGTACTCGACAGCGGTCAATCGGCGGAAGTAGTGGCCGATGGCCAGTTCCTCGGTCATACCCATGCCGCCGTGCAGTTGGACTGCATTCTGGCCGATGAACCTGGCCGCGCGGCTGGCAGTGGCCTTTGCTGCCGACACTGCCGCGGCTCGTGCTGCGGGTTCGGCGTCGAGGGTCAGGATGGCGTAATACTGTGCGGCAACCGCCTGCTCGAGTTCGATGTGCATGTCCACCATGCGGTGTTGCAGAGCCTGGAAGCTACCGATGGGCTGACCGAACTGCTGTCGCTGCTTGGCGTACTCGACGGTGTCGTCGAGCACCTTGCGCATCGCCCCGACCGCCTCGGAGACCACGGCCGCGGTCGCCTCATCCCATGCGTACTCGAGCACGGGGAGAGCCTGCCCCTCGTTGCCGATCAGTGCGTCGGCGTCGACCCGCAGGTCGGTGAAGGTCAGGTCCGCGGCTCGGCGGTCGTCGATGGTGCGCACCGCGTGCATGGTCAGGCCCTCGGGCACGGTCTCGGTGAGGTCCACCAGGAACATCGACACCCCGTCGCGTTCACGGGTCTCACCGCCGGTCCGCGCCGTGATGATCAGGTGATCGGCGAGTGGCGCGGTGGTGACAACGGCCTTGGCACCGTTGATGATCCACGAGTCGCCCGACTTCTCGGCCCGGGTGCCGACGTGGTGAAGCATGCCGCCCGAGCCGTCTTCGATCGCGGCGAGTGCGGTCAGTGCGTTGCCGCTGACGATCTGCTCACCGATGGCCAGCGCCCGCGGGTGACCGGTGCGGGCCAGCAGACGCGCGCCCAGCACCACGGTGTCGACGAACGGCTCGACGACGAGCGCATGTCCGAGGGCCTCGGTGACCACCATCAGTTCTTCGGGTCCGCCGTCGTCACCGCCGATGGATTCGGGTAGGCAGGCGCCGATCACGCCGAGCTCCTCGGCGAACGAGCGCCAGATCTCGGGTTGCCATCCGGCGCCCACCTTGGCCACCTCGCGGCTGGCCTCCAGGTCGTAGCGTGCGCCTAGGAACTTGGTGAGTCCGTCGCGCAGCAATTGTTGTTCCGGGGTGAGGGTGAAGTCCATTGTTCTGTGTGCTCCGTTTGTGTGCCGGGTTGATGTGGGACCGCGGTTGTCTACCCGAGTCCCAGCGCGGCCTTGGCCAGGATGTTCCGCTGGATCTCGTTGCTGCCCGCATAGATAGATCCGGCACGATCGTTCATGTAGTGCAGCGGGGCGACGGCCTGCCATGCCTCGCCGCTGACATACCCGTCGGTCGGCGGGGTGTACCGGTTGATCGGACCGCCGGGGGCAGCGGCGTGCGGCTGGTACACGCGCCCGTGCACTCCTGCGGCCTCGAGGTCGAGTTCGGTGATCTTCTGGCTCAGTTCGGTGCCGAGGATCTTGAGCATCGAGGCGAGCGACCCGGCATCTCCGCCGGAACTCATCGCGGCCAGCGCACGGTACTCGAGGACCTCGAGGATCTTCGCGCGCACACGTACGTCGGCCAGCTTGGCCGCGAACGCCGGTTCCTCGATCAGGGGTACACCCGACGGCCCGGTCATCGCGGCGGCTTCGGCTGCGATGTTCTCGGCCATCACCTGCAGGGCGGGGGCCGCGGCGCCACCACCACGTTCAAAGATCAGCAGGTACTTGGCGACGGTCCAACCCTCGTCGACCTTGCCGAGCACGTTGCGCTTCGGGACCCGGACGCCGTCGAAGAAGACCTGTGCCTGGACCTGCTCACCGGAGGCCATCACGAGTGGCTGGACTTCGATGCCCGGTGAGTTCATGTCGATCAGCAAGAAAGTGATGCCCTGCTGCTTGCGCTCCTGGCGGGACGTCCGGACCAGGCAGAAGATCCAGTTGGCCTCCGCGGCATGCGTCGTCCAGATCTTGCTACCGGTGACCACGAAGTCGTCGCCATCGCTGACCGCGGCCATCGACAGAGACGCCAGGTCCGAACCTGCCTCGGGCTCGGAGTAGCCCTGGCAGAAGAACACGCTGCCGTCGAGGATGCCGGGCAGGTAGAAGTCCTTTTGCTCCTGCGTACCGAATGCCATGATCGCGTGGGACACCATCCGGATGCCCATCGGCGACAGCGCCGGTGCGCCGGCCAGGATCGATTCGCGGCTGAACAGGTAGTGCTGCCCGAGGGTCCAATCGCAGCCGCCGTATTCGACCGGCCACGCGGGCGCGGCCCAGCCGCGCTCGTGCAGGATTGCCTGCCACGTCATAGACGCCTCGTGATCTGCGTACACGCTGGTCCGCAGGCGGCCCGCGGCGCGCAGATCGGGGGTCAGTTTGGCCTCGAGGAACTCCCGTACCTCATCGCGGAACGCGATGTCGGCGTCCGACCATGTCATGTCCATTTCGAGTTGCCACCTCTGTCTTCACTGAAGCTGTGCGCTCACGTCGTTGCCACCTACGTATCAAATATATGTGACACGCCGAATGTACTCCGACGTCGCCCGCGTGGGGAAGCAGATGCGGGTTTTGCCGGTGGCGAGTTCGCGCGACGGTCGCTGTCGCGGTGTGAAGTTCGTGCGGGGTAAGTGCCCTCAGCTCGGCTGCGGGGACGCTCCGGTCTCGCCGGGGCTGTCCGGTCCGGCGTCGCCGTCGGCGTCCGGGGAGGCCTCGTCGGTGGGTGGCCCGGTGCCCGCGTCGGGTTCGGACTTCGGTGCCGACGACGACAGCAGGATGTCGGCCCACCGCGTGGACGGATCGATGTCGATGAGCAGGGCCTTGGACATCAGCGTCAGCGGCACCGCGAGGATCGCACCCAACGGTCCGATGACCCACGCCCAGAACACGAGTGAAAGGAAGGTCAACGTTGTGGACAACCCCACGGCGTCGCCGACGAATTTTGGTTGGATCACCGATTGGATCACCACGTTGATGACGCTGTAGATGGCGATCACCAACAGCATCTGACCCCAGCCGCCGTCGAGCAGGGCCAGCAGGGCCGGGGGGATCAGGCCGATGACGAACCCGATGTTCGGGATGTAGTTGGTGATGAACGAGAGCAGTCCCCAGAGGATCGGCAGAGGGATGCCGACGATCCACAGCGCCACCGAATCGAAGACGGCGACGATGAGGCCGAAGACGGTGGACACCAGCAGGTAACTGCGGGTGCCCTGGGCGAAGCTGCGGAACGCCATGGCGATGTCGGGTCGGATGCCGCGCAGCACATCGATGCGCTTGTCGAAGGACATCGCGTCGGCGGCCATGAACAGCAGGAGCGTGACCACCAGGATGAGCGCCGACGCCACCGACAACGTGCTCTCGAGGACGTCCGACATGTATCCGAGCGCCTTGCCCGGGTCGACGTGGGAGATCATGTTGTGCACGTTGTCCGGGCTCACGCCGTGACTGGTCAAGAACTCCTGGAAGTTGTCGATGAGGCCTTGGAACTTGTCGGCGTACTCGGGCAGGATCGTCGCGAGCCGGGCGATCGAGAAGGCCAGCGACCCGAAGAGTGTCAACAAGATGCCATAGACGGCCACCAGGGTGGCGACGAAGGCGAGCCACGTAGGCATTCCCTTGCGGCGCAGCCACACCGGGATCGGCTGGACGGCCACCGTGAGCATCAGGGCGAGGAAGATCGGCCCCACGAGGCCGGACACCGCCTTCATGCCGCCGACGGTGACGATCAAGCCGGTGACCGAGAGCAACACGATCGTGCCCCGCGGCATCGACCAGCCCTTCGGCTCCTCGGTGCCTGCCTGCTCCAGCGTCATGTCCGAGCCTCTCGTCGTGTGGCTGTGGCGAATGGCTCGCCGATGGTCGGACGAATGGTAACCCTCCGGCCGCCGAATTCACCGACGATGCGGTCAGCGACCGGTCCAGCGTGGTGGTCGCTTGGCGACGAACGCGGTGATCCCTTCAATCGTGTCCTGGCTGACCAGCAGGCTGTCCATGGCGGCCGAAGTCGCCTCGATGGCCTCGATCTCATCGGGGATGGCAGCCGCGGTGTCCATGGCGCGTAGCGATTCCCGCACCGATGTGGGTGACGCCGCGAGTACTTCGGCGGCCACGGTGCGCGCGAGGTCCATCACCTCGCCGGGTGGCGCGATGCGGCTGATGAGTCCTGCGGCCAGCGCCTCGGCGGCGTCGAGTCGTCGTCCGGTGAGAATCATGTCGCGGGCCAGCGCCCCACCGACGGCGGCCGGCAGGCGCACCAGCCCGCCGGCCAGCGCCGCCAGACCCACCCTGACCTCCGGGAGGCCGAAGGTGGCGCGTTCGTCGGCGACGACGATGTGACAGGCCATCGCGATCTCACAGCCGCCGCCCAGGGCGAAGCCGTTGACCGCGGCGATGACGGGTTTGGGCATCGATCGGCGGGAGGTGAGCCCGGCGAAGCCGTTGCCCGGAATCTCCAGGCCGGCACCGGTGGTCTGCGCGAGATCGTTGCCGGCGGAGAACGCCTTGTCGCCGGCACCCGTCAGGATCGCCACCCAGAGGTCTGCGTCGGCGAAGTACGCGTCGAAGATCTCATCGAGTTCGGCGTTCGCGGCCGGGTGCAGTGCGTTGCGCGCCTCGGGGCGATTGATCGTCACCTCCAACAGGTGGCCGTCGCGGCGGACCTCGACGTGCTCGTAGGAGGAACGGAAGGTGGGCGCAACCGGTGGGTGGTGACGGAGCATCGATGCCCGATCGGTGAACACGCGGTTGCCCTTCGCGCTCGACCGGACGTAGATGTCGGCGCCCACCGGGTCGTCGGTGGCCAGTAGTTCGAACATCGACTCGTCGTCGGTGGCCACTGTGGCGATGAACCGTCGACCGGAGTCGAGACGGCCGATGACGATGCCGGTTCGTGAGCCGTCGCGGCCGGGCATGACCGTGAATCCCTCGATTGTCGCCGGACCGTCGGCGTAATCCGAGGTCTGTACGCGGGGAGCGGCGTCGAGCACCTCCTGTACACCGCTCGAGTCGTCCGGCGACCATGCGGTCGGTCGGGTGCTGTAGATCCCCACCGACGTCTTGCTGAGGATGCCGCCGTTGGCCGCAACGAGTGCAAACGAGTCGCGCTCGCCACGACACCGGTCGACGGCCTCGGCGATCGCGTGCATCGAGTAGTTGTTGCCCGGGCCGCCGAAGAACGGCAGACCGCCGGTCAGGGTCAATCCGCGGGGGTCGTCGGCATCGATGCCGAGTGGATCGATCACGTTGGACACCGCGATCGGGAAGCAACTGTAGATGTCCAGGTGCGCGACGTCGTCGAGGCCGATCTGGGCCACCGCGAGCGCGTGCTGCACGGCCGCGGCGGCCGCCGGCCCGCGGCTGAGGTCTGGGCGCTGCATCAGTGGGCGCTCGCGGGTGTCGGCGTGGCCGTGCAGGAACACCCACCGTGACGGGTCGATCCCGAGTTGTCGGGCGACCCGCACGGACATCACCAGGGTGGCGGCCGCCTGGTTGACCTGGTCGCGCGCGACCATGAACCTGGTGAACGGGTCGGCCACAACGCGATTGGTCTCCGACACGGTGGCGAGTTCGGATGCAGATCGCACCGTGGGGGCTGCCGCATGCGGGTTGGCGGCCGCGACCTCCGACATCGGGGCGAACAGTTCGCCCATGGTCTCGGTATAGCGTCCGCGGGGCAGGCCGACCCGGTGGCGACGGGCGTTTTCCAGGACCGCGTACTGGGCCACCGGCGACAGCAGTCCGTGTTTCGCCTCCTGGTGGGTCGTGAGACCGGCGATCGCGAAGCCACGATCCTCAAGTTGACCTCCGACCTGCTCGGTGAAATCGGGTCGATCGCGCTCAGTGGTGGTCGACATCAGGTGGCGCACCGTCGACATCACCTCGGCGCCGAAGATCATTGCCGCCGAACGACGCCCCGCGACGATCTCGCCGGCGAACTCGGTCAGCAGGCTCTGTGGACTCTGCCCGCCGGTCACCCCGAGCACGGCGTGTTCGGGGTCCATCCCGATCCGTTTGGCCACCGCCCGCGGCATGTTGTCCGGTCTGCCCAGCGGCGAGGATGACATCGGAGTGGATTGTTCGAACGTGCGCACAGCGACGACGGTGTCGATCTCGGCGGCGACCGCAGGTGCGACCACGCCGGTGTCGGCCAGCGCCGCCTCGACGGCGCGCGATGCGAGGTCGGATTCGCAGAGGCCTCGGTAGTCGTCGTCGGTGAGGCGTTCGGACGACTGGCCGACCCCGACGATGACCGGAGTGTTCGGATCGAGCGCGTGGATAGAGACAGATCTCGGCATGTGTCCATTTATGCACTCCGGTCACCGCTCGCGCTGACCTACCCCTGATTCTTCGGGCGATGAGGCGCTGGCTCCGAACCATGGATCGAGCTACCCTGAATGCAAGTAATACTGATTACAAGTAATCACCTGGAGGTTGCCATGTCCGATACCGCGGCAGAAGTGAGCGGATGGTTGGCCGGACGCCTGCCCGACGAATTGTTCGTCGGCGCACCCGAGGTATCGGTTGATCGTGAGGAGATCACCATCGTCGGCACCATTGCTGCGCCCGATACCGAATCCGGGGCCGATCCGGCGACGGTCGCGCAGGCCGAGGCCGGCCGGATCGCGCGCTTCCGGGAAACCACGCGTGATCAACGCATAGAGGTTGCGCGGGAGGCGGAACATCGATTCGACCGCAAGGTCGCCTGGGGCGTGCGATGCGGCGAATCCGCGCAGTTGTTCACCCACCTCGCCGTGCCCGTCATGACGCGACTGCGTCAACCGCAACGCCAGGTACTCGACACACTGGTCTCGGCCGGGGTTGCACGCAGTCGCGCCGATGCGCTGGCCTGGTGTGTGAAACTCGTCGGGCAGCACACGGATTCGTGGCTCACCGAGCTTCGCACGGCGATGGACCGGGTCGACGAGGTGCGCAGCACGGGTCCCGTCGTGGACTGAGGCTGCCGACCGAACGCGCCCGTCAGGTCAGCCGGGTGTACACATCCTGCCATCGGACCGTGATGGCTTGTCGCGCAGCCGCGCTGCTCCAGTCTCCGAGGGTTGCGCTCAACACTGCTTCGGCGACGTCGCGCACCTCGTTGGACAACGCGAGGAGGTCGTCGCGGTAGCGCGCGATCAGTCCGATCCGCAGACCGGCGACGTCGATCAGACGGGTCACGTCCTCGTCGGGTTCGTCGAGGTCTCGACTCGCCTCCACCAGCCACGCGTCCGTCTCGTCGGAGTGCCCACCGTCGACGAATATGTCATTCACGGTTGCGCTCCTTCCCGGATGTTGTCGATCGGTCTGTGTTCCGTGGCGGTCTGGTTGTCGGGGGTTTCTCCGCATCGGGTGGGCCGCCGGGGCGCCAGGGTCGCAGCCGGATGGACAGATACCTCCTGCTGCGCTGCAGATGACCGCGGACGGACCCGGTGCTGGTCTGCAACACCCGGGCGATCTCGTCGAGCGACATCCCCTCGTTCTCGCGCAGCCACCACGCCGTGCGCGAGGTGGGCGGCAGGTTGCCGAGTTCGGTGCGCAATGCCTCGACCAACGAGGAGTGTTCGGCGACATCTGCGGGGAGGGGGCATGGGTCGGCGAGCGCCGCGAACTGCTCGTCGGCGGTGGGCAACTCGCGACGCCTGCGTCGGTAATCGGTGGTCCGACGGTGAGCGATGGCGAACATCCAGGTGCGAAAGGAACTGCGGAATGCGAAATCCGGCAGGCTCTTCCACGCATGCATCAAGGTCTCCTGGGCGAGATCCTCGGCGGTCTGGGGGTCGGGCACCATGCGTCTCAGATAGCGCAGCAGGCCGGGAGGGACGCGCGCCACCAACAGGCCGAAGGCCTCACGATCACCGACCGCGGCGGCTGCCGCCAACTCGTCGTCGGACATCGCCGTCAGTTCCAGCGGCGACGATGCGGGCCGGTGTGCCGTCGGCCCATGGCCATCCATGCCGGCCACTCGTGGGAACCTTGAACCATTCATGTGACCGGCATCACCAGAACTCGTGCGTGCACTTTCCGTTTCCACTGCGACTGACTCTATACACGGGCCACCGCCCGGGTACGCAGGTCGCGCACCGAAGAACGTGGTGGCCCCCGGAGAACGAAGGAGTTCGCATGTCCGACACGACCAGCCGCACCCAGTCCGCCACCATCGAGCGGGAGCGGCCGTCGGCCGCGACCGGCGGTGTCGGCACCAGCCTGGTGCACAAGGACCCGGCCGGCGATCGCGGGAGGACATCGATCTCCGACATCGTCGTGGCGAAAATCGCGGGTATCGCCACCCGCGAGATCGACGGCGTCCAAGATGTCGGCGGCGCTGCTGAGCGGGTGGTCGGCCGGGTCCGGGAAGCTTTGCCGGGCGCGACCACCAGCACCACTCAGGGGATTGCCGTGGAGGTGGGGGAACGGCAGGCAGCCGTCGACGTGTCGATCGTGGCCGACTACGGCGTGGCGATCCACCAGCTGGCCGCCGCCATTCGGCGCAACGTCATCACCGCCATCGAGCAGATGACCGGACTCGAGGTGACCGAGGTGAACGTCACGGTGCACGACATCCGCTTCGAGGACGACGACGAGGGCGTCGACGAGACCCCGCGCGTCCAGTGAGCACGGGGGACGCGCAGGCGACAACCGCGGCCGGTGTGGTGGATGCCGTGACCGCCGTGCCCGGGGTCACCGGATTGTACGGCGGGGTCTTCGGCGAGATCGCCACCTATCTGCCCGGTCGGCGGGTGAACGGCGTTGTGCTGACCGATGATTCGGCAGAGGTGCATATCGTTGTCGACGCGACCCACGACCTTCGTGAGGTCGCGTCGGCGGTGCGCGAGACGGTGCACGACCTGACCGGCGTCCCCACCGTCGTGACGGTCGAGGACATCAGCGTCAGGACCGAGCCGATCGATGCAGCCGATGGTGGGTTGTGATGGGGAAGGAGAACCAGATGCCACAGAACGCGGTGGTCGGCATGATCGCCGGCCTGCTGCTGGCGATAGCGGCGATCACCGGTGGTTTCGGTGGCTTCGTGCTCGCGCTGGTGCTCGGTGCGATCGGGGTGCTGGCGGGTCTGCAGCGCGACGGAGTGATCGATGTGCGGGCCGTGGTACGGAGCCGCAACCGTGGTTGACCATGCCACCGCCCGCGGCGGTCTGGTCATCGCCGATCGCGTCGGTGAGAAGACCGCGGTCCGTGCGGCCCTCGGAGTCGACGGCGTCATCGCCCACCAGACGACGCTCGGGTCGATGCTGTCCGGCTCGACGCCGGGCCGGGCCATCGCCGGTGGCGACTACCCGCAGGTCTCGGTGGACATGTCGGCGGCGACGCCGCGGGTGCAGGTGACGATCGCGGTGCGGTGGCCGTGCCGGCTCACCGATGTGTGCCTGATGGTGCGCGATGCGGTGACCCGCGATCTCGATCGGCTGACCGGACATCGACCGTCACGAGTGGACGTCTCCGTCGCGGCGGTGGTGAACGCCGCCGACATCGCCGCCACCGGTGACCCTCGTCGCGGCTACACCGAGCTGCCTCCGGTGCCTCCGGCGCCGAGGGAACCCGACCCGGCCCTCGACGATGCGGACGCAGACGCAAGGCCCGATGCCGAACGTCAGGAGGTACAGCGGTGACGACGCAGATGTCGGTTCCCGGCGAGCACAACCGCACGACCGCGGCCAAGACCGCCGACACTCACGACGCGAAGGTGTTCGCGCCGGCCGCGAATCCCACCGCGGTGGTGCCCGGTGTCCTGATCGGCGTCGCAATGCTCAGCCTCGCCGTGGTCGCCGTGCGCGACCTGCTCGTGGCGGCCGGCTGGATCTCCGGGCCCGGTTGGTTGACCACGGCCGCACTGTGGGTGGCCGACATCGACTGGTGGGACTGGATGTGGCCGGCGGCGGTCGCGTCGATCATCGTAGGCGGCGTGTTGCTCTGGCTCGCCGTGCGGCCCCGTCGGCGCACCCATCTGAGCGTCGCCGAGCACGAAGTGTTGTGGACCCGACGCGGTGATGTCGCACGGCGCTGCAGTGCTGCGGTCTCCGCGCTCGGCGGTGTGTCGCATGCGACGACCGTGGTGGGCCGTCGCACCGTGAAAGTGTCGGTCACGGTGCACGATTCGGTGGACCGATCGGTCATCGACCAGGTCGTGGGCGAGGTGTTGTCGACCATCGCCGCGCCGCTGCGTCGCAAGGTCAGAATCGTGAGCGCGCGCGGAGGTGATGAACGATGAACCGAAGGCCGGCGGTGTGGCACCGGCTCACAGTGGCGGTGATCGGTGCGCTGCTCGTAGCCGTCGGTGCGGGTGCGTTGCTGTGGCGAGCCGAGGTTGGTCCCGTACGGGACTGGATCGACCGGATCGATGCGGGATGGGCGGCGCGGACCGCCGAGACCGCCTGGTGGCCGGCGATCCTGGGCGCGGTGGCCATCGTCGCCGCACTGTGGGGTCTGCGGCTGCTCACGGCCACGGTCCGCCCCGGAAAGGTCGACGACCTCGTCCTCGACGGCAGCAATCGCTCCGGGGTGCTCACGGTGCCACCGAAACTGGTCGCGACCGCGGTCGGCGCCCAACTCGCCGCGAATCCGCTTCTCGACGGGGCGAAGGCCACGGCGACCGACGACCGCGGCCGAAAGATAATCCGGCTCACGGTCACGGCGCAACCGACGCGTTCCTATGACGAACTCGCCGGCGTCGTGGGCGATGCGGTGGACGAGATCCGCGACGCCCTCGAGGGTGCGCAGGTCCACGTGCAGGCCTTCATCCATCTGGAACCACACTCGAAGTGATCGGCGGCGGCCGTGAAGCTGCACGCCGATGAGCTACCGTGCGGGCATGCAGCGGATGGCACCGGCCGACGCTCGGACCTACTGGATGTCCGAGGCGATCCCCAACGATCAGTTCCTGGTGTATTCCTTTGCCGACCAGGGTGTCCCGCTCGACCGGTGGGCCGACGAGCTGCGCCGGCGATCGCGTGATGTGGCGGATCTGACCCGGCGCGTGCGCGATGTTCCGGCGGTACTGGATCGCCCGTTGTGGGTGACCTGCGGCGTGGACGACTCCCAGGTGCGACTCCATCGCGACGTCACGTCCTGGCCGGAGTGTCTGGACCGGATCGCGACCCTGATGTCGGCTCAACTGTCACCGACGAGGCATGCCTGGCGTGCCCACCTCTTGGGGCCGGTGACCACGCCGCGTGGGCGCGGTGTGGTGGTGGTCCTGCAGATCTGTCACGCGCTCGGCGATGGCAGACGTGCGGCCGACATCGCGCGAAAGTTGTTCGCTCCCGATGTTTTTCGTCCGAACGCGACGAGCCATACCGACGGTATGCCGCCTGCGGTCGCCGCCGGGGCGGCCGCCGCGATCGGTGGTGTGCTGCTGCCTGTGCGACTCGGCCGGATGATCTGGCGTGGCGGGTGCGCCTACCGGGCGGCTCGTCGTCGCCGGCCTACCGGGACGGCCGGATACCCGCCGACCGTGCTGAACCGTCCACCCGGCGACCGACGGAGCCTGCGGGTGATCGTTGTCGATCGGGATGCACTCCCGCGTGAGCACACCGTCACCGTCGGTGCCCTGACGGTGATCTCGATCGCCCTCGCGCGTCATCTCGGGATGCCCCGAGGTGGCATCGGGGCCGAACTGACCGTCGGCCGCAGCCGGCCGACGGCTGCGCGCAACAACTTCCGCAACGTCGGTGTCGACCTGCACCTCGAGATCGCGGACCCCGTCCGACGGTCGACGGCGATCGCCGCCGAGATCGCTCTCGCCCGCGACGCCGACGATGAACCCGCGCGGATCGCGCAGCGGCGCGCCGACGATGCGGTGCCGTCGATACTGACCCACTGGGGTGTCAGGCATTTCGACGTCGATCGCCGACCGGATCGGGTCACCGGGGTGACCGTGGTGTCCTCGGTCTACCGCGGCGCCGACGACCTCGCGCTCGGTGGTGGACGGGTTCAGTTCACCACCGGCTTCCCGGCACTGTCCCCGGCGCAGGGACTCACCCACGGCGTGCACGGGATCGGTGACACGGTGGCCATCTCGGTCACGACCAGTCCGGAGATCATGCCCGATGTCGACGGGTACATGGGCCTGCTCGACGAGGCGCTGACCCAGGTCGGCGGTGGCCGCGCTGGTCAGGACTCGTCGGGTTCGCCGCCGCGCGAGTAGCCGTTGCGCTCTGATCCGTCGGTGATCGCCGGATCGCCGTGTGGTGTCGAACCTCGTGAACCGCGCGTCAATCGCTTCGGCAGGCGGTCGGCCAGCCCACCGAGGGGTGCGACGGTCTGATTGAGCAGATCGACGGTCTGCGCCAACTCGTGCACGGTGTCCTGCATGGCCAGCAGGTTGGGGGCGAGCTGACCGATCACTTCAGTGAGTTCGGTGATCCGGTCCAGCGGACCATCGGGCGCGATCGCGCGTTCGACCGCGCCGTTCTCGCCGACCAGTTGATCGAGCAGGCCGCCGTCGGCGGCCATCCGGTCGAGCACCCCACCGTCGGCGGTCACTTTCTCCATCACTCCGTCCGGCGCGGTCAGCTTGTCGACGATGCCGCCCTGCGATGTCAGCCGTTCGAGGATGCCCTCGTTCTCGGTGAACTGATCGACCACACCGCCGGGCCGGGTGAGTCGGTCGAGCGGTCCGTCCTTGGCGGTCAGCCGGACCAGGATGCCGCCCTCCTCGGTCATCTGCTCCAACAGACCGCCCTTGGCGGTGAGCTTCTCGAGTAACCCATCGGGGGCGGTCAGTCGGTCGATCACACCGTCGGGGTTCAACAGTCGTTCCAGGGGGCCGCCCGCGGCGAGGATCCGTCCGAACGGCCGGTCCGGCCCGAGAAGTTCGGCGAGTTGGTTGAGCAGCGCGATCGGTGTCCGTGAGCTGCCCAGTTCATCGCCGGACATCCCCAGCGCCGTGTTGACCTCGTGCTGGACGCTGTTGGCGGTCAGTCGGGCGATGGTGACAGCGGATTCAGCGGCGGTCAGTACCACGCCGGTCACGGCAAAGCCGAGTCGGAACGGCAACTCGATGACGCCGGGCGAACCGCCGTTGTTCTCAACCATGACCCTGACATTATGTGATGTCAGGTTCTGGCGGGAGGGGGCTTGGCAGATCCGGCGCGCCGATTCAGCCCTTCTTGGCTGCGGCCTTGGCTGCCTTCTTGAAATCGCGGACCTTCTGCAGCGACACCGGATCGGTGACGTCGGCCACCGATCGGAAACCGGCCTTGCCGTAGTCACCAACGACCTTGGTCCAGCCCGTCGGTTTCACGCCGAGCTGCTTGGCCAGCAGAGCGGTGAAGATCTTCGCCTTCTGATCGCCGAAACCGGGCAGGGCGCGGATGCGGTCGAACAGGTCGGCGCCCGAGGACGCCTCGGTCCAGATGCGTTCGGTGTCTGAGCCGTATTCGTCGACGACGACCTGTGCAAGGGCCTGGACGCGACCGGCCATCGACCGGCCGTAGCGGTGGATCGCTGGTGGGGTCGCACACAGATCGGCGAAGGACTCCGGGTCGGCGGCCGCGATCGCATCGGGCTCCATGGTGCCGAACCGATCGCGGATCTTGGCCGGCCCGGCGAAGGCGCGTTCCATCGGGAACTGCTGATCGAGCAACATCCCGGTCAGCAGCGCGAAGGCGTCGGTGGACAGCAGGGCATCGGCGGCCGGGTCCTGCGCAATCTGGAGATTCGCCATGGGGTCATCGTAGTTGGCCCTAGACTCTGGCCTCATGGGGATTGTGCGCAGGGGGCCGGGCAGCAGGGGTTGTGCACAGCGTGGGCGAACCCGCCGCTTCGCTGCTGCGGTGCTCGCCGTGGCCGCGGTGGTCGGCGGGGTCATCACCAACGGAGCGGGAGCCGCGCGGGCGATTCCCGAATACACCGATCCCAATCTCGTGACCACCCTGCGCTGCGACAGCGCGAACCCGCTGCCGGGCCCGACCATCCCCATTCACGTCGATGTGTTCAACCAGATCCCGTTTCCGGCCGATGGTCTGCCCGGACCGGCGATCTCGCTGATCGCGTCGAACCGGGCACAGCCGGCGATCCTCGACTACACCATCGAGGTCCGGGTGTCCTGGCGCAACCTCGCCAGCGGCCGCAGCGGGACGGTCACCGTGCCGACCCGTGCGCGCACGGTCACCTGGCAGGTCGATCTCCACCCGGGTCCGGGGCCGGTCGCATTCACCATCCGGCAGAAGATCGGTGTGATGGCATTCGTGCCGATGGTCGGCGCGACCACGTCGACCTGCGCGGGCCGCGCCACGGCCTGAGAGAACGGATTTCGATACCAAATAGTGCGCGTAAATGCCCCGGCGCCGCGGGCTCGGACTAGTAGCCTGACAATCGCACTCCGCCTCGACGTGGCGGAATTCGATGGTGAGGACACGGCAAATGGCGCAGTCGCACAACCCCGAGGCCGCTGAGCAACATACCGCGAAGGTCATCGGTGTCACGGTCGCCGCGGCGGTCGGCGGCTTCCTGTTCGGTTTCGACAGTTCGGTCGTCAACGGAGCGGTGGAGTCCATCGAGGACACCTTCGGCATGGCCGAACTGCTGACCGGTTTCGCCGTGGCCATCGCACTGCTCGGTTGTGCCCTCGGCGCCTGGTTCGCAGGTCGGCTCGCCGACGTGTGGGGACGCAAGCGCGTCATGCTGCTGGGATCGGCGCTGTTCATCATCAACTCGATCGGTACCGCATACACCCAGACGGTTCCGGACCTGTTGCTGTGGCGCGTCCTGGGCGGCATCGGCATCGGCATCGCCTCGGTGATCGCGCCGGCCTACATCGCCGAGATCGCACCCGCGCGCTACCGCGGCGCCCTCGGATCGCTGCAGCAACTCGCGATCACACTCGGCATCTTCGCGGCGCTGCTGTCGGACACGTTGCTGCAAAACGCCGCCGGAGGCCCGGAGAACGACCTCTGGTGGGGCCTGGAGGCGTGGCGCTGGATGTTCCTCGTCGGCGTCGTCCCGGCCGCCATCTATGGCCTGCTGGCACTGATGATTCCGGAGTCCCCGCGCTACCTCGTCGGGCGGCACCGCGACGAAGAGGCCGCGCGAATCCTCCAGGAGGTGACCGGCGAGCCCAATCCGCTCGACCGGGTCAAGGAGATCCGGATAACCGTCAAACGGGAGGCGCGGACGTCGCTGAAGGACATCCGCGGTCCGTCGTTCGGTCTGCATCCGCTTCTCTGGGTGGGTATTTGGCTGGCGATCTTCCAGCAGTTCGTCGGTATCAATGCGATCTTCTACTACTCGACCACGCTGTGGCAGTCGGTCGGCTTCAGCACCGACGAGGCATTCGTGACATCGGTGATCACCGCCGCCATCAACGTCGGGATGACGTTCGTGGCGATCCTGTTCGTCGATCGCATCGGTCGCCGCAAACTGTTGCTCAGCGGCTCGATCGGTATGTTCATCGGCCTCGTCATGGCCTGTATCGCATTCACCCAGGCGTCCTATCTCGACTCCGGCACCGTGGGTGACACGACCTGTACGCCGGGCAACACCAACGCCGATTGCCTTGCCCTGCCGGACCCGTGGGGCCCGGTCGCGCTGGTCGGGGCCAACGTGTTCGTGATCTTCTTCGCCGCCACCTGGGGACCGGTCATGTGGGTGATGCTGGGTGAGATGTTCCCCAACAGCATCCGCGGAGTCGCACTCGGTGTGTGCACCGCCGCCAACTGGCTGGCCAACTTCACGATCTCGATGCTGTTCCCGGAGATGAGCAAGACCCTTGGCCTGGGGTGGATCTACGGGTTCTTCGCCTTCTGCGCAGCGGCGTCGTTCTTCTTCGTGCGGTCCAAGGTGGAGGAGACCAAGGGGATGGAGCTCGAGGACATGGACGCGGCTGCCGCATCGCGCCTGTCCCAACTCGAGGCGATCCGGTCGGCCAAGGGCGGCGGTCGCTGATCAGTCGTCGTCGTTGTCCGGCTCGGAGCCGAGGCCGGTCAACAGCAGCCACTGTGCGGCGAAATAGCTTGCGAGCACCCAGGCCTCACCGGCTGCCGCGAGGCGCGGATTGTTGATGAGGTGACGTCGGTTGATGATCGTCAGGTCCGAGGCCAGAAAGAGCAGACCCCCGGTACGCATCGCCGATCGAGACGGGCGCATACCGGCGGCGGTCGCCGACATCAGCGCCAGGGAGTTGCCGTAACCGCCGAGTATCGGCAGCAGCCGCGGACGGTGCACCGCGAGGACGGTCGCGGATTCGGCGAGGACAGCGGTGCGGGCGAGGAGCCCCCGTCCAGATGGCCGCGCGCCGCGCCGCATCATCGCTGCCGTCAGGCACAACTGCGCGCCCGCGAACAGTGAGGCACCGAGCTGCAGCCGTCGATCCTTGTCGGCCGGTTCGTCGGCGAACTCCTCGAGCAACATGGCGCGATCGCCGGCGGCGGAGAAGGCCACCGCCCCGGCGAGTAGCGCATTGTCGGTTCCCGACCGAGTGCCCGCGTGCCGAGCGACGTCGACCCCGAGAAACAGCAGGGGAAGCGGTTTGGTGAGCGCTGCCGGCCGACGACGGTGCGCTGCGCCGGCCACCGTGGCGGCGGTGGCCAGCGCCAGATAGGTGAGGGCGCGCCCGTCCGGCCGCCGAGTGCGACGCGGTTGGGAGGCCCTCACCGACCGGCCACGCGAGCGACGAACCATCGCATGTCGTTGTCGGACAACGCTTCGGACTGTTGTTGGTTGACCGCGAGATACGTGCGTGCGGTCACCCGGCGGTCGGCGTGCTGTGCGTCGTTGAGATACCGCAGCGACAGTGGCACGACGACATCCTGGTCGAACAGACTCTGCGTCATCATCACCGGCCGGGTGAATCCCTTGATCGGGATCATGTGGGTGCGGGAGACGACATCGAGCAGCTGGCCATTGCCCGACAACGGCTGGCGGAACAGCGATCCGAGGGTGGTGCCGGAGAACTCCGCGGTCAGGTCGTCGGCGCAGACCGCAGCAGCGCGATCGAGCCAGTGCCTACCGGAGTCGGTCAGGAACGCATCGAGATCGACCGATTCACGGGCGTTGCGGATCGCGCTGAGGGTGAACAGCACGGCGGACTCGACACCACTGGGCATGGTGCCGGTCTCAGGTCCGAGGCCGCCGATCAGTGTGTCGAACTCGACCGGGATGGACGACACGGCCGACCCGCGATAATCCAGCTTCGGCCCCTGCATGCGGGTGGCGGTGCGTGCGAGCTCGATGGCCGCGGCGGCGCCCTGGCCCTCACCGACCACAACCCAACGGCGACTGAGGTTCTCGGCGACATCGCGACTGGCCCGGACGGCATCGACGATGTTGCGCGAGGTGGTGTCTGTGTCGAAGTACTCCGGTGTGCCCTGCGTGCCCAATCCGGCGTAGTCCGGGGTCACCACGGCGTATCCGCGGTCGAGCCAGCGTGCGATCTGGTCGCTGTCGGCGCGGGTCGGTTGCGCTGACGGCGCACACCGGTCGGCGATGCCGCGGCTGCCGTGCGCCCACACCAGGATCGGCCAGCCGCCCCCTGGTGCTTTTCCGGCCGGCACCTCCACCGAACCGGTGGACAACCGTGGTTCCCGGTCGGTGCCGGTGCTCCAGTAGGTGAACGCGGCTCCGGAACCGGCAGTCGACGTCAGTCGGTGTTTGGGCAGGTCCCGGTTGGCGAACACCGACCCGGCGGCTCCCGCGGCCGGGGTGGCGCCGGGCGCACCCGCGGCGGTCGTCGGTGTGAGGACCGACGTCGCACCCAGCAGGAGGGCGGCGGCCGCGATGGGCAGTGCGGCGCGGGCGCTGCGAGTGGATCTCCGTCGGCGGATGGCGCGGCGGGGGTGAGGCGAGGACATGATGTGGCGGCTTCTCGTTGTCAAGGGGTGTGCTCGTCCGAAGGGCCCGTCAGGCCTCGACTATGCCCACGGCGGGTAGGAAGTAGCAGGTGCGCCCGGCATGGTCGGCGGTTCCGTAGACGGCCGACAAGACGGTGCCGTTGCCGGTCTGCACCGGTGCCAGGCGGACCCCGGACAGCAGTGGCAGCGCCTTGAGGATCGGTGCGTCGCTGATCGGCTCGAGATCGGCGAATCCGCCCTGCAGGGTGGCCACGTTGAACCAGGCGATCTGCATCTTGGCGTCGGTTGTGCCGGCCGATGCCGGGACAAAGGCATACGCGGTCTGACCGTCATCGACGAGGTTCAGCTTTGGCAGGGTGATCCCGAACAGTTCCTCGAGCGGGGTCAGGGGTTCGGATGCCAGGGGCCATGGCCCTGGGACCGCGCCGGCGCCGGCGGTGACCAGCCCCAGCGGGTTGTCGTCGGTGGGAGTGGTGCAGAACGGCGCCACCGACGGGGTGAGTGGCTGTATGCCGAGGGTGCGCAGGAGCGCCATGGGGTCGGAGTCGGCGACCGGTGTCGCGGCACCGCGGACGGCGATCTGGTCGCTGGAGAGCTGGCCGACACTGGTCATGATGGCCTGCGCGGCGTCGAGTGCCATCCGGTCGACCCCGGCATCCTTCAGCAACCGCACGGCCGCCGCGAGTTCACTGTCGAACGGGATGTCGGGCAGCGTCAGGGAATTCGGCTCTACCAGTGGCGCGGCTGCTGCGGGGGTCGCCAGAGCCGGTACACACAGTCCGGCAGCAGCTGCGACGGCAACGCCGAGCGCACCCGCTCGCAGACGGTACGGGCGACGACGGCGGCGTGTCCGCGCGCCGGCTCCCACCATGTCGCTGCCCACCATGTTCTCTCCTTCAACGATGCACGCCGCCGGGTCTCACCGGCGGTGTTACGAATGTGACAGATGTTGCTCAAGTTAAAAGAGAGCACGATTGACAGCGACGGAGCAAGTCGTGAGTCCGACCTGTGACATGGTCGCGATCATGGGGCGATCATCTGGCGGAGCGGATCGAACCCGCAGGTGGTGGACGTGTGGCGGTGATCACATGGTCCGTTGGGCACTACGACGACACCCCCGAGGACGTGAGTCCCGGGGGTGTCGAATGGTCGGGGTCGGTGACTATATGTGTCGCCGCCCGTGGGTCAGATGATGGCGAGGCCGATCGTCGGCACGATGGTGCAGCTGTTGATGCGTCCGTCGCTCTTGGTGGTGACGTCACCGTAGATCGTCGACACGATCCGACCCCTGCCGGTCTTGGCGATCCCGGTGAAGGTGCCCGGGCCGTCGGTCACATTGATCTTCGGGTTGCGCTTGAGCGGCTGCTGGCCGGTTCGGCCGTTGTCGATGTTGAGCCAGGTCACCCGCAGCTTGCGATCGGGGTTGTTGATGGCCGGGCCGGTGCCGAGACTGGTGTAGACGTAACCGGCCTCACCGCGCTTGGGCCCCGGCGCGGGCGCATCCTGCGGACCGGCGGTGACCAACGCCCGGCCCAGCGAGTTGCCGCCGTCGGGACTGCCGTTGCCCTCCATGCAGCCGAATCCCAGCGTCGGATAAAGAAATTCCTGGATCTTCGGTGCATTGGGTCCCTGTGGGATCTCGGGCTCGCCGGGTTTGCGTTCCGCGGCCAGATGTCGCTGCGCTGCCACCCGTCCCGGCTCGCCGAGGAAGTCGATCACGTCCTGCCAGATCTCTTTGACCTTCGGCGGCAGACCGGGGGCGGCCGCGAGGGCTTTGGCCTGGTCGAGAAGTTGCGGGCTGATCTTGCCGTCCGGCCCCTTGGTGGCGACAGCGCCGATGATGGCGGGGGCGAAGGCGCCGAGCGAGTCGAGGACGCGCTGATCGACCTTGGGCTGTGCGGGTGCCGGCGCGGCATCGGCGACGGCGGGTACGGCCAGCGAGGTCGCCGCGACGAGGCTCATCGCCGCAACCGTGATCCGGCGTGCCGGGCGGCCGGCGTGGCTACGGGTGCGGGAGGAGCGCGGGCTCAGGAGTGCAGGCAAACGCACTGTTTCCGGTCCAATCGGTCGTCGGTGCGGGCCGGTTGTGGCCTGCACTCCGCGGTCAGTGACGGACGACGCAGATCGCGTCGCGCGTCATTCTATGCACCCGCCGACGACGGGCACCGTCCAGGGAGCCTAACGCCAAAGAATGTGACCAATGGTGTTGTTGATGCAATTGTTACTGATGGGGTTCGCTGTGGCAACGGTCGTGTAGTCGTGGAGTTACTGGTTAGATCGAGCAGTGGCCAGACGACGAGAGAGGTGGCCGTTCATCGTGATCGGTGTCCACAGACGCAGATACGTGACCAGGGCAGTCGCCGCAGTGGCAGCGGTGCTGACCGGTGCGACCGTGGTGGCCGGATGCGCCGACGACGCGGAGCCCGGCGCCGAGGTCACGTTGCTGACACACGATTCGTTCACCCTGCCGGATTCGGTGTTCGACACCTTCCGCCAGGAGACCGGATTGACCCTGAAGGTGGTCAAATCCGGAGATGCCGGCCAGCTCGCCTCGACCGTGTCGCTGACCCCCGGATCGCCCAAAGCGGATGCGGTGTTCGGCATCGACAACACCTTTGCCTCGCGTCCGATCGAGGCGGGTGCGCTCGAGCCCTACCAGTCGCCGATGGCGGCCGGCGGCGCCGCCGATTACGCGCTGCCCGATTCCGACAACGAACTGACCGCGGTGGACCGTGGCGATGTCTGCCTCAACGTCGACGACGATTGGTATGCCTCACGCGGTGAGGAACCGCCGACGAGTCTGCGTGACCTGCGTGACCCGAAATACGCGTCGCAGGCCGCCTTGCTCGATCCCGGTACCTCGTCGCCCGGACTCGCCTTCCTGCTGACCACCATCGGGGTGTTTCCGCAGGGATGGCAGGACTACTGGAAGACGGTGACCGCAGGCGGTGCGACCGTGGTCTCCGGTTGGGAGATCGCCTACAACCAGCTGTTCTCCGCCGGTGAGGCGCAAGGCGACAAACCCATCGTGCTGTCCTACGCATCGTCGCCGGCCGCCACCCCGGGGACCTCGGCGCTCCTCGACAGCTGCTGGCGGCAGGTCGAGTACGTCGGAATCCTCAAAGGGACCGACAATCTCACCGGCGCGCGAAAACTGGTCGACTTCATGCTCTCGCCGACGGTGCAGGAGGCCCTGCCGTCATCGATGTATGTCTATCCGGTGCAGCAGGGGACACCGCTGCCCGACGGATGGGTCCAGCGGGCCCCGGTGCCGTCCTGGACTGTCAGCCTCCCACCTGCCTACGTCGCGCAGAATCGGGAGGCGTGGCTGCAGGAATGGCGCGACGCCGTCGGGCGGTGACGGGCCGGCGTCTGGGCGTGTTCGCGCTGAGGTTGGTGCCCGCGGCTTTCATCCTGGTGTTCTTCCTGTGGCCGCTCGGTGCGCTCGTGCGACGCGCGGTCGAGGTGCGTTCGGGCGAGGGTATCGGTGCCTTGCTGCGTCGCACCAACGCCGTGGACCTGTTGGGCTTCACCCTGTTTCAGGCTGCCGCGTCCACCGTGCTGGCGCTGGTGGTCGCTGCGCCGATGGTGTGGCTGATCGCCCGTATCGACATCCCCGGCTCGCTGTTGCTGACGGTCGTGGTGACGGTGCCCTTCGTGTTGCCGACGGTCGTCGTCGGGGTCGCGTTCCGGGCCTTGCTCGATGGCCCGCTGGCCTTCGCTGACATCTCGTCGGGACTCTGGCCGATCCTGCTCGCCCACGCCTTCCTGAACGTCGCGGTGATCGCACGGGTGGTCGGGGCGGCGTGGCGGTCGGTGGACCCCCGGCTCGCCCAGGTCGCCCAGACGCTCGGCGCTTCCCGGGCGCGCGCTTTCGTCGACGTGACCCTCCCACGCCTGCTCCCCGCCGTCGGCGCTGCCGCTGCGCTGGTCTTCCTGTTCTGTTCCACGAGCTTTGGGGTGATCATCATCCTGGGCAACGGGGAGATTCGCACTCTGGAGACCGAGATCTACACCCAGGCCGTCAGTTACTTCCGCATTCCGGAAGCGGTGACCCTGTCGATGCTGCAGATCGTCGTGGTGGTGGCCGCGCTGCTGCTGACCCGGCTGTTTACCGAGCCCGGCGGTTCGGGTCCCACCGCTGCGGCCGAGACCCGGGTACGGCCTCGGGGCAGGCAGTGGTTGCCGGTGTCCGCCGCTCTGGCGTGGGTCGCGGTGGTCTTGATCGCGCCGCTGGCGGTCCTGGTGGTGCGCTCGGTACGCCCCGGAGCCGACGGGACCTGGACGCTGGCCGGCTACCGCGCGCTCAACGAATCGGTCAACGGCGTCACCCCGCTGGAATCGCTGCGCTACTCGTTGGTCACGGCCGCGCTCGCGATGGTGATCGCGCTGGTGGTCGGTCTCCTCGCCGCCGTCGCGATGCATCGATCCACCGGGGCCTGGGCGGCAGCGGGGGGCGTCATTACGACCATTCCGCTCGGAATCAGCGCGGTGACACTGGGATTCGGCTATTTGATCGTGCTCGCGGCGTTGCCCCGGGAGGTGGCCGCATCGCCACTGGTCATCCCGTGCGTCCAGGCACTGATCGCCATCCCGGTGGTGGTACGGGTGGCGGTGCCCGCGCTCGAATCGGTGTCGTGGCGACTGCGGCAGGCCGCGATGACGCTCGGCGCGTCACCGCTGCGGGTGTTCTGGACCGTCGACCTGCCGATGATCGGACGGTCTCTGGGCGCGGCCGGCGGGTTCGCCTTCGTGATGGCGCTCGGGGAGTTCGGTGCGACGAGTTTCCTGGCGCGCGCCGACACCACCACGCTGCCGGTGCTGATCGGGTCCGCCCTGAACCGACCCGGCGCGGAGAACCTTGCCACCGCCATGGCAGCGTCCGTGGTACTGGTCGCCGTGACGACCCTGGCGGTGACGATCGTGGAGGCGCTGCGGCCGCGCCAGGGGGCGCTGCTCTGAGATGGTGGATCGCTGACATGCTGGAACTCGACAATGTGGCAGTGCGGTACGGATCGACCACGGTGATCGACGAACTCACCTGGTCGACGGGCACCGGCGGATCGGTGGTGACCGCACTGCTGGGTCCCTCGGGGTGTGGCAAGTCCACGCTCATCCGGGCCATCGCCGGACTGGAGCCCCTGACAACGGGGCGGATCATGTTCGATGGCCAGGACCTGGCCGACACTCCGGCGCATCGGCGTGACTTCGGGGTGGTGTTCCAGGACGGGCAGCTCTTCGGCGGGCGCAGTGTGGCCGCCAACATCGCCTACGGGTTGCGGATGCGTCGATGGCCCCGTCCAGCAATCCGGGTGCGAGTCGAGGAGATGCTCGAACTGGTCCGTCTCAGCGGGTTCGGGGAGCGTCGCGTGGAGGAGCTCTCCGGGGGCCAGGCGCAACGTGTCGCGCTGGCCCGGGCGCTGGCACCCCGCCCGCGGCTGTTGTTGCTCGACGAGCCACTCGCCGCGCTCGACCGGTTGCTGCGTGACCGGTTGGCCACCGAGATCAGAGACATCGTCACGACCACCGCGACCCCGACGATCGTGGTCACCCACGATCACACCGAGGCCGCGCTGATGGCCGACTCGATCTCGGTGATGCGCAGTGGCGCGTTGGTGCAGACCGCCGCGCCGGCTGAGCTGTGGCTGAGCCCGAAGGACGAGTGGACGGCCCGGTTCCTCGGCGTGACCACCGTGCTGGCCGCCGAGGTCACCGACGGACGAGCGGTGACCTCGCTGGGGGAGGCCACCCTCGATCTCCCGGACGGACACGCGTCGTTGGGGCTACGGCCCGAGTCCGTGCGTGCCGTAGGTGTCGTCGGGGAGAGCCCGTCGTCCGGCGTAGTCGCGGCCGTAGCCGATCTGCCGGCCGGTCGCCGGCTGCGGGTGCAGGTGGGCCACATCGAACTCGATGCCATCACCTCGGATCGACTCGGCGTGGGCGACCGGGCCGCCCTCGAGCTGGTCGAAGAGCGGGTCGCGGTGATCGGCGGATGACCGGACACCGGATCGTGGTGGCCGGGGCGGTCCTGGACCGTGATCGATTACTGCTGGCGCAGCGGCGCTATCCACCCGACCTGGCGGGCCTCTGGGAGCTACCGGGCGGCAAGGTCGAGGCGGGGGAGAGCCCCGCGGACGCGCTGCGTCGAGAACTGCGTGAGGAGCTCGGGGTGACGATCGCGGTGGGCGCGGCGCTGCGCGAATCGGTCGCCTTGACCCGCGATCTCACGCTGGTCGCCCTGCGGGCGCGCATCGAGTGCGGCACCCCGCACCCCGCCGAACACGAGGCGCTGCGTTGGGTGGATGCGCCGGGCCTGCGACTGATGCACGACTCGGGTCGACTGGTACCCGCCGACAACGTGTGGGTGCCCGAACTGCTCGGCGACCTCGGCGGGTGAGATGACATCCATGCGGGCCAGGCTCACCCGCGGTTCAGCTCCTCGGCCAGCATCACGATGATGCCGCTGGGCCCCCGCACGTAAGTGAGCCGATAGCTGTCCCCATAGGTCCCCACGCCGCGCAGCGGGTGGCACCCGTGGCGAGCGGCGATCTGCAGTGCTTCGTCGAGGTCATCGACCGAGAACGCGACGCGGTGCATACCGATCTCGTTCGGACGCGTGGGTGCGGTCTCGATCGCGTCGGGGTGGATGTATTCGAAGAGTTCGAGACGCCCCAGGCCGTCGGGTGTCTGCAACATGGCGATCTTGGCGTGGTTGCCGTCGAGGCCGACGGCCGTGTCGGTCCATTCGCCGCTTACCGTGTCGCGACCGAGTACCTCGAGTCCGAGGTCGGTGAAGAATGCGATGGCCGCGTCGAGGTCACGTACGGCGATGGCGACGTTCTCGAGTTTGATGCCCATGCCCGGATCCTACGAGCGTCACCAGCTCGTCCCTGAAGAGCGAGCTTGCGAGCGTCTCCCGTTTGTCCCCGAGGAGCGAGCTTGCGAGCGACACGAAGGGCCCTCGCACACCCTCAGGCCGCGCGCGCCCGCTTAAGGGCCTTGGTGAGCTGCTTCTTCGTCATCTGCGCACCGTCGAGTTTGCGCATCCGATGGACCACCACCGGGCACCGTACGCACCTGGTGGACTTGCGGCAGCATTTCTTCTTCGGCTTCAGTTCGGCGATGTCCGCCGGGTGGACCTTGCCCATGCGCCGGACATTAGCATGCCCTAACTTATCGGCCGACCCGGAGATGTGATCGCGATCTCAGCTTGTCGCCCGATACCCTGTACGCGTTGACTTGTCCACCGGTGATCGACCGGTCCCCATCGCAGTGAAAGAGAGCTCAGTGAGCGCTGTCCACAACTTCCGCAACGTCGCGATCGTCGCGCACGTCGACCACGGCAAGACCACGCTGGTCGACGCGATGCTGCGCCAGTCGGGGGTCTTCGGCGAGCGCGCCGAACTCGTCGACCGCGTGATGGACTCGGGTGACCTCGAACGCGAGAAGGGCATCACCATTCTCGCGAAGAACACCGCGGTCCATCGTCGCCAGCCCGACGGCACCGAGGTCGTCATCAACGTCATCGACACGCCCGGCCACGCCGACTTCGGTGGCGAGGTCGAACGCGGCCTGTCGATGGTCGATGGTGTGGTGCTGCTCGTCGATGCCTCCGAGGGTCCGCTGCCGCAGACCCGGTTCGTGATGCGCAAGGCACTCGCCGCATCGCTGCCGGTGATCCTGGTGGTGAACAAGACCGACCGCCCGGACGCGCGCATCCAGGAGGTCGTCGACGAGAGTCAGGATCTGCTGCTCGACCTCGCCTCCGACCTGGACGACGAGGCCGCTGCCGCGGCCGAGCTCGCACTCGAGCTCCCCGTGCTCTATGCCTCCGGCCGCGCCGGCGTCGCCAGCACCGAGCAGCCCGCCGACGGCGAGGTGCCGTCGGGGGAGAATCTCGACCCGTTCTTCGATGTGCTCCTCGAGCACGTTCCCGCGCCCAAGGGCGACCCCGATGCGCCGTTGCAGGCGCATGTGACCAACCTCGACGCGTCGGCGTTCCTCGGTCGCCTGGCCCTGGTCCGTATCCACAACGGCACCCTGCGCAAGGGCCAGCAGATCTCGTGGTGTCGTGAAGTGGACGGGGAGCCGGTCGTCGAGAAGGCGAAGATCACGGAGCTGCTGGCCACCGTCGGCGTGGACCGCGCCCCGGCCGAATCGGCCGTGGCCGGTGACATCGTCGCGGTGGCCGGTATGCCGGAGATCATGATCGGTGACACCCTCGCCGACCTCGACAACCCGGAGCCGCTACCGCGGATCACCGTCGACGAGCCGGCGATCTCGGTGACCATCGGCACCAACTCCTCGCCGCTCGCCGGCCGGGTGTCGGGCCACAAACTGACCGCCCGGATGGTGAAGTCGCGCCTGGACTCCGAACTCGTGGGCAACGTGTCGCTGCGGGTGCTCGACATCGGCCGTCCCGACGCCTGGGAGGTCCAGGGCCGCGGCGAGCTTGCACTGGCCATCCTGGTCGAGCAGATGCGACGCGAGGGCTTCGAACTCACCGTTGGCAAACCTCAGGTGGTGACCCGCAAGGTCGACGGCAAGGTGCAGGAGCCGTTCGAGCACCTGACCGTCGACGTCCCCGAGGAGTACCTCGGTGCGGTCACCCAATTGCTTGCCGCCCGCAAGGGCCGCATGGAGCACATGAACAATCACGGCACCGGCTGGGTCCGGATGGAGTTCATCGTGCCCTCGCGAGGCCTGATCGGGTTCCGCACCGACTTCCTCACCGAGACCCGGGGAACCGGCATCGCCAACGCCGTGTTCGACGGATACGACGCGTGGGCCGGCGAGATCCGCGCACGCCACACCGGATCGCTGGTCAGTGACCGCACCGGCAGCGTCACCCCGTTCGCGATGATCCAGCTCGCCGACCGCGGCACCTTCTTCGTCGAGCCGGGTGCCGACACCTACGAGGGCATGGTCGTCGGGATCAATCCGCGTGCCGAGGATCTCGACATCAATGTCACGCGCGAGAAGAAGCTGACCAACATGCGCCAGTCGTCGGCCGACGTGATGGAGACCCTCGCCAAGCCGATGCAACTCGACCTCGAGGGCGCGATGGAGTTCTGCGCCGCCGATGAGTGTGTCGAGGTGACGCCCGAGGTCGTGCGGGTGCGTAAGGTGCATCTCGACTCCTCGACGCGCGCCCGCGAGCGCTCGCGGGCGAAGTCGCGTGACCAGGCGGCCGGATAGCCGGCGCGTGTGCGCCCGGCGTCGATTCGCGCCGTGACGAGCTTGTGGGGGTGTTGTCGGTGAGTCGTTGGCAGGCGGGAGCGGGCCGCGTGAGACAGTCGGTCTCCGGTGGACGCAGGGTCCGGCTGCTGGCACTACTCGGCGCTCTCGCGCTGCTGGCGACGGCGTGTATGTCCAACCCGCCGCCGCCGGTGCGAGAAACCGCTCCACCGCCCACTCCGACCGAGTATCCGACCGAGAAGACGGTCTATGTCGCGACCGATTCGGTCGGTGGCGGCTTCAACCCGCACATCGGTGCCGATCAGGGCACTGTCACCACCGCGGTCGCGGCGATGACCCTGCCGAGCGCATTCCGGCCGGTCGCAACGCCGGAGGGAGTGGTGTGGCAACGCCAGGAGGCGTTGATCACCTCGGCCGAGGTCACCTCACGTGACCCGTTCACCGTGACCTATCAGATCCACACCGATGCCCAGTGGTCGGACGGGCTGCCGGTCACCGGTGACGATTTCTCGTATCTCTGGCAACAGATGTCGCGCCAGCCCAATGTGGTGGCGCCCGCGGGATACCGGCTCATCGACTCCGTGCAGTCGCGCGCAGGCGGTAAAGAGGTGCAGGTGACCTTCGCCCAGCCCTATCCGGCGTGGCGGCAATTGTTCACCGATCTGCTGCCCAGTCACGTGTTGCGGGGTGCTCCGGCCGGTTTCCAGACCGGTATGGACAGCGGGAAACCGGTGTCGGCGGGCCCGTTTGCGATCGTCTCCATCGACCAGACCCGCGACGAGGTGCGGTTGGCTCGCAACGACCGATACTGGATGGAACCGCCCAGTCTCGATCAGGTGGTGCTGCGACGTGCCGGCACCGCATCGCAGATGGTCGAGTCGGTGCGGACGGGCGACTCGGCGATCGCCGCGGTGCGGACCAGCCCGGCGACCACCGCCGAACTGTCGGCCGTCCCCGGTCTGATGACCCGCCGCAGCCCCACGTCGCGGGCTCTGTCGATCAGCGTCAACGCCCGCACCTCGACGATGCGTGCACTACCGATACGGCGTGCTGTGCTGGGAATGATCGACCCGGATCTGGTGACCCTGGCCGGTGCCGGGGACGACATCGTCACGCCGTTCGCCAACACCGTTTTCGCACCCACCGATCCCGGATACTTCCCGGTGGATAGTGTCCGGCCGACGGCCGATGAGATCGCCGGTCTGCTCGCCGACGAGGGTTACCAACGGGCAGCGCCCGACGAGGAAACCACTAATCCTTCCGGTGCTCCGTCGGCCTCGATGGGTGCGTCGAGCGCGCCCGCATCGGCCGCCGAGTCGGGTTCCGAGGGCTCCAGCGCGTCCGACGGTGGCAACGAGGTGGAGCCGCTACCGGCCGGAATCGCCCCATACCGCAAGGACGGCGACGACCTGGTGATCCGGGTGGGCGCCATCAGCGGGGATCCACGATCCACCTCGGCGGCGGCCAACATCGTCGACCAGTTGCGCGGCCAAGGCGTCCGGGCAACGGTGCTCGCGCTGCCCAACAGTGAGCTCTACGGTGTCGCGCTGACCAACGCGCGTGTCGATCTCGTGGTGGGCTGGCAGGGCCTCGGCGTGCCGGCCGCGGCATCGCTGGCCTCCCAGGTCGACTGCGATCAACCCAAGCCGGGGACCGCGCCGTCACTGTCGACGCCGCCTACCCCCGCCAGTGTGTCCCCGGGTCGCGAGGGCGCGGCCGACGACAGCTATGCGAGTAATGTCTCCGGGATCTGCGATCCGCAGCTCATCGGTCTGGCCCGCGAAGCGCTGTCCGCGCCGAACCCGATCCCACTGCTCACCGAGGCCGAGCCGTTGCTCGCCGCACAGTCGGTTTATGTGCCGCTGTATCAGGACAGCATGTTCGTCGGCCTCACCGACCAGGTCGTCGGGGTTCCGCTCTCCGGACCGATCCAGGTCGCCATCTTCGGCGACACGGTCGCCTGGGAGCAACGATGACCACCGACACCTCGCGGCGTTTGTTGCTGCTGCACGCGCATCCCGACGACGAGACGATCATGACCGGCGGCACCATCGCCCGTTACCTCGCCGAGGGCGTCGACGTGCGCGTGCTGACCTTCACCCTCGGTGAAGAGGGCGAGGTCATCGGCGACGAATGGGCGCAGCTGGCCGCCGACGGTGGAGCCGATCAACTGGGCGGATACCGAATTGCGGAACTGAGCAGCGCGCTGGCCGCGCTGAGTCCGGCTGGGCGACCGGCGCTGCGGCCGAGATTTCTCGGCGGAGCGGGGCATTGGCGGGACTCCGGCATGGCCGGCGCACCGTCTGCGCAGCATCCGCGCGCGTTGGTCCGGGCCGGGTTCGACGATCTCGTCGACACCCTCGTCGACGAGATCGTGTCGTTTGCACCGCAGGTCGTCGTCACCTACGACAACGCGGGCACCTACGGCCACCCCGACCACAAACTGGTCCACGCGTCGACCGTGGCGGCCCTGCCACGGGTGCATGCTCGGATGGCCGGCGGGTCGCTGCCCGAGCCGGTGAAGGTCTACGAGTCGATCACCGAACGCTCCGCGCTGCGTTCCGGGTTGTTGGCGGCGGCAGGCCGGGTGCCGGACGGCTGGCGACTACCGGCAGCCGACGAGTTGCCCAGCCACCCCGACCACACCATCACCACCGAGATCGACGTCGGCGACGTCGTCGATCGCAAGGTTGCCGGACTGCGCGCACATGCGACTCAGGTGACCGTGGCGCCGTCCGGATCCGAATACGCGCTGTCCAACAACATCTTGCAGCCCGTCTTCGACCGGGAGCACTTCGTGCTGATCTCCGCGCGCCACCGGCCCGAGCCGGGGCGACGGGAGACCGACCTGTTCGCCGGGATCGACTGATGCGTCCCGTCGACCGCGCATTGCTGGCCTTGCTGGTGGTGAACGGCTTCGTCGTCGGTGTGTTGTCGGTGGCGTTCGTCTACCTGCGTTTCGGCGGCATCGCGATCCCGGTGGCGGCGGTGCTCGCCGGGATCGTCAACGCGGTGCTGCTCTGGCTGGCTGCGGCCATCACCGACGGACCGTTGCGTTTCCTCCCGCTGCTGGCCTGGTTGCTGGTGCTGGTCGCCGGCGCGCTGCCCGGCCCGGGCGGCGATCTCGTGCTGGTGCCGGACGGAACGTTGATGCTGCCCACCCTCGGTCTGCTCGCCATTGGCGCAGGCGTGCCCTTCCTGCTTGCCTGGACCCGGCGGTTGCCCGCTCCCGACGACCGCTGAGCAGCGCCGGTCCCGGGCCCGTCGGGGCGTCGAGGCCGGTTCGCCGGGTGCGGTTAGAGTGAGGGAATGGTCCTGCGGGAGTGGGCTCGGGACGCGCACGCCACTGTGCAGGCCGTCCGGGCAGCTGTGCGTCACGTCGCCGACGATCCGTCGTCGCTCGGCGACGACGAGTGGCTGGCGTTGCTCGGTGCCTCCGGCGCCGAACTCGACGAGCTCTGTGCGCTGGCCGACGACGCCCGCCGGACGATCACCGGAGACGAGCTCACCTTCGTCGTCAACCGCAACCTCGACACCTCGGTCGTCGGCTCGGGTCGGCCCGACGTTCCCGATGTCAGCGATCTGGTCGTCGAGGCATGGGAATTGGGTGCCACCGAGATTTGCCTGCAGGGACCGTTGCCTGCCGACGCTCCCACCGACGGGTACCTGCGCCTGGTCGACACCATTCACGCGGCGGCCCCGCAAATGCATTTGCACGCCTTCCGCCCGCCCGAGGTGCGCGACGCCGCCATCCGGATGGGGGTGTCGGTGACCGAGTTCCTGCGCCGTGCACACGCGGCCGGACTCGGCTCCGTGCCCGGCACCGCCGCCCAGATTCTCGACGACGACGTCCGAGCGCATCTTGCCGGTGGCGCCGCCCCACCTGTGGCCGAGTGGGTGTCGACCATCGAGGCGGCCCACCAGGTGGGAATGTTCTCGACGGCGACGATGCTGTACGGACACGTGGAGACCGCGCAGCATCAGCTCGACCATCTGCGTGCGCTGTGCGAGATGCAACGCCGCACGCGAGGGTTCAGTGAGCTCATCCTGATGCCACTGCTGCCCGAGAACGCCCCACCGCATCTGCGGGAGGTGGCCACGACGCCGGTCACCCGGCGCGAGACCCGAGCCGTGCATGCGGTGGCCCGGCTGCTCACCCTGGGCACCTTCGACCACATTCAGGTCGCCTGGACCAAACATGACGCCGACACCACCGAGGTGTTGCTGGGAGGCGGAGCCGACGACATCGGGGGCCTGCTCATCGACGGCGACCTGATGCCGGACGCCGGCCAGGAGGCCGGACGGGTACTGGGCGTCGACGCGATCGCCGACCTCGGCGCACGGCTGGGACGCAATCCTCGCCAGCGAACCACCGGCTATGCGGATCCGCCGGCGCAGCGATTGACACCGATACCCCAGGTTCGTCGGTGAGCAGGACGTCTACTGCCGAGCCGCTCGTGATCGACGTGGCCATCGTCGGTGCCGGATTCGCCGGCATCGGCATGGCCACGCAATTGGCGCGGCGCGGACGAGACTCGTTCGTCGTCCTCGAACGGGCCGGTGGCGTGGGCGGCACCTGGCGGGACAACACCTATCCCGGCATCGCCTGCGACATCCCGGCACATCTGTACTCCTTCTCCTTCCGGCCTCCGTGGGACTGGGCGACGCTGTATCCGCAGGGTGCCGAGATCCGCCGCTATCTCGAACAAACGGTTGTCGACGAGGGGCTGACACCGCACATCCGGCTCGGCTGTGAACTCCGCGACGCGCGATGGTCGGACGCCGAATCTCGTTGGGAGATCGAGACCAGCGCGGGTGCCGTGTGCGCGCGGGTGTTGGTGATGGCCGTCGGGCGACTGTCTGAACCGCACATACCCGACATCGACGGACTCGAATCCTTTACCGGCACAGTCGTTCACACAGCGCAATGGCGTGACGACCTGCTCGCCGGAGGCGAGCGGATCGGGGTCGTGGGTACCGGTGCCTCCGCGGTTCAGGTGATTCCGCACCTCGCTGCGGACGCCGAGGAGCTCGTCGTGTTCTCCCGCACACCACCGTATGTCGTGCCGCGTGACGATCGCCGGTTCACCGCCGAGGAACGAGCCGAACTCGCGGTGCCTGAACGTGCGCAGGCAGTCCGGCAGGACATGCTCGCCGACGCCGACCGGGCCTTCCGGCAGCGCCTGGGGTTGCGGCCCGACATCGATGCCATCCGCGAGCGCGCCTCGAGTCATCTCCGCCGGCAGGTCGCCGCCCCGGGCCTGCGCGCGGCGCTGACCCCGGACTACGAGATCGGCTGCAAACGCATCCTGCTCAGCGATGATTTCTACCCGGCGCTGCAACGGTCGAATGTGGTGTTCGAACCGAGCGCGCTCGACTCGGTCGTCGAGTGCAAAGCGCGCGCGGTCAGTGGACAGACCTACGACCTCGATGTGCTGGTGATGGCCACCGGTTTCGAGGCCACCCGGCTACCTGCCGCGGTACGGGTGCGGGGCCGCCACGGGGAGGTCCTGGCCGACCACTGGTCGGCGGGCATGGTGTCATTCGCCTCCACGGCGGTCCACGGTTTCCCGAACATGTTCGTCCTCGACGGTCCAAATGCCGCCCTGGGACACAATTCGGCCATCTACATGATCGAGACGCAGTTGGATTATGTGGTGGGCGCTCTGGACCACATGGCGCGCAACGCCATCGTCGCCATCGAGGTGACCGCGGCGGCCGAAGAGGCCTACACCCGGGAGATCGACGAGCGCAGCGCCTCGACGGTGTGGTTGACCGGATGCAACAGTTGGTACGTGGATCCCAGAAGCGGTCGGCTCACCCTGTTGTGGCCCGGCACCGCGGTGTCGTTCCGCGAACGCAACGGCACCTTCGATCCGACGCCCTATGAGATCGAATCCCGACCCGTCGACGAAGGAGGTCGATACCCGTGACAGACGAGACGATCGCCGATGCACTCGACGCCGCTCGTTGCGGCGCCGACCTCGATGAGACTCAGGCCGCCGCGTTGCTCGCCTGCTCCGGTGACGACTTGATCGCACTGCAGGAGATCGCCTCGCGGCTGCGTGACGACGGCCTCGCCGGGGCCGGACGCGACCGGCGAATCACCTATTCCCGAAAGGTGTTCGTCCCTCTCACCCGGCTGTGTCGGGATCGATGCCACTATTGCACCTTCGTCACCGTCCCCGGCAAACTCGTCCGCGCCGGGCAGGGCATGTACCTCGAGATCGACGAGGTACTCGAGATCGCCCGCAACGGTGCCGCGCTCGGGTGCAAGGAAGCACTGTTCACCCTCGGTGACCGCCCGGAGGATCGCTGGTCGCAGGCGGGTGAGTGGCTCGCCGCGCGGGGGTATGACTCCACCCTCGACTATGTCCGGGCGGCAGCGGTTGCCGTATTGCAGGAGACGGGTCTGCTCCCGCACCTGAACCCGGGGGTCATGAGTGCGGCCGAGATGCGGGCGCTGCGCCCGGTCGCGCCGTCGATGGGCATGATGCTCGAGACCACCTCGCGTCGGCTGTTCACCGAAAAGGGGCAGCCGCACTACGGCAGTCCGGACAAGGATCCGCGCGTGCGGCTGCAGGTATTGCACGACGCAGGGGCCGAACGCGTCCCGTTCACCACCGGCATCCTGGTCGGGATCGGGGAAACCCTCTCCGAGCGCGCCGAATCCATCATCGCGATCCGCGACATCCACCGGGCGCACGGACACATCCAGGAGGTCATCGTGCAGAACTTCCGCGCGAAGCCGGATACGGCGATGCGCGGCACCCCGGATGCCGAGATGACCGAATTCCTGGCGGCGGTGGCGGTGGCCCGTGTGGTGCTCGGACCGCAGATGCGAGTGCAGGCGCCGCCGAATCTGGTGTCGGCGCGGGAGTGTGCGGCGTTGATCGCCTCCGGTGTCGACGACTGGGGTGGCGTGTCACCGCTGACGCCCGATCACGTCAACCCCGAACGCCCCTGGCCCAACCTGGACGCGCTCGCGGAGATCACCGCGGAGTCGGGTTACATACTCAGCGAACGCATCACCGCGCAGCCGCCGTACGTGCTCGCCGGTTCGGAGTGGATCGATCCGGGTCTGGCCGGGCACGTCGCCGCCATCGCCGACCCGTCGACGGGTCTGGCGGCCGACGTCCACCCGCAGGGCCGTCCCTGGCCGGCCGTCGCTTGATCTCGGCCCTCCCGCCGAGAAGAACCCGGCATCCCGCCGAGGAGAAGCGGGCTCAGTCGCCGTCGAGTGCGCGCAGCGCCTGATGACCACCGATGACATCGGTGGCCCGGTGCAAGCCGAGCTGCTGCAGCGATGCCGCGGCGAGGCTGGAGGTGTAGCCCTGCGAGCACAGGATGATCCAGCGCACGTCGTGATCGACCGCTTCGGGTAGGCGCGCGTCACTGGCCGGATCGCAGCGCCATTCCAGAACGTTGCGTTCGACGACGAGTGCGCCGTCGGCTTCACCTTCCGCGGCTCGTTGGCCGGCCGGGCGGATGTCGACCAGGACCGCGCCTGCCGCCACCTCCGCCGCGACATCGGCCGCCTCGATGCGGTGCAGGCCGCGACGCGCCGCGGCGAGCAGATCGTCGATGGTGGGCACGTCGTCACTCCGGTTGGTCGGTCAGCTCGGTCCGGGTACGGCGTAATCGGCCCGGCTCGAGGACATCGTAGAAGGACATCGCCGTCAGCGGTGGGGAGTAGGCGTGGACACTCAGCGTCGGTTCGGTGGCCCCGGCGGTGCCGGCCGTCTGGCCGGGGTCATGGCGCTGCACATCGTGGACCCACCCCAGGGGGAACGATGCCTGATCGCCTGCGGCGAGCACCCGCACGGCGAGGTCCTGGCCGGTCCATCGGTACTCCCGCAGCGCCCCGGACAACACCGTCAGGGCGCCGATCGACCCCGCGTGGTCGTGCAGTTCGGTGGAACGGTCCGGGGTCCAGCTGATCAACCACAGGTCGAGCTCGTCGGTGGTCTCCAACCGTGCCGCCCAGCGCTCGACGGCGTCCCACTGTGGCGGGAGGAGGTGGTCGTAGACCCCGTCGAGGACGTCGGCCACACCCTGATCGGTGATCCGGCGCAGGTCTGCGGGCCGCAGCCGCGTCGGCAGCGTGGTGGTTCGGGTGCGCACTGGGTCGGCATGTGTGATCACGTGCACCAGAGTCGCGTCGGCGGGCCACGGCGTCGAGGATTGGACGCGCGCAGATCACAACGACGGCAGAGTATGTGATCCGCATTACGTCTGAGCTCGTGGAACGGGGGCGGGTGTCGAACAGGGGGACGCCCGCCCGATACTCTTGGACACGGACTCATGTGTATGTGGCCCGTTCGTTCGGGGTCGCCGCGCGGTCCGTGATCCGGTGCGTTCAGCCCACGCACCGACCCCGGCGACGACACCGCGACCGCGATCGTTGCCGGGCCGCGAGTGTTTTGCAGCGAAGGAGAGTGTGGTGACCTACATCATCGCGGAGCCTTGTGTCGATGTCTTGGACAAGGCCTGCGTCGAGGAATGCCCGGTGGACTGCATCTACGAAGGTGGCCGGATGCTCTACATCCAGCCCGACGAGTGTGTCGACTGCGGTGCCTGCGAGCCGGTGTGCCCGGTCGAGGCGATCTTCTACGAGGATGATGTGCCCGACGAGTGGGAGCCCTACGTCAGCGCCAATGCCGACTTCTTCGACGACCTGGGATCACCGGGCGGTGCGAGCAAGGTCGGCAAGACCGAGGCGGACCCGGCGTTCATCAAGGGTCTACCGCCGATGAACGAAGAGGAATGAACTGACGCCGTGAGCACGTCTGGTTTCGCGACACGACGGCGGGTCAGCTCGGTGCTCCCGGACTTCCCGTGGGACACCATCGGCGCCGCCCGGGCGCGAGCCGCCGAACATCCCGGCGGCATCGTCGACCTGTCGGTCGGGACACCGGTCGATCCGGTCGATCCGGTGATCCGGGAGGCGCTGGCCGCATCCTCGGAGTTCCCGGGCTACCCGACGACAATCGGCACGTCTGCGTTGCGTACCGCTGCGGTCGGCGCCCTGGCCCGTCGGTTCGGCACCACCGGTCTCGACGAGTCGGCCATCCTGCCCGTGATCGGCACCAAAGAGGTCATTGCCGGCATGGTGTCGATGCTCGGTATCGGCGCAGGCGATGTCGTGGTGATTCCCGAGGTTGCTTACCCGACATACGAAGTCGGGGCGCTGCTGGCCGGTGCCACGGCGGTACGGGCGGATTCGACCGTCGCGCTGGGCCCCACCTCACCTGCGTTGCTGTATGTCAACTCGCCGTCCAATCCGACCGGCAAGGTGCTCGGCATCGATCACCTCCGCAAGGTCGTCGACTGGGCCCGTGACCGGGGCACCATCGTCGTCTCCGACGAGTGTTACCTCGGTCTGACGTGGGAGGGGGAGGCATACTCGATCCTCGATCCCCGGGTCAGCGGCGGCGATCACCGTGGTCTGATCGCGGTACACTCCTTGTCCAAGGTCTCCAATCTCGCGTCCTATCGGGCGGGTTTCCTCGCCGGTGACCGAGAACTGATCGGTGAACTACTCGCCGTTCGCAAACATGCCGGGATGATCGTGCCGTTCCCCATCCAGGGGGCGATGGTCGCCGCGCTCGACGACGACGATCACGCGCACGCTCAACGCGAGCGCTACCGGGCCCGCCGCGAAGCGTTGCTCGCCGCGGTCATCTCGGCCGGATTCCGGGTCGACCACTCGGAAGCCGGACTCTATCTGTGGGCCACCCGGGGCGAGGACTCACGAACCACTCTGGACTGGCTCGCCGACCGCGGCATCCTCGCGGCACCCGGCGACTTCTACGGTCCCGCGGGCGCGCAGCATGTGCGCATCGCACTCACCGCGACCGACGAACGCGTCGCCGCGGCCGCCGAACGTCTGAACCACTGAGGTGTGCCCGGTGCAAAACCGGGCACAGCCAGCGGTCAATTGTTCTTGTGCAGCGCCTCGTTCAGGGCGATGCCGTCGCCCTTCCAGGGGACGACCTCCACGGCCCCGGTGAGGCTGTTGCGTCGGAACAGCAGGTTGGACTGCCCGGCCAACTCGCGGGCCTTGACCGCGGTGCCGTCCGGACCGGTGACCTTGGTTCCGGCCGTCACGTAGAGGCCGGCCTCGATCACGCAGTCATCGCCGAGGGGGATGCCGCAACCCGAGTTCGCACCGAGCAGGCACCGCTTGCCCAGTGCGATGATCTCCTTGCCGCCGCCGGACAACGTGCCCATCGTGGAGGCACCGCCGCCGATGTCGGAGCCGTCGCCGACCACCACACCGGCCGAGATGCGACCTTCCACCATCGACGAGCCCAGCGTCCCGGCGTTGTAGTTGACGAAACCCTCGTGCATGACGGTGGTCCCGGGAGCGAGATGAGCGCCGAGACGGACCCGGTCGGCGTCCCCGATCCGTACGCCGCCGGGCAGCACGTAGTCGACCATGCGCGGGAATTTGTCGATGCTGTAGACGGTGACCGGACCGCGCGAGCGAAGGCGCGCGCGGGTGGTCTCGAAACCGTCGATGGGGCAGGGTCCGTGATTGGTCCACACGACGTTGGTCAGCAGGCCGAAGATGCCCTCGAGGTTGGTGCCGTGCGGTGTCACCAGACGGTGCGACAGCAGGTGTAGACGGAGATACACGTCGTAGGCGTCGATCGGCGCCGACGACAGGTCCGTGGTCGTGGTCTTCACCGCCACCGTCTTGACTCCGCGCGCGGCGTCCTCGCCGATCAGGTCACGCAGATCGTGCGGGACGGCGTCACCGTCGAGGACGACGGTCTCGCTCGTGGCGGGACTGTTCAGTTCCGGCTCGGGGAACCAGACGTCGAGGACCACGCCCGGGTCAGCCGACCCGCCGTTGGTCACCGTGGCAATACCGGTTGCGAAAGCGCCGTTAGTCGTCACGGATGCACAGCCTACCGGGGGAGGGTGATACTCGATCGATGGCCGGGGCATCGACATCGGAGACCGCACGTGGTGCCGTGTGGTCGGCCGAACACGAGGTGGGGACGGCCGAGATCCTGCCGGACGGTTGCATGGATCTGATCTGGGACCGACGGCGTCTGCTGGTCGCCGGTCCCGACACCCACCCACACCAGCACGTCTGCGAGTCGGTCGAGCACATGGTCGGCATCCGGCTGGCGCCGGGCGTCGTGCCATGCGTGCTCGGCGTCCCGGCGCATGACGTTCGGGATCTGCGGGTCGATCTGACCGATCTCTGGTCGTCGGCGGAAGCGGCGCCCTGGCTCGACGCGCTCTGCGCCGCCGCCGAGCCGTCAGCGGTGCTGCGTCGACTCGCCGACACGCGTCGATGGGAGGTGCCCGGATGGGTCACTCCGGTCGCGGATGCGTTGGCGGGTGGTCGCCGCGTCGACGAGGTCGCCGGTCTGCTCGGTGGTACGACGCGCACCTTCCACCGCCATGCCCTGCGACATTTCGGCTACGGACCCAAAACGTTGCAGCGCATCCTCCGGGTACGTGCAGCGCGGGTCGACCTCGCTGCGGGGGTCGAGCCGGCGCAGGTCGCGGCCGACCGGCACTTCGCCGATCAACCGCATATGCATCGGGAGTTTCTCGACCTGGTGGGCCGCGGCCCGGATACCTTTCGGTGCGGCCCACAGCGCCCGAATCACTTGATCGGGCAATAGAAGTCGACGGGATTGCCGTCGGGATCGCGGACCACGGCGTACCGCTGACCCCAGAATGCATCGAACGGTTCGTGGGCCGAAGAATGGCCGGCGTCGACGAGCCGCCGGTGCAGCGCGTCGACCTGCGCCGGCGAGGCGCACTCGAAGGCCACGGCCATGCGGTGGCCGCCGGACGGTTCGGTCCAGTCGGGGGTGAACGACGAGACGACATCGCGGGTGTCGAACATGATCCGCAACCCACCGGCAGTGGTGTCGGCATGCGGTTGGTTCTCTGCCCCCTCGGGGAATGTGAGACCGCACAACCGATAGAAGCCGAGAGCTGCGCCCATGTCGCGGGTGACGATGGACAGTGCGTTGAGCGCGGGAACCGGGGTGTCGTCGACAGAGGTCATGGCGGTGACGCTACCGCGGTCGGCGGTGAGGGTCTTGAACGTTTCGGACAATTGCTGCGGGTGGTGAGCGGTCGGTGAGCTCGGCCGACGGCTACGGTGATGGGGTGACTGCTGCCGACCTCGATCTACGCGCCGACCCGGTCGAGCTGACCGCGGCACTCGTCGACATCGCGAGCGAATCAGGCGACGAAGCCGCTATCGCCGATGCCGTGGAGAGTGCATTACGTTCCCAGGCAACCGGTTTCGAGATCGTCCGGGACGGCAACCGGGTTCTCGCGCGCACCGATCGGGGGCTACCGAGCCGAGTCATCCTGGCCGGTCATCTCGACACCGTGCCGGTGGCAGGCAATCTGCCGCATCGACGCACCACCGACGACGACGAGGGCGATGTGGTGCACGGCTGCGGCACCGTCGACATGAAGTCCGGCGACGCGGTGTTCCTGCATCTGGCTGCGACGTTGGTTGATCCGGCCCACGACCTGACGCTGATCTTCTACGACTGCGAGGAGATCGCTGCGAAGTACAACGGGCTCGGCGTGATCGAGCGGGAGCTACCCGACTGGTTACGCGGCGACGTTGCCATCCTCGGCGAACCGACCGGTGGCCTGATCGAGGCCGGCTGCCAGGGCACCCTGCGGGTTCGGCTGTCGGCCTCGGGCGTCCGCGCACACTCGGCGCGGTCGTGGATGGGCGACAACGCCATCCACAAACTCGGTGGGGTGCTCACCACCCTCTCTCGCTACCGGCCGCGGACGGTCGACATCGACGGCTGTGAGTACCGCGAAGGGATGTCGGCGGTCGGACTCGGCGGTGGTGTCGCGGGCAACGTCGTACCCGACGCGGCGTATGTCGACGTGAACTTCCGTTTTGCACCCGATCGCAGCATCGAGCAGGCCCTCGAGCACGTGCGTGACGTGTTCGCCGACTCCATCGCCGATGCCGAACTCGGTGTCGAGGTCACCGACTCGGCCGCGGGCGCCTTGCCGGGGCTGTCGAACCCGGCCGCGGCCGCATTGGTCGAAGCCGCCGACGGCCGGTTCCGCGCCAAGTACGGGTGGACCGACGTCTCGCGTTTCTCGGCGCTGGGCATCCCGGCGGTCAACCTCGGGCCCGGAGACCCGAGTCTGGCCCATCGCGTCGACGAACGCGTTCCGGTGAGTCAGATCGGCCAGGTCGCAGATCTGCTGCGTGCGTTCCTGTCCGGCTGACCGATAGGGAGATCTTCGATGGCGCGCACCGAGTACGACTCCGAATACAACTCAGGCGAGACGGGTCCTCGTGGCTCCGACAATCCGTCGGCGGAGCTGGAGACTTGCTATGTGGGCCCGATCCGGGTCCGCCGGGACCCCGGGGAGGCGTCCGAGACCACCGACCGACGCCTGCTCGAGTGGGTGGATCCGCGCGATCGTGACTTACGTGCCGAGCGCACCATGCGCGACTCCTGGCGAGTACTGCGAATCCAGTCGGAGTTCGTGGCCGGGTTCGACGCGTTGAGCGAGGTGGCCGAGGCGGTCACGGTCTTCGGGTCGGCCAGGTTGGTGCCCGGTAGCGCCGAGTTCGATCTGGCGATCCGGCTCGGACGGGCGCTTGGGGAGGCCGGCTACGCGGTCATCACCGGTGGCGGTCCCGGCGCGATGGAGGCAGCCAATCGGGGCGCCTGGGACACCGGCGCGCAGAGCATCGGGCTCAACATCGAGCTGCCGTTCGAGCAGCACCTCAACGAGTGGGTCGACGTCGGCATGAACTTCCGCTACTTCTTCGTGCGTAAGACGATGTTCGTCAAGTATGCGCAGGCCTTCGTCTGTCTGCCCGGCGGCTTCGGCACTCTCGACGAAATGTTCGAGGCGCTGACGCTGGTCCAGACCAAGAAGGTTGTGCGATTCCCCATCGTGCTGGTCGGGCGGGAGCACTGGGCGGGCCTGCTGGACTGGATGCGCGAGGTTCTGCTGGCCAAAGGGATGATCTCCTCTGACGACCTCGACCTGCTCCACCTGGTCGACGAACCCGCCGAAGCGGTCGAGATCATCGCCGCTGCGGCTGCCGGGCGGGGTGGTCGATGAGCGCGATCTGTGTGTACTGTGCGTCCGGCCCGGTGGATCAGAGCTTTCTCGATCTCGCCGCCGACCTGGGGACCGCGATCGCCGACGCGGGACACACGGTGGTGTCCGGGGGTGGCAACATCTCCATGATGGGCGCGCTTGCGGAGGCGACGCGGGCCGCCGGCGGTAGGACCGTCGGCATCATCCCGCGTGCGCTGATGGAGCGCGAGGTGGCCGATCTCGGTGCCGACGAATTGGTGGTCACCGACACCATGCGCGAACGCAAGCGATTGATGGACGAGCGGGCCGACGGCTTCATCACGCTGCCGGGCGGGATCGGAACCCTCGAAGAGCTTTTCGAGACCTGGACCGCGGGATATCTCGGGATGCACGCCAAACCGGTGGTGCTGCTCGACCCGGTCGATTTCTATGCGCCGTTGCTCGGCTGGCTGGATGATCTGTGTGGGCGTGGCTTCGTCTCCCGCCGCGCGTTGGACCGCCTTCTCGTCGCCCAATCCATACCGACCGCCATCCAACTTGCTACTGCTCGGTAAGGTAGGGCGCACGGCGTGTCCACGTGCGTGTGGTGCGCGCCGCAGACCAGCGAGAACGCCGAACAACGCGAACACCGAGCGGCGTCAACACAAAGATGTGGAGTAGAGATCTGATGCCGAGCAGTGACACCCACACGGACACCTCCGCGGCCGAGCCGGTCGGCCTGGGGGACCTGGCCCGGGGCGTGGTCAAGATGGCGCCGCATGCGCTGAACATGATCAAGCATGCGCCGGGACTCATCCACCGTCCGCCGCAGGCGAAGCGGACCATCGGCTCGATCTTCCAGAAGCACGCGGCCGCTCACCCCGATCGACCGTTCATCCGGTTCGAGGGTCGGTCGATGACCTACGGCGAGGTGAACCGCCGGGTCAACAGGTACGCATCCTTGTTGACCGACAACGGCGTCGGCACCGGTGATGTTGTCGCGATCCTGTCGAAGAACAACCCGACCGATCTGATGCTGATCCTGGCCACGGTGAAACTCGGTGCCGTGGCGGGCATGCTGAACTACAACCAGCGCGACAAGGTGATGGCGCACAGCGTGTCACTGCTCGAGGCCAAGGTCCTCGTGCACGACCCGGACTGCGCCGAGGCTTTCGGGTCGATCCCGGCCGACGTGCAGCCGCCGCACGTTTTCGATTTCGCCGAGTTCGACGCGGCGTCCGCGGACCGCAGCGAGGACAATCCCGCCGTCACCGAGGAGCTGCCGGCGTCGACCAAGGCGTTCTACATCTTCACCTCGGGTACCACCGGTATGCCCAAGGCGAGCGTGATGAGCCACAACCGCTGGCTCGCGAATCTTTCCGGGATCGGCGGACTGGCAGTGCGCCTGCGCCACAGCGACACCATGTACGTGCCACTGCCGCTGTACCACAACAACGCGTTGTCGGTCGCGCTCGGTTCGGTCCTCGCATCCGGGGCATGTATTGCGATCGGCCGGTCGTTCTCGGCATCGAAATTCTGGGATGACGTCATCCTGAACCGGGCGACGGCCTTCTGCTATATCGGAGAGCTGTGCCGATACCTGTTGGCGCAGCCGGAGAAGCCGACCGATCGCCGGCACGCGGTGAAGGTCATCATCGGCAACGGGATGCGGCCGGAGATCTGGGACGAGTTTGCCGAGCGGTTCGGCATCGACCGCATCGTCGAGTTCTACGGCGCGAGCGAACTCAACGTCGCCTTCGTCAACGCCTTCAGTGTGAAGCGCACCGCCGGATTCTGTCCGTTGCCGTACAAGATCGTCGAATACGACGACCACGGCGAACCCCGCCGCGATGCGAACGGGCGTCTCACCAAGGTGGGCAAGGGTGGCACTGGTCTGCTCATCGCCGAGATCAGCGAACGGGTGCCGCTCGACGGCTACACCGATTCCGAGGCGACCGAGAAGAAGATCATCCGCGACGCGTTCAAGCCGGGCGACGCCTACTTCAATTCGGGCGACCTGGTGCGCGATCAGGGATACGCACACATCGCCTTCGTCGATCGGCTGGGTGACACCTTCCGATGGAAGGGCGAGAACGTGGCCACCACGCAGGTGGAAGGTGCCCTCGACTCCTTCGGGGCGATCGCCCAGTCGGTGGTGTACGGCGTGGAAGTGCCCGGCACCGACGGCCGCGCGGGCATGGCCGCGGTCAAACTGCGCGAGGGCGCCGATCTGGACCAGGGTGAGCTCGCCGCGCACCTGTACTCACACCTGCCGTCCTATGCGGTGCCGTTGTTCATCCGGGTGGTCGACGATTTCGAGCAGACCTCGACCTTCAAGAACCGCAAGGTGGAGCTGCGTGACGAGGGCTACTCCGACACCGGCGACGACCCGCTGCACGTGTTGGCCGGTCGCGACAAGGGGTACGTCGAGTTCTATGCCGACTATCCCGATGACGTCGCGAACGCGAAGGCGCCGAAAGGCTGAACCGCTCCCTGCCGGTCGAGTAGGTGTCGAGCGTTCGGTGGGTGTTGTTCTGCTGGTCGAGTTGGTGACGAGCGTCGTGTTCGGTGGGTGTTGTTCTGCTGGTCGAGTAGGTGACGAGCGCAGCGAGGAGCCGTATCGAGACCCTCGTTACCCTGGCACCATGCTCTCCACGCTGTGCGGCAAGTCCGTCGCCACCGACCGGGCTCTGGTGATGGCCATCGTGAACCGGACGCCCGATTCCTTCTACGACCGGGGTTCGAGCTTCACCGACACGGCGGCCCAGGAGCGGATCGAGCAAGCGGTGGCCGAGGGCGCCGACATCATCGACGTCGGTGGCGTCAAGGCGGGGCCGGGCGACGAGGTGGACGTGGCCACCGAGACCACCCGGGTGGTGCCGATGATCGGCTGGATCCGTGAGCGTTTCCCCGAGGTGTTGATCAGCGTCGACACCTGGCGGAGCGAGGTGGCCGAGCAGGCTTGCGAGGTCGGAGCCGATCTGATCAACGACACCTGGGCCGGCGCCGATCCGGCGTTGGTGAAGGTGGCGGCCGCACACCGTGCCGGCATCGTGTGTTCGCACACCGGAGGCGCCACCGTACGGACCCGTCCACATCGGGTGGCGTACGCCGATGTGGTGGCCGATGTGGTGGCCGACGTCACTGCAGCCGCCCGTCGAGCTGCCGATGCGGGGGTGCCGCGTGATTCGATCGTGATCGATCCGACACATGATTTTGGCAAGAACACCCATCACGGCCTTGCCTTGTTACGCCAGGTGAACGTTCTTGTTAATACCGGCTGGCCAGTGCTTATGGCGCTGAGCAACAAGGACTTTGTAGGGGAGACTCTGGGTGTGGATCTCGATGAACGGCTGGAGGGAACCCTGGCCGCGACCGCTCTGAGTGCCGCTGCCGGCGCCCGGATCTTTCGCGTCCACGAGGTTGCCGCCACCCGTCGCGTGGTCGACATGGTCGCTGCCATTGCGGGAACACGCCCACCCGCCCGAACAGTCAGGGGACTCGCATGACCAAACAGGTTCGTCGAACCCAACAACAACGTCGGCCGGCTCGTGCCGGGGGTCGCACCGCGACCGTTGCCAACAATCGGGACAAAACCACCATGTGGCCGACTCGCGCGGACACCATGGGTGCCAAACAGCGGTGGTCTGCCACCAACACCTGGGAACAGCCGGACTGGACCATCGACGAGTTGGTGGCCGCCAAGGACGGGCGCACAGTGTCTGTGGTGCTGCCGGCGCTGAACGAAGAAGAGACCGTCGCCGACGTCATCGCGTCGATTCGGCCGTTGTACGGCACGCTGGTCGACGAACTGATCGTGCTGGACTCCGGGTCCACCGACGCGACCGCCGCGCGTGCCCGGGAAGCCGGCGCCACGGTGGTCAGCCGCGAACAGGCGGTACCCGGTCTCGAGCCCGTCAAGGGCAAAGGAGAGGTGCTCTGGCGGTCGATCGCGGTCGCGACCGGCGACATCATCGCCTTCGTCGACTCCGACCTCATCGACCCCGATCCGATGTTCGTGCCGAAGATGCTCGGCCCATTGCTCGTCGACCCGAAGATCCAGTTGGTGAAGGGGTACTACCGGCGGCCGCTTCGGACCGGCGGCCAGCAGGATGCCAACGGCGGCGGACGGGTCACCGAGTTGGTCGCGCGTCCGCTGCTCGCGTCCCAGCGTCCCGATCTCACCGGAGTTCTCCAGCCGCTCGGCGGTGAGTACGCCGGTACGCGCGAACTCTTGTCGTCGGTGCCGTTCGCGCCTGGCTACGGCGTCGAGATCGGGCTGTTGATCGACACATTCGACCGCTACGGACTCGACGGCATCGGCCAGGTGAATCTTGGCGTGCGGACCCACCGGAACCGTCCGCTGATCGAGCTCGGTGTGATGAGTCGGCAGATCGTGGGAACGCTGATGCGGCGCTGCGGAATCGAGGACTCGGGGATCGGACTGACCCAATTCACCGCCGAGCCCGACGGTTCGTTCACCCCGCACACCACCGAGGTCTACCTCGAGGATCGACCACCCATGAGTTCGATTCTCGTCGAGGAGTCCGACGACGCGGAGATGGCGTCCTAGCACGCCCCAGGTGACATACGCCCCTGGTGACAACGAGTACGCCTCTACGGGGTCGATGACCGTCGGGGCACGCGCGGCAGGCTGTCTGCCACTATTGGTGCCATGCAGACGATGTTGCTGTATCTGCTGATCATGGCCGTGGTGGTCGCGGCGGTGTTCGCCGTGGTCTGGTTCGTGTTCGGCCGTGGTGAGGAGGTGCCGCCCATCGACCGCGGTACCACGCTGACTCGGTTGCCGCGTGCCGGCATCACCGGCGATCACGTTCGCGGCCTGGTCTTTCGGCAGACCCTGCGCGGGTACTCGCCGTCGGAGGTGGACTGGGCGATGGAGAAGCTCGCCCGTGAACTCGACGAACTGCGCGGCGTCGTGCTCGACCTGCAGGCACGCGAGGAAGCCGACATGCCGAGCGTCAACGGCATTCCGGGCCACTCCGTCGCGGCCGGCCCAGAGGTCGACGAGCCCCGATCAGACAGGACGTGATCGACGCGTCGATCATCCGATCGGACCTCCGTGCCGGGCGTCGAATGGGCGTTTTCGGCACGTCGCCGCAGAGTGCGCGGGTGATCATCTCGCCACCACGTATCATTGTCCTGGCACCTGTGGCAGTCCGATCGCTGCGCCGGGTGTCGTTCCACACGGTGTGGCGGATGCTCTGAAAGGAGTTCGAGAATGGCGGCGATGAAGCCACGTACTGGGGATGGCCCCCTCGAAGCGGCCAAGGAGGGACGTGGAATCGTTGTCCGGATTCCGATCGAGGGCGGCGGGCGCCTGGTGGTCGAACTGAGTGCCGACGAGGCTGCCGCCCTCGGCGAGGAACTGCGCGGGGTCACCGGCTGAGTCGATCAGCTGATCGGCAGGTTCCGCTGCGCGTCGTCGAATCCGCGTTGCGGTGCCCGGTCTGTTCCGTCGCACTCGAGGTCGCCGACGACGACCGATCCCTGATCTGTGTGACGTCACATCGATTCGACATCGCCCGGCAGGGGTATGTCTCGCTTCTCGACGGTCGCTCGACACCGCATCGCTCCGACACCGCTGCCATGGTCGGCGCGCGACGGCGGGTGCATGAATCCGGGCTCTTCGACCCGGTCTTCCGAGCGGTCGCCGATGCCGCGTGGCCGGTACCCGGAAGCGACCTCGAATCGAACCGACCGCCGATGGTGCTCGATGCGGGCGCCGGAACCGGCCACTACCTGGCCGCGACTCTCGCCGGCTCGGACGAGTTGTGGGGCATCGGACTGGACCTGTCGAAGTTCTGTGCCCGTGCCATCGCTCGTGGACACCCGCGTGCCGCCGCTGTGGTCGCCGACGTCTGGCGTCCCCTGCCGATCCGCACCGCCTCGGTGGGTGCGGTGCTGTCGGTGTTCTCCCCCCGCAACATCGACGAGTTCGCCCGGGTGCTGCATCCCGGCGGGGTGTTGGTGGTGGTGACACCCAACGCCGATCACCTCGGCGAGATCGTCGGACCGATGGACATGTTGGGCATCGCCGACGACAAGGACCGACGACTGCGCTCGGCACTCGGCGACCGTTTCGAGGTCATCGGCGAACACCCGGTGGCGCACCGCCGCGAGCTCGATGCGGCGGGCATAGGCGACCTGGTGAGCATGGGTCCCTCCGCATTCCATCGCACCGCCGACGAGATCGCGTCAGCCGCCGCGGCGATGACCGAGATCTCCGGGCCCTGCGGGGTGACGGTGTCGGTCACGGTGACGGTCTGTCGGCCGACGACCGGTGATCACCGCAGGGTGAGCCGGTAGACCTCGAGCGTCTGCTCGGCGATCGATGCCCACGAGAACTCGGCCTGCGCACGTTCGCGGCCGGCGGTGCCCATCGCCTCGGCTTCGGCCGAATCGGAGACGACGGCGTTGACCGCCTCGGCCAGGCCCAACTCGAACGCGCGGGGATCGACCGGGTCGTAGGGCACCAGGCGCCCGCTGACGCCGTCGCGCACGACCTCCGGGATTCCGCCGACGGCAGAGGCCACCACGGCGGTCCCGCAAGCCATAGCCTCGAGATTCACGATGCCGAGCGGTTCATAGATCGACGGACACAGAAAAACGTGTGCGGCGGTGAGGATCTCGCGAATTCGCGGCTGAGGCAGCATGTCGCGCACCCAGAAGACGCCGTCGCGGGACGTGGCCAGTTCGGCCACCGCCGCTTCGATCTCCGCGCCGATCTCCGGGGTGTCGGGAGCGCCTGCGCACAATACCAACTGGATGTCGGGATGGAACTGGTGGGCCGCTGCCACGAGATGTGCCACGCCCTTCTGACGGGTGATCCGCCCGACGAAGGCGACGATGGGACGGCTCGGGTCCACTCCGAGTCCGGTGAGCGCCGATTCCGGTCCGAACGGATCGTCCACCGGGAACCAGCTGGTGGTGTCGATACCGTTGCGCACCACGTGAACCCGTTCGGGGTCGAGCCGAGGGTAGGTGTTGCACACGTCGGTGCGCATCCCCGAGCTGACCGCGATCACCGCATCGGCGTACTCGACCGCATTGCGTTCGGCCCAACTCGAGACGCGATAGCCGCCACCGAGTTGTTCGGCCTTCCATGGGCGCATCGGCTCCAGTGAGTGCGCGGTGAGCACATGCGGAACCCCATGCAGCGCAGCCGAGAGGTGGCCCGCCAGGCCCGTGTACCAGGTGTGCGAATGGACCAGGTCGGCGCCATGCGCCCCGATCGCCATCCGCAGGTCCGTGGACAGCGTGGTGATCGCCGCGTTGGCTCCGGCCAGACCCGGATCGGGCTGATAGACCTGCGCGGTTTCCCGGTCGGCGCCCATACAGTGCACATCCACCGTGGTGAGTGCGCGCAGATGTCTGACGAGCTCCGTGACGTGTACGCCGGCGCCGCCGTACACCTCGGGTGGATACTCCCGGGTCATCATCGCCACCCTCATGCGCACGACGCTAACCGGATCGTCGCCGGCTCGCCATCGGTGTGGCGAAACTCGGCTTCGGGAGAGGGCCATTCGCCTAGCCGCGACGTTCGATGCCCGTTAAGTTGGAGCATGTGAGATCACAGCCGCACGTGCTCGGAATCGTTCTCGCAGGCGGCGAGGGGAAGCGCCTGTACCCCTTGACGATGGATCGCGCCAAACCGGCGGTTCCGTTCGGCGGCTCGTACCGGCTGATCGACTTCGTGCTCTCCAATCTGGTCAACGCCGGCTATGAACGGATCTGTGTTCTCACGCAGTACAAGTCGCATTCACTTGACCGTCACATCTCGCAGACCTGGTTCTCCTCGGGCTTCCACGGTGAGTACATCACCCCGGTGCCCGCCCAGCAGCGGCTCGGGCCACGCTGGTACACCGGCAGCGCCGACGCGATCTTCCAGTCGATGAATCTCATCAGCGACGAACGGCCCGAGTACATCGTCGTCTTCGGCGCCGACCACGTGTACCGGATGGATCCCTCGCAGATGGTCGAGGCCCACATCGATTCCGGTGCCGATGTCACCGTCGCCGGCATCCGGGTGCCCCGCGCGGAGGCGACCGCATTCGGCTGCATCGACTCCGATTCGACGGGACGGATCACCCGATTCCTGGAAAAGCCTGCCGAGCCGCCGGGCACCCCCGACGATCCCGAGGTCACCTTCGCGTCGATGGGCAACTACGTGTTCACCACTGATGCGCTGGTGGACGCGATCCGCGCCGACGCCGCCGACTCGGATTCCGACCACGACATGGGCGGCGACATAATCCCCGCCTTCGTCCGCCGGGATCGCGCCTATGTCTACGACTTCAAGGACAACGAGGTACCCGGGGAGACAGAGCGGGACAAGGGCTACTGGCGAGACGTCGGTACGCTAGACGCCTTCTACGACGCACACATGGATCTCGTGTCCGTACACCCGGTCTTCAACCTCTACAACCAGCGGTGGCCGATCCGTGGCGAGACCGTCAACCTGCCGCCCGCCAAGTTCGTCCAGGGGGGAACGGCCCAGGATTCGGTCGTTGGTGCGGGTTGCATCGTGTCGGCCGGCACCGTCAGCGACTCGGTGCTGTCGGCGAACGTGGTGATCGAAGACGGCGCGATCGTCGAGGGCAGTGTGCTGATGCCCGGTGTGCGGATCGGTAAGGGAGCGGTCGTGCGCCACGCGATCCTCGACAAGAACGTGACGGTCGGCGAAGGCGTAGCGCTCGGCGTCGATTCCGAGGCCGACCGAGAGCGGTTCTCGGTGAGCAGCGGTGGTGTCGTAACCGTGGGCAAGGGCTTCCGCGTCTGACGCAGCATGCGGGAGTTCACCGACGCATCGCCACCGTTACCGCTGCCGTCGGCGTCACCGCATCGCGGCGAGGCCCCGGTCGATGAGGATCGGGACGTCGACGGTGTCCGTGTCCGCGGGGAGGGCATCGATCGGCCACCATGCCAGGTCGACCGACTCGTCGCTGCGGATCACCGGTGGCGGATCTCCGTCGGAGGTCGGTTCGGTGATCGCGGCGTAGCGCACGTCGAGGTGGCGTGTGGGTACGCCGAGCGAGCAGGTGATCGGATGGGTATGCAGATGGACCGGCATCGGCGAGAGTCGCAGGGTGGCGATACCGGATTCCTCGATAGCCTCCCGACGCGCGGCATCGGCGATCGTCGTGTCGTCCGGCTCACAGTGCCCGCCGAGCTGAATCCACTTACCCACGCGCGGGTGCAGGGTCAGTAACACATGGCGCAGGGACGCGTCGAACACGATCGCCGACGCGGTGATGTGGCCGGGTTCGCTGGCACGCAGGCACCCGTCGGGGGCTGCGGCCAGGAATGCGAGATACGTGTGGCGCAGGGAGTCCTGTTCGGCATCGGGGGCGGCCCACGAGCGTAGGGCCTGCTCGGTCGAGGCCTTCAACGACGGTGCGCTCATCGCTCGATCACCAGTCCCGTGGTGTCGGCCGGTGCGCGGGTCGGGCTCTCGGTCGCGGGCCGCCCGACGGCGACGGCGCCCAACGGCTCCCACCCGTCGTCGAGGTCGAGAGCCCGGCGCACCACTTCGGGGGCGAAGATCGTCGACCCGATCCAGCAGCTACCGATCCCGCGCACCGACAGCGCGACCAGTAACGCGTTCACCGCGCCGCCGGCTGCGACGGTGAACATCGTGTGTTCGGCAGCGTTGCGTCGCGCATCCCGATACTCGTGAGCCCCGTCGGGAACCAGAAACGGTATCACCAGTTCCGGTGCGTCGTACAGGATCTGACCGCGGCCCAGACGTTTGGCCACCGACTCCGGTGACTTCGCGTCGCTCTCGAGATCGATACGCCAGGCCTGTCTCATCTCGTCGAGCAGGTGTGCACGGCGGTCGCCGGACCGCACCCACACGAAGCGGACGGGATGGGTGTGGTGCGGGGCCGGGGCGGTCAGCGCATCCGCGAACGCGGCGTGCATGATCTCGCTCTCGACGGGTTCGGGCGCAAAGGAACGCACCGATCGGCGGGTCAGCAGTGCCTCGCGCCGTCCGAGTTCGATGGCCTCGGCGGTGCCGAGTCGGAACAGGTCCTCGTCGGCGGGGCGGACCAGGTCGGCCGCCCGCGAACCGTCGTCGACGGGATGCAGGCCACGGATGACGGCGATGGGCATCCCGCCGAGTTTGCCCTTGACGAGATCGGCGGCGGCGGCGATCTCGTCGGCAACGGCGATGTCGGTCACGATCAGCGGATTGCCGTGCGCATCGACCGACCCGTCATAAGGGTGAGAGACGGCGACCCCTGCCGACCCGATCGCGACATCGGTCTGGCCGTTGCGCCACGCCCGACCCATGGTGTCGGTGACCACCACCGCCACGTCGAGATCGGCCAGCTCGTGGATGCGCCGTCGTAGTCCGGCCGCGCTGAGGTCCGGGTCGACGGGCAGCAGCGCGAGCTGATCGGTCGCGACATTCGAACCGTCGACGCCGGCGGCGGCCTGGACGAGACCGTTGCGGTTCTCCGTGATCAGCGTGCGGTTCTTGCGAGCCAGCACGCGAACCGATTCGGCGTCGATGAGTCGTCGGCGCAGAGCGTCTCGCTCGTCGGGGTCGGTCGGCGCATCGACCATGCGTCCCTCGACCTTGGAGAAGATCTTGCTGGTCGCCACGATCACGTCGCCGTCGGCGAGCCAGGGCGCCGCTGTGAGCAGTTCGGCGGCGACGTCCATGCCCGGCCCGAACTCGCCGAGGCCGGTGACCGGCCGGATCTCGAGTCCGCCGCTCGCGCCGTGGTCGGGTCGACCGGTGCCGGCGGTCATGCGGGTCCGCCAACGGAGCCGTCGTCGAGGTCGGGAGTGCCGACTCCGACGAGTGCGCACGCATCGCGCACCATCTGCGCGGTGGCGGCGGGATCGGTCATCAGCAGGGGAGCCGAGCCGATGGTGATCCCGTCGACGGCGGCCCGGTCGCCCTCGGCCACCAGCCAGCCGTCCAGGATTCCGTTGCCGCTGCGAGCGCCGTAGTGGGCCGCGATCGCCTCCGCCGAGGTCTCCACGCCGATCACCGACAGACATTCGTCGGCCATCCCACGCAGGGGCCGGTTGTCGATGACCGGCGAGATCCCGACCACCGGTGCGGACGTGGTCCGGAGCGCACTTCGGATGCCGGGCACACTCACGATGGCGCCGATGCTGACCACCGGGTTGCTGGGCGCGAGCAACACGACGTCGGCGTCGGCGATCGCCTCGGCAACTCCCGGCGCGGCTCGGGTGTCGTCGGAGCCCACCTGCGCGAACCCGAAGGTGGGTATGCGGGCGCGGTGGCGCACCCACCATTCCTGGAAATGAATGGCCACGCGCTCACCTTCGTCACCGTCGGGTTTGGCCACCACCACATGGGTCTCATGTCGGTCGTCGGTGGCCGGCAGCAAGCGCACCCCGGGCTGCCAACGCCGGCACAGGGCTGCGGTCACGTCGGACAGTCGATAGCCCGCGTCCAGCATCTGCGTGCGGATCAGGTGTGTGGCGAGATCGCGGTCACCCAGACCGAACCAGTCGGGGTCGGCGCCATAGGCGGCCAGCTCTTCCTTGGCGTGCCACGTCTCGTCGACCCGGCCCCAACCGCGGGCGGTGTCGATTCCGCCGCCGAGGGTGTACATGCACGTGTCGAGGTCAGGGCAGATACGCACCCCGTGCATCCAGGCATCGTCGCCGACGTTGACGACTGCGGTCACCGAATGCGTACCGGCGCTGGCGCCGGCATGTGGCGGGCTACCGATGACGTCGCCATCGGCCGTGTCCCGGTGCGAGGGCTGCTCGGCCGGATCGGGAAAGGGGGTGGGCTCGAATACCTCCCGCACGCCGGAGAGAAACCGCGCGCCACCGACACCGCCCACGAGGACCGTCACTTTCACCTCGTTCACTCTAGGCCATGTCTCCCAACGCCCTTGGCGGGCGTTGGCTGCTGTCACATGACTGACGCGTCGTCGGCGATGCATCGCGAACGTGCTGCGAGGACGCGAAGTCCGAGGTCACCGTCGGTACGCCGATGACGTGGCGACCGGGTGGCATCGGGTTCGCTACCATGGGTGGCACTCTGGGGGGAGGGGATCGGCGATCTGTGAGATTGCAGATCTCCACCGACCCGGTCCGTGTCGGACCGAGAGATCCCGAAGACTGGTGGTATGAAGGAATCTTTCGGTTTAACTTGACCGCGGTGGCCTCGGCCGTGTGTAATCACATCAGTGTCATTCCGGGTTTCGAGATCGAGAATCGATGGAGCGCAAGGCTTTCGCTCATATGTTCGAAGAGCCCGGTGGGGGTTGGCCCCGGACACGCGGTGAGATCGACGGTGTGGGCAGATGCGGCGGAGCGGCAGGGTGGCCGGCCGCATCCGGCGGTAACTGGAACTGACAGACTCTCGAGCTAGGAGGCGCCGACGATGGCTTTCGAAAACCCGATCGGCAATCCCCTTGAACCACGCAATATTTCCGATCAACACAGCCCTGCCGCACCGATCGATCGGGCGGAAGAGCTCGCCGGTGCCGAGGTGGGCGTCAATCCCATTGGAGTGCCCGGCGATTCATTCATGTCGCCGATCATCGGTGTGGATTCCGCTGAGCCGGTAGAGAATTCGCCGTGGCCTCAGCGTCGCCACCTCTCCTTGGTGCCCAACGATTTCGATGATCTCTTCGACGCGGTCGAGGAACAGTGGCAGGACCGCGCGCTCTGTGCGCAGACCGATCCGGAGGCGTTCTTCCCGGAGAAGGGCGGGTCCACCCGCGAGGCCAAGCGCATCTGCCAGGGCTGCGAGGTCAAGTCGGAATGCCTCGAGTACGCGTTACACAACGACGAGCGGTTCGGCATCTGGGGCGGTCTCTCCGAGCGTGAGCGCCGCCGCCTCAAGCGCGGCATCATCTGAGGGTCCGCCGGTCCGCTCAGCGGGCCGAACAGTAGGGCGGTCACAGCTCCTGCGGTGTCACCGAGTGCTGTTCACCGTCACGGCGCCGATCACTCCGGCCCGCGGTCGACGGTGTCCTCATCGACGCCGAGGTGGGTCGCCACCTGCTGCACCAGGACTTCGTGGACGAGTTCCAGCAGATCGGCGCCACGCTTGGCGCGGATCTCCAGTGGTCGCCGAAACAATATGATCTGGGCCCGCGTGGGCTGACCGGTCACGTCGACGCCGGCCGGGATGAGTCGAGCCAGCGGTATGGCCCCGTCGGCGGTGACCTCGTCGGGCCACTGGATCGACTCAGGGTCGCGCGGGAGCATGCGGGGGATGTCGTCGACGGCGATGTCGAGCCCGATGAGCTGTTCGTGCCAGTGCGCATCGATCTCCGCGAACGCTTCGAGAGCGGTCACGTCGAACGAGTCGGATCGGCTGGCGAATGCCGGCACGGATTGGGGTAGCAGCGGCGAACGCAGACCGCGTCCACGGCGGTCGCGGACCCCGATTCGCCGACCGGATCGCCGTGTGGGTGCCCCGGACCGAGACTCCGCGGCCCGGCCGCGGGTTTGGTTCAGCCGACCCCGCGCGTCCTGCCCGCGGCCGCGCGGATCGTCGCCACGGCCACGCGAGGGGCGGGGAGCATCGAAGCGCATGTCGAGAGTGTAGGTATTTGTCACGTCGGTGTCTCGGGTGAGGTGTCTTTGGGCGTGCGCGCGTGTCGCCACCGGCGCGCAAGGCCCCGCGGGGATAACCTCGACTGCGTGAAGCTCCCCCGACAGTGCTGCAGGCCCGGCTGCGCCCGTTCCGCGGTGGCTACCCTGACCTTCGTCTACGCCGAGTCGACCGCGGTGATCGGACCGTTGGCCAGCAGCGCCGAGCCGCATTCGTGGGACCTGTGTGACGAACATGCCCGACGGATCACCGTGCCACGGGGCTGGGAGATGTTGCGCAGCGAGAGCGGCTTCTCCGCGCCGGTCGCCGAGGACTACGAGCTCACCGCGCTGGCCGAGGCGGTCCGTGAGGTCGGCGGCGCCGACCGTGTCGATGTGACACCGGGATTCCCCGATCTGTTCGATCCCCTCGACGACACGCGGCCGCCGGGCCGACATCGTCGCGGACGTCCCGGGGTGGCGTCATCGGAATCGTCACCGTCGGCCGATGAGCCCACACGTCGCTCGCCGCATTCCGCACGGCCACGACCGGGACGTCGAGGTCACCTACGGGTGCTGCCCGATCCCATCGACTGATCGGGGTGCGCGGCGGCGGCCGTACCGGTCATTCGCGTCGGCCTGCGTGTGGTCGCAACGTGGCGCTCGGGTCGTCGGCGAAGTGGTTGACGAGTCGGCTCCGTGGTTAATCTAGATGGCATGCGCACCGGTTCCCTCGACCTCGATGACGTCGAGGAGTTGATCGATGCCGACGTGGACGGACTGCTGCCGACGGTTGCCCTGGCCGGCGCCCAGGTGCGTGCGGTCGCGGAGGCGCAGCGTGAGGGAGTGTTGGAGCCCCTCAAGCAGTTGCGTCCGCGCAGCGTCGTGATCGTGTGCTCGCCCACCGGTGCCGCTGCGCCTGCGGCCGCCCTGGTGACCGCGGCCGTCGGCGCGCGCGTCGACGTGCCGATCGTGTGTGCCTCGGTGCTGCCGGGCTGGATCGGTCCGCTCGACGTGGTGGTGATCGCCGGTGACGACGCCGGCGATATGATGCTGGCCGACGCCGCAGCCCGATCGTTGCGCCGCCGCGCGGAGGTCGTGGTCGCCGCCCCGATCGAGGGTCCGTTGCGGGAAGCGCTGGGTGGCAACGGTATCGATCTGTCGCCGCGCGTCGGCGTGGACCCGCGTTTCCGGTTCCCGGGGTTTGTCGCGGCGCTGTTGGCCGTCGTGGTCTCGCTGTCGCAGGTGCGGTTCACCGGTCGCGCTCCCGGGCTGGCCGACCTCGCGGACGCCATCGACGCCGAGGCCGGAGCCAACCATCCGCGTCAGGAGAGTTTCCACAACCTTGCCAAGGCGATCGCGGGACGACTCGATGGCCGGTCGATCCTCTGGGTCGGCGACTCCGCGGCAACCGCGGTGGTGGCCGCGCAGGCGTCCCGGGCGCTGGTGGCTCTGGCGGGCGTGATCTCTGCGACCGCCGAGATCGGTGACGTCATGCGGCTGCATCGGGAGTTCTCGGCACGCACCGGATCGGCCCCCACCGATTCGATCTTCTACGACCCGGACTTCGACGGTCCGGCAGCGGAGGCGCCACCGCGGGTCATGGCGGTCACCACGCCGGCGCGCGACTGGTATCTGCGCAGGCGGCTCGACGGGATCGGCGATCTCGACGTGCTGACCGGCGAGTCGGGCACCCCGACGCCACCGAGCCCGACGCAGATGCCCGATGAGGCGGCCGCCGACGCACCCGCAGACATCGAAGCGTTGCTCGTACTGGTGTTGCGGATCGAGATGGCCGCCGTCTATCTCCGGCTGATCAGGACCTGAGGTGATGAGAACCCTGGAAGGCGTGGTGCGGCCCTACGCGTGGGGGTCGCGGACCGCGATCGCGTCGATGCGAGGCAAGGCGGTGCCGTCCCCGCATCCGGAGGCCGAGTTGTGGTTCGGGGCTCATCCGGCCGGACCGGCGTCCTGTCTCGGCGCGGACGGTCAGATCGACGTCGACTTGCTGACGGCGATCCAAGCAGACCCACCCGGGATGCTGGGTCAACACACGATCGACCGATTCGACGGTAGGTTGCCGTTCCTGATGAAGGTCCTCGCGGCCGAGGAACCGCTGTCGTTGCAGGCGCATCCGAGTGCCGACCAGGCGCGCGACGGCTTCGAGCGCGAGAACGCACAGGGCCTGCGACTCGATGCCTCAGATCGCAACTATCGCGACCCGTGGCACAAACCCGAACTCATCGTGGCGCTCACCGAGTTCGAGGCGTTGGCCGGTTTCCGCGATCCGGGTGCGACCGTGGACTTGCTGCGAGAACTGCAGGTCGCTGAACTCGATCCGTATCTCGGTATGTTGGCCGGGCAACCGGATTCCGAAGGTCTACGCGCCCTGTTCACCACATGGCTGACCCTGCCCGACGCGTCCATCACCACGCTGGTGCCCGCGGTGCTGGCCGCGGCGGTAGAACTCCTCAGCTCGGGACGGCCGAGGTTCGCCGCGGAGCTGCGCACCGTGCTGGAACTCGGCGAGGTCTACCCGCGAGACCCGGGAGTCCTGGCGTCCTTGCTGCTCAATCGGATTCATCTCGAGCCGGGGGACGGACTCTACCTGCCCGCGGGAAACCTGCACGCGTATCTGCGGGGGACCGGGGTGGAGATCATGGCGAACTCCGACAACGTGCTCCGCGGTGGATTGACACCCAAACACATCGACGTCCCCGAATTGCTGCGCGTGCTCGATTTCACACCCGCCGCCGTGGATGATCTCGTGCCTGCGGTACACACCGTCGGCGCCGAGCGCATCTATGTGACCGCCGCTCCCGAGTTCCGGTTGTCGCGGGTGGAGCTCGACGGCACCGGCCTGCTGTATGCCTCCTCGATCTGTTTCGACATGCCCGGTCCACAGATCCTGACCGTGCTGACCGGTTCGATCGAGGTCCGTCCGATGGGTGGCCGGCCCATCACGGTTCGGGCCGGGCAGGCGGTGTGGATCGCCGACTCCGAGCCCGATGTGGTGGTGCACGCATCGTCGTCGCGTGCGGTGTTCTTCCGGGCACTGGTCCCGGTGAGTGCGGGGCGCGAGCAGTAGCGCCGTGCCAGCGCTTCGCTACCGCCCCAGCATCTTCCATTCGTCGGGGGTCGCAACCATCGTGACGGCCACTCGCTCGTTCGCCGTGGTGACCGAGATGTCCTGGGGCGCCCGCGGGTTCTGCCGGAGGATGACCGCTGCGTCGGGGACTAGGTCGGTCACGCGTGGGTCGTCGGGTGCGAGAACCGTCAGATGCGTGGTGTGGGGTTCGGCCGGCGGCGGGGTGAGTCCGTCGTAGACCGCCACCCGGTGCCCGAGCGGGGCCTGGACCCGGTCGGAGCTCAATGCGAGTCGCCGCAGATCGCCGACCTGGGCGATCAGGTTGTGCCAGTGGGCCGGTCGCACGGAGTGCACGGTGACCGCAGCGCCGATCGCGATCGCCCGCAGGATCACCTGACCGACCACCTGTGGTCCAGCGCAGAGCGCCACCGCCCGGACGTCGGGACCGAGCAGCGGTACCGCGACGGCTCGCCCGCTGTGGTCGGCACCAACAAGTTGTCCACATCCGCCGGCCGGTATCCGCATCGACCGCAGCAACGCGAGGGCGTCGTCGCCGTGAGCGCACCGGAGGCGGCGATCGAGCCTGCCGGGTACGGCAATCGGCAGACTGGCTGCCAGAGCGTCGAATTGGTGTCCCTCCAGCACGGTCAGACCTGCCGGGAGCGGATCGGCCGTTCGGCCCGCCGTCGGCAACTCGGCGAATCGCACCATGCCGCTGACCTCGAGTGCGCCCTCGGCATCATGGCGCAGGCGCACCGTCGTGGTGGTCGACAACGCGGTGTTGACCCAGATCGTCGACATGACGGACGCGAGTAGGTCCGGGTCGATGAGCGCGCTACGAAACCGCAGTTCGCCTGCGGCGATGGAATCCCACTCCTCGCCCATGTCGTCGATCGGTGCGCCCTCGGACAACTGGGTGGTGACCGTGGTGATCTCGGCGGCGTTGAGGATCGAGACGCGCAGGCCGCTCTCCGAGAGCCGGTTGGCCACGCGGCGAGTGCTGATCGTCGCCGTGCGCAGGGCGCCGACGGCACCTCCGCCACGACGCGCCACCGCGTCGGCGCAATCGAGGGGGTTGAGGCGGAGCACGACCAGCACGGAGCGGTGCGCCGTCGCCGCCAGCGGGCCCAGGGTGCGGTGGTAGGTCTGCGCGATCGTGCCGCCGCCCCAGCTACGCACGCCGTGGCTGATCACCTCGATCGAATCCAGTCGGATGTCGAACGGGTTGATGCACTCGGCGAGCGCATCCAGTGGCACCACCTGGCCGGTCGGGTCGTTCACCGCGGCCCCGGCCGGGGTCAGATAGGTCACCGCAGGCGTTGCGGGCGACACCCGGAGCACGGTGATCAGTGTGTCGCCCACCCACCGGGCGCCGATGGTGTCGGTCACCGACGTCGGTGTCCTCAGGGGGGTGCGGCCGGTCTGTGGTCCGGCCGGAATGTCGAAGGACGCCGGAACGAGGTCGGCGGCGCCCCGCTGTGCCCGCGCCCAGCGGAAGCCGATGCGGTGCGACCAGGCAGCGACCATCGACCTGCGCCCACGCAGCGGGATCAGTGCGAGTGAGGCGAGTGCGGCGAGTATCAGCGCGATCGCACCCAGCGTGGACCCGCTGACGGCCCATCCGACGAGTCCGGCGGCGAGGACGGTCTCGATCAGCACCAGGGTGCCCAGCGGCAGGCCACGACGGTGCCGGTGTGCGCCCGCGGGATGATCGGTGTCCACGCGCGCCGCCGACCGTGTCGCCCCCGCGCTCGTCGCAGTCGGTGGCGGTGCGCCCCGCATCACCATGGAACCCCCCTCAGTTCTCCGGGTGACAGGCACGACACCCGCGGAAACGTATCGGCTACGCTACTACGCGGCGAATCGTCGGTGACCACGTGATACTCGGTGAGGCGAGGATGAGCCGTGTCTGCCACGCAGTCGGAATGGGGGAACGATGGCCCGGCAGCTGACCACCAGGGCGCAGGTGAACGGTTACCGTTTCCTGCTGCGCCGTCTGGAACATGCGCTGGTGCGGCGGGACGTGCGGATGCTGCACGACCCGATGCGCTCGCAGATACAAGCACTACTCGTCGGTACCGTACTGGGCCTGCTGGTCCTGGGTGGTTGCGGGGTGTGGGGGCTCATCCGGCCACAGGGCTCGGTGGGCGACGCGAAGATCGTCGTCAGCAAGGATGGCGGCGGCAACTACGTCGTCATCGATGACACCCTGCATCCGGTCCTCAATCTCGCGTCGGCTCGGTTGATCACCGGCAGCAGTGAGTCGCCTGCGTCGGTCAGCGACGGCAAACTCGCGTCATATCCGCGCGGACCCTTACTCGGTATCCCCGGCGCGCCCGGCGCGTTGCCGTCGTCGGGCCACCCCGGCGAGTCGTTCTGGACCGTCTGCGACACCGCGGCCGTCTACCCGAACGTCTCCGGAGAGTCGATCACTCTCACCGTCATCGGGGAGCGACCAGTGCTCGGCGGAGCGATCGACTCCGCGGACAGCGATGACGCGGTCATGGTGACCACCGGTGGCGAGACCTACCTCGTGTACACGGTGATGCGTGATGGCACGCCGCGCACGGTGCGGGCAGCCGTGGACACCGACAGCGTTCCGGTGATGCGTGCGTTGGGCCTCGAGGGGGTCGCGCCGCGTGAGATGAGTGCCGGACTACTGAACAGTTTCCCCGAGGTCGACCCGATCGAGGTGCCCGACATCAGCGGTGAAGGTCGGCCCGGGGGAATGCGCGACGACGACATCCGCGTGGGCTCGGTGGTGAAGTCCGTCGGCATCGACGATCAGACGAGCTACTACGTCGTGTTGCGGGACGGTGTGCAACAGATCACCGAGGCGACCGCAGAGATCCTGCGTCTCGCCGATCGCGACGGCACCGCTCCCGTCCAGACGGTGGCGCCGGGGGAGATCGCGGCCACGCCGACGTCCGCACGCCTACCTGTCGACGACTTCCCCGATCGCGCACCGAATCTGGTGGATGTCGACACCGGTGGCACGCTGTGTCGATCCTGGTCGCGCGGTGCGGATGATCCCGCGGCGACCACCGGGTTCCTGATCGGTCGGACGTTGCCCCTACCCGACGGTGCCGAGCCGGTATCCCTCACCTCGGCGGACGGTCCGGGCCCGGGCGTCGATCAGGTGTACCTCCGTCCGGGCACCGGTGAGTACCTCCAGGTCACCGGCGCCGAACCGGACAGCGAACGCGTCGAATCACGGTTCTTCGTCAGCGATTTCGGGATTCGCTTCGGGGTGGCCGATGCCGAAGCCGGGCAGATCCTGGGATTGGGTGAGCGTCCCATGCAGGCGCCATGGTCGGTGATCTCGCTGCTGGCCGCCGGTCCGTCCTTGTCCCGGACCGCCGCGCTGGTGTCCCACGACGGCATGGTGCCCGATCAGGACGGCCGGGCCGTCGCCGACCCCGGCAACTGACCCACCGTCGGCAAACTGCCAACTGAACCTGTGCGTCGACTGGGCGCTGTTATCCGTTGACTGGGCGCTGTTTTCGGTCGACTGGGCGTGGCTGCCGTTCAGGACGTCAGTGGGCCGCCGACGATGTTGGAGACGATGCCGCGGATGATCCGGGTCCCGTCTTCGGAGCGCAGCTCGTCGTACCAAGCGGCAGTCGCCGCCGGATCCTTGGCGTGGGTCACGTCGCACCGCCGGCGCGCGCGCAGGACGAGATCGCCGGCCCGCTCGGTGCGCGACGACTCGTAGGCGGCCAGCGCTGCGTGGACATCGTCGCGGTGCTCTGTGAACGCGAACTGAAGTGCCACTGCGTCTTCCATCGCCGAACAGCCGCCCTGTCCGATGTCGGGAGTGGTGTTGTGGGCGGCGTCGCCGAGCACCGCGACCCGGCCCTTGACCCAGGTGTGAAACGGATCGAGGTCGAGGATCTCGACGCGATTTGTGGTCGCCGGGTCGAGCTTCTCGATAAGCCGCTGGACCCCGGGGGCCCAACGCGCGAAATTGTCCGCGAGGACCTCGCGCGCGGTACCGCGTTCGTAGGGTTCACCTTCTGGCATCGTCACATCGAAGAAGAAGTAGAAGCGATTGTCGGCGATGGGCATCACCGACACCCGCTTTCCGTCGCCCACGTAGGTGGTCCACTCGGTGGCCGGCCCGATGGCCTCATCCACCTCGACGAGACCGTTGAAATTGACATAGCCCGCATATCGGCGTTCCACCGGTCCGCCCAGGACATATTCGCGCGTCAGGGATTTGGCACCGTCGGCGCCGATGACGATGTCGCCCGTGGCGGTGGTGCCGTCGGCAAACTCGACCGTGGCCTGCGTGGGGCCGTCGGCGACACTGACCATCTTCTTGCCGAAGTTGATGTCCGCCATGCCGTACGCGGTCATCAGCATCATCTGCAGCTCGGCCCGGGCGACGGGGTACGGGCGCTGCCCGACCTCATCGATCAGTGGTTGCATGCTGAAGCGGCACATGGTTTCGCCGGTGAACCCGTCGACGTAGGACATGGAGTCGACGATGCCGCCGAGCGCCGCTGTCTGTTTCTCGAGTCCGAGGTGGTTGAGGCATTTGACGCCGTTGGACCAGACCGAGATCGCGGCGCCCACCGGCTTGTTCTCGGTCACCTGTTCATAGACCTCGACCTCGTGACCGATCTGCTTGAGCGCGATGGCAGCGCTGAGTCCGCCCATTCCGGCGCCGATGATGACAGCCTTCACCTCGTGGGGTCCCTTCTCTCCGGTATCGCCATCCGTGCGGGGCCGGGGCGACAGGTCAGTCAAGGCTATGACGGTTGCCGCACCACCGCAGAACGGCCGAGGTGACCGCGGGCTCCGTGAACGTGGGGGTCAGTCGCCGGTCACGCCGCGCGCCAGGGTGCGGACCATCTCTTCCCACTCGGCGGTGATGGTCTCTAGGTCGAGGCCGGCGACTTCGACGAGATGCTTGACCGCCGCCGCATTCAACGGAGACTGCACCGCGACCGAGATGACGTCGAGGCGATCGCCGAATCCCAACTGATGCAGCAAGATCTGGACATGGCGGTTGGACGCCGACCACACCGGGTGGTTCATGAAGTCGCCGCCGGCGCCGCCGGCCTCGAGCAGGATGTCCAGATGGCTCGAGGTGAGCTTGAGCCGGGCCCGGCCATAGGCGAGCAGGCGATCCAACGGGGGAGCGCCCGGCCCCAATGGTTGCGGCCCGGAGATGTAGGCGCGCTGGATCTCCGACTCTGAATGATCGAGTAGCGCGAACATCAGGCCCGTCCGGCTGCCGAAGCGCCGGAACACGGTGCCCTTGCCGACACCTGCTTCGCGGGCGACCGCGTCCATCGTCACGGCGGCGGCGCCGTGATTGTCGATGAGGTTCTGGGCCGCCGCGAGCAGCAAGCGGCGATTCCGCGCGGCATCGGCCCGTTCGGTGTCCGCCCGTTCGCCGACGCCGACGGACATGCTCAGAGGTATGAAACCGCCGTCGGGACCGTTCGACACAGTGACGAGGGTAACGGTTCGGGCGGATCGGGAATCGGTGGGATCGGCCTGCCGTTTGATACTTCGAATGGCTAACCATCGAGTGCGTGGATAACAGGAGGAGCGTCCATGAGCGAACGCAATGTGGAGATCGTGGCGCTGGTGGGCAGTCTGCGCCGCGAATCGATCAACCGAGGTCTCGCCCAACTCGCCGCCGACAAGGCTCCGGCCGGCATCACCGTGACCGTGGTCGATGGTCTGGGCCGGCTGGCGTTCTACAGCGAGGACGACGACCCCTCCATCGAGTCAGGTGCGACTCTGCCCGACGGCGTCACCGGGTTGCGTGAGGCGGTCGCTGCGGCCGACGCCGTGCTGCTGGTCACCCCGGAGTACAACGGCACCATGCCCGCGGTGTTGAAGAACGCCATCGACTGGCTCTCGCGCCCGTACGGTGCCGGTGCCCTGTCGGGCAAGCCGGTCGGCGTGATCGGCGCGGCATTGGGCCGGTTCGCGGGTACCTGGTCACGTGAAGACACCCGTAAGTCCGTGAAGATCGCCGGCGGCCACGTCGTCGAGGAGGTCGAGTTCGGGCTGCAGACCTCCTCGATGTCCGACGACGGACTCGCCGACGCGGAGCTCGTCACCGGGGTGGTGGACGCGGTTCGCCGTCTGGCCGATGAGGTGTCGGTGTCGGTCTGATCAACCGATGGTGACGATGCGCCGCCGCGAGCAAGGGCTCGCGGCGGCGTTGGTCGTTTGCGGGGTTGTGGAGTGCCGTGGGACACCTTGTGGACTGCCGGGGGACAACATGTGGACGACACGCCGGACACGCCCGACTTCACGATCTCGTATGCCTGCGACCTGCGACTTTCACGAATGTTATTCACAACCTCTAGTGGTGGTGCGAATTGTCAGCCACTAGGTGTAGTGTTTGGGAGACCGGCAGGGCGGATTACCTACACGAATGTGATTCTGCGGAAAGCGCCTCGAAGACGGTGATATAGGTCACCATCTTCACGTTGGGAAAGTGCGGCCACCGCACTGCGTTGAAGACAGATGTAGAGCGTGAATGCAGATGTCGAGCGCGAAGGTGGCGGGTTCGGTTTCCTCTGACAAGGGCCGAACGGTGACGGCCCGGATGGGTCGATGCCGGCGACATGGTGGACACCCGGGCAGCGGTGGACGCCACAGCACACACGACGACCAGACCAGCCTGATCCAACAGACGCATCGAACCGCACGAGGAGAACTTTGATGGCCATCACCGTCTACACCAAGCCCGCCTGCGTCCAGTGCAACGCCACCTACAAGGCCCTCGACAAGCAGGGCCTGGCTTACGAGGTGGTTGACATCAGCACCGACGATGAGGCGCGCGACTATGTGATGGCGCTCGGTTACCTGCAGGCCCCCGTGGTGGTCGTCGGCGACGAACACTGGTCGGGTTTCCGCCCGGACCGCATCAAGGCCCTCGCCGCATCGGCTGCCTGATCCCCCTCTGTCGGCCTGATGGGGAAGTCGGGTTCGATCATGGTGCGATCGGGGTAAGCGAGATCACGAGGTAGCACACGAGTCAGGAGTTTGGAGGTCGATCGTGACCCAGGCCTCGAATCCCGACGCTTCGGTCCGGGCGTCCCACCCGGCGCCACTGATCGTCTATTTTTCCTCGGTGTCGGAGAACACGCATCGATTCGTCGAGAAGCTCGGATTGCGCGCGCAGCGTATCCCGGTCCTCGGCGATCCTGCGGTGTTCACCGTCGATGAGCCGTTCGTGCTGGTGCTGCCCACCTATGGCGGTGGCAAGGCGACCGGCGACCGATCCGGGTACGTGCCCAAGCAGGTCATCAAGTTCCTCAACAACATCCACAACCGCTCGCTGATCCGCGCCGTCATCGCGGCCGGGAACACCAACTTCGGCGAGGAGTTCTGTCTCGCCGGCGACATCGTCTCGCGGAAGTGTCGGGTGCCCTATCTCTATCGGTTCGAGCTGATGGGCACTGTCGACGATGTCGAGCGGGTACGGGACGGGCTGGCCGATTTCGCGCTGAGCTCGGCGTTCACCCATCCGGACCGGGACGCGCTGAGCGTTTCGCGCGCCTGAACTGTCAGACCCCACGAGTACCGTTTCGCCCACAATCATCTAGCTGCAGGAGTCTTTCGTGTCGCCAACCGCCGCACCCGTCTCGGACACCGCCTCGGCCAGCAAGTCCGGAGTGCATCCCGGCCCGTCGGGGCACGAACCCGGCGAATTGGACTATCACGCGCTCAACGCGATGCTGAACCTGTACGACAGGGACGGCAACATCCAGTTCGACAAGGACCGCGAGGCGGCCAACCAGTACTTCCTGCAGCACGTCAACCAGAACACGGTCTTCTTCCATGACCTCGACGAGAAGCTCGACTACCTGCTCGAGGAGAACTATTACGAGCCCGAGGTCCTCGCGAAGTACGACCGCGAGTTCGTGAAACTCCTGTTCGGGCATGCGTTCTCGAAGAAGTTCCGATTCCCGACGTTCCTCGGCGCGTTCAAGTACTACACCAGCTACACACTGAAGACCTTCGACGGCAAGCGGTTCCTGGAACGCTTCGAGGACCGGGTGTGCATGGTCGCGCTGACGCTGGCCGACGGTGACACGGCGCTGGCCCGTCATCTCGTCGACGAGATCATCGAGGGGCGTTTCCAGCCGGCCACCCCGACCTTCCTCAACTCGGGTAAGAAGCAGCGTGGTGAGCCGGTGAGCTGCTTTTTGCTTCGCATCGAGGACAACATGGAATCCATTGGGAGGTCGATCAATTCGGCTCTCCAGCTCTCCAAGCGCGGCGGAGGAGTGGCGCTGCTGCTGTCCAACATCCGTGAGCACGGCGCGCCGATCAAGAAGATCGAGAACCAGAGCTCGGGCGTCATCCCGATCATGAAGCTGCTCGAGGACTCGTTCTCCTACGCCAACCAGCTCGGCGCGCGCCAGGGCGCCGGCGCGGTGTATCTGCACGCCCATCATCCCGACATCTACCGCTTCCTCGACACCAAGCGGGAGAACGCGGACGAGAAGATCCGTATCAAGACGTTGTCGCTCGGCGTGGTGATCCCCGACATCACCTTTCAGCTCGCCAAGGACAACGACGACATGTACCTGTTCAGCCCGTATGACGTCGAGCGCGTCTATGGAGTGCCGTTCGCCGACGTGAACGTGACCGACACGTACCACGAGATGGTCGAGGACAAGCGCATCCGCAAGACCAAGATCAAGGCCCGCGAGTTCTTCCAGACCCTCGCCGAGTTGCAGTTCGAGTCGGGCTACCCGTACATCATGTTCGAGGACACGGTGAACCGGGCCAACCCGATCGACGGCAAGATCACCCACTCCAACCTGTGCTCGGAGATCCTGCAGGTCTCCACCGCGTCAGAGTTCAACGACGATCTGTCCTACTCGCACATCGGTAAGGACATCTCGTGCAACCTCGGGTCGCTCAACATCGCCAAGGCGATGGACTCACCCGACTTCGGGCAGACCATCGAGACCGCGATCCGCGGTCTCACCGCGGTCAGCGATCAGACCTCGATCACCTCGGTGCCCTCGATCGAGAAGGGCAACAACGACTCCCACGCCATCGGCCTCGGTCAGATGAATCTACACGGCTACCTGGCCCGCGAACGGATCTTCTACGGCAGCGACGAAGGTGTCGACTTCACGAACATCTACTTCTACACGGTGCTGTTCCACGCGCTGCGGGCGTCGAACAAGATCGCGCGTGAACGTGGCCATGCCTTCGGCGGCTTCGAGAAGTCGAAGTACGCCAGCGGGGAGTTCTTCGACAAGTACACCGAGAAGGTGTGGGAGCCGGAGACCCAGAAGGTACGCGACCTGTTCGGCCAGGCCGGAATTCACATTCCCACCCAGGACGACTGGCGGGAGCTGAAGGCCGCCGTGCAGCGCGACGGTATCTACAACCAGAATCTGCAGGCCGTCCCGCCGACCGGATCGATCTCCTACATCAACCACTCGACCAGCTCGATCCACCCGGTGGCCGCGAAGATCGAGATCCGCAAGGAAGGCAAGATCGGCCGCGTCTATTACCCGGCGCCGTACATGACCAACGACAACCTGGAGTACTACCAGGATGCGTATGAGATCGGGTACGAGAAGGTCATCGACACCTACGCCGCGGCGACCCAGCACGTCGACCAGGGGCTGAGTCTCACCCTGTTCTTCAAGGACACCGCCACCACCCGCGACGTCAACAAGGCGCAGATCTACGCGTGGCGCAAGGGGATCAAGACGCTGTATTACATCCGTCTGCGTCAGCTCGCTCTCGAGGGGACTGAGGTGGAAAATTGCGTTTCCTGCATGTTGTGACAGCCTGACCAACTGTTCGTGGATGGTGTGACCATGACAATCGCGAAGTACGGTGTCATATACGGAGTCCGCTTGCGGCCAGAGTACGACTATCGCTATATCGGGCTTACAACCAAGACTGCGTCCAGACGCTTACAGCAACATTTCAAGGTTGCTGCAGCTGGCCGAAAGACTCCGTTCTACGACTGGCTGCGAAAGCAAGATCGCGACAATGTAATAGCCGATGAGCTCGATTGGATCGACGGACTGGACGACTTGGGGCAGGCTGAAATCGCGTGGATTGCCTACCTACGTCGTGACGGTCAGCCGTTACTCAATCTGGCCTCCGGGGGGCTGGGTCCTACCGGCGTTGTATGGACCGAAGAGATGCGCGAAGCAGCTCGAATTCGGTCAACCGGTCGGAAGGGAGTAAGTCGGTTCGCACAAGAAAATCCATTCTTCGGGCGAACGCACTCGGACGAACAGCGAGCGAAGTGGTCAGTCGAGCGACGAGGTTCCATTACAGGAGCGGCCAACCCGAACTTCGGTAAGTTCGGGATCGACCATCCAGGCTACGGACACACGATGTCTGCCGAATCCAGGCAGCGTCTCTCCGAGCAGCGACGAGGCTCGGGGAATCCGAACTTCGGACGCCGAGCGAGCGATGAGACACGTGCCAAGACGTCGGCAACTCGAAAGGGACGACCGCAGCCATCCAGCAAGCGAAGTGCTCACACTCGCTATCACACGAACAAAGGCGTGTTCAAAGACACTTGTCGATACTGCGTTGAGGACGCGGCCACAACAACGAATGAAGAAAGCGGAAGTTGAAATGCCTGAGAAACTGAAGCTCGTCGACCGCGTCTCCGCGATCAACTGGAACCGCGTCCCCGACGAGAAGGACGCCGAGGTCTGGGATCGCCTCACCGGCAACTTCTGGTTGCCGGAGAAGGTGCCGGTGTCCAACGACATCCAGTCGTGGCACACCCTCACCGAGTACGAGAAGCAGCTGACGATGCGGGTCTTCACCGGCCTGACGCTGCTGGACACCATCCAGGGCACCGTCGGTGCGGTCTCGCTGATCCCGGATGCGACCACGCCGCACGAGGAGGCGGTGCTCACCAACATCGCATTCATGGAGTCGGTGCACGCCAAGAGCTACAGCTCCATCTTCTCCACGCTGTGCTCCACCAAGGAGATCGACGAGGCGTTCCGCTGGTCGGAGGAGAACGAGCAGCTGCAGCGCAAGGCGCAGATCGTCATGGATTACTACCGTGGCGACGACCCGCTCAAGCGCAAGGTCGCCTCCACGCTGCTCGAGTCGTTCCTGTTCTATTCCGGCTTCTATCTGCCGATGTACTGGAGCAGCCGCGCCAAGCTCACCAACACCGCCGACCTGATCCGGCTGATCATTCGCGACGAGGCCGTGCACGGCTACTACATCGGCTACAAGTACCAGCGCGGTCTCGAGGTGCAGAGCCCCGAACGTCGCCAAGAGCTCAAGGACTACACCTTCGAGCTGCTGTTCGAGCTCTACGACAACGAGTCCGACTACACCGAGGCCCTCTACGACGAGGTCGGCCTCAGCGAGGACGTCAAGAAGTTCCTGCGCTACAACGCCAACAAGGCGCTGATGAACCTCGGCTACGAGGCGATGTTCCCCAAGGACGAGACCGACGTGAACCCGGCGATTCTGTCGGCGTTGTCACCCAACGCCGACGAGAACCACGACTTCTTCTCCGGCTCGGGCAGCTCGTATGTCATCGGTAAGGCCGTCAACACCGAGGACGAGGACTGGGACTTCTGACACCTTGCGTCTTGTAGTACGGACCGGCGATTTTCGCCGGTCCGTACTACGAAATCTAGCGGTCGCGGATGCGGTCGTAGAGATCGTCGAGCAGGTCGATGGCCTCGCCGATGTCGCCAGGCGCGATACCCGAGGCGCGCAACGCTTTGCGGAGCGCATCGGCATCGAGGTCCATGATCGGGTTCATCCGCCCGGGAGTGGGCAGCGGCGGCAGCGTGGCGTTGGTGCCGTAGAAGTCGACGGCCGGAACCACCGCCGTGTCGCGGTCGGCCGCCGGTGAGTCGTCCGCCGGCGCCGTGGCGTCGCTTGCCGCGGCCAGCAACTGCACGGTGTCGGTACCCATCACGGTGAGCAGGGTCGCGGCACTGCGGTCGATCTCGGCGGCCACCTCGTAGGCGACGCACAACACGTGTATGCACCGCGGTGACTCATCCGGACACGTGCAGTCGGCGGCGATGTCGGCCGACTCGGTCGGCATGATCAACTCGCCGATTGCCGACGGTTGCTCCCCGCGCGTCAATGCCATCAGCTCTCCGGTCGCGTCGTTCGTACGCAACAGGGCGACCACGGTCGCCGGATCGACGGCTCGCATGGTGAGGGTCACCTCGAACGGGTCGAGCTGACTACCACGCACCGATGCGGTCACGCGGGCCACGCCGATCTGCAGGCGCTCGGCGTGGTGGTCGCGAAAGTACCGCCGCGCCTGAGTGATCCGCCGATGATCCGCATCGCCGGTGTGCGCGCCCTCGACGACGTCGACAAAACTACGGCCCCACCGGGTCGCGCCGTACGCGCGAGCCGCCGAGGCCCTGGGCGTCCGACGTTGACTGCCGCGCGGGCTCACTCGCTGACCGCCTCGTCGCGCAGTGCGAACAGGTCGAACAACTCGTCGTTGCCGAGCTCGGTCAACCAGGTCTCGCCGGACCGCACCGTGAGTCGCGACAGCTCACGCTTGGCGGAAATCATCTCGTCGATCCGCTCCTCCAATGTCCCGACGCACAGGAATCGGTGCACCTGGACGCGCTGATGTTGGCCGATCCGGTAGGCACGATCGGTGGCCTGGTCCTCGACCGCGGGATTCCACCAGCGATCCACATGCAGCACATGGTTCGCGGCCGTCAGGTTCAGTCCGGTGCCCCCGGCCTTGAGGGTGGCGATCAGGGCCGGCGGACCGTCGCCGCTCTGGAAACGGGCGACCATCGCATCGCGGTCGATGCGGTTGATGCCACCGTGCAGCACCGGAATATCGGTGCCCAGCGATTCGGCGAGCCAGGATGACAACAATTCACCGAACGCCGCGAACTGGGTGAAGACCAGCGCCCGATCGCCTTCGGCCGCCGCGGTGGAGAGAATGTCGAGCACCAACTCGACCTTGCCCGACCGGTGCCTGCCACGACGCATCATCGCGGATCCGTCGGCCAGATAATGCGCCGGATGATTGCACACCTGCTTGAGTCGGGTCAGTGCGGCAAGGATGTTGCGCCGACGGATGGTGCGTTGCTGTTTGCTGCGCAGCGCCTCCATCAGCTCGTCGATGACCGCGCGGTACAGCGCCGCCTGCTCGAGGCTGAGGTTGGCACGCACCGTGATGTCGGTCTTCTCGGGTAGATCGGTGATGATCGACGGATCGGTCTTCTCGCGTCGAAGGATGAACGGTTGCGTCAATGCGTTGAGGCGCCGCAGCGCGGCCGGGTCGCGATCGCGTTCGATGGGTTCGGCGAACCGGGCGCGGAACCGCGATGCCGACCCCAGCATGCCCGGATTGACCAGATCGATCACTGCTCTCAGGTCCTCCAGCCGATTCTCCACCGGCGTCCCCGTGAGCGCGATCCGGTGCTCGGCGGGTAAGCCCCGCACGGCCTTCGCTGCTTTGGTGGCCACGTTCTTGAGATGCTGTGCCTCGTCGACGACGATCCGGCGCCAGGTCCGCTGGCCGAGGATCTCCCGGTCCCGGGTGGCGATGGCGAACGTGGTGAGCACGACGTCCGCGCCGGCGAGGACCTCGCCGATCGTCGCGTGCCCCGCGCGCGACGTCCCGTGATGGACCACCACCCGCAGATGCGGGGCGAAGCGTTCGATCTCCCGTTCCCAGTTCCCGACGACCGACATCGGGCAGATGACCAGCGTGGGACCGGCAGCAGGCGCGGGCTCGGCTCGATCGTGATGATCGCCTCTCTCATGGCACAGAAGTGCGATTATCTGGATCGTCTTGCCGAGGCCCATATCGTCGGCCAGCACCCCGCCGATCCGATGGTCGGACAGGTAGGCCAGCCATTCGAGTCCGCGGTGCTGGTAGGGCCGCAATTGTGCGCACAGCGTCGCCGGCGGGGGCAGCTCCGCGGGCCGCAGCCGACCGCCGGCCGCGATGTCGTCGAGCCATGCCAGGCCGTCGATCGAGGTGACCGGTACCGGTACGGAGTCGACGACGAGATTGAACAACTCACCCATGTCGGCCGGATGGTCCGATGTGCCGTGCGCACGTTGGCCGAGGATGAACGCGGCGGCCCGGTGCAGGGCACCTCCTTCGGCGCGAACCCAGGTGCCGCGGATCTTGACGAGGTCGCCTTGACGACGGGCGAGGTCGGTGAGATCGGCCTCCGACAGGGTCATCGCCTCGGGTGTGTCACCCAGGGCCAACCGCCATTCGAACTCGTCGATCTCGGCGACGCCGATCTGCGCGGCGCGCCCGGTGCTGGTGGCCACCGGCCGGGCGCGCAGCCCCAGCGTCGGGCGCACCTCGGCCACAGTCCGGGGCAGCAGCACCGGGCAGCCGGCCTCGGTCAACGCGGCAGCGCCCTCGACGAACAGCTTCTCTACGGTGGGTGTGGTCAGCAGGAAGTCGAGGGAGTGCCGGTCGGGTTCTGCCTGCGCCAACTCGGGAAAGGCGCGGACGGCGGTGGCGAGGCCACTGGTGACACGATCGAGTTCGTGCTGGTCGAGATGCTGCGGTTCCACCGCGTGGATGCGACCGTCGGCATGGCGACGGCACACCTGTAGACGCCACAGGGTGGGCTGATCGGCGGCCCGCCGGGTGGCGTACTCCACATCATCGTCGTCAGGTTCGTGCAGTCGCAGTATCAGCATCGAATCATCTTGCGGTGCAGCCTGATTCCATTGCATCCAGGCCGACTGCGCCATGTGTAGTCGAGATCGCATCGATGGTGATAGCGGCGGTGGTTCCGTGGCCAGTGCTCGTATCAGCCATGCCGCGGGGGGATCGTCGGCGATCAACGGCCCGGCGGCCGCGATTCGGCCGCGACACTCGTGGTCGACGAGTTCGGCGATCATGTCGGTGATCGCCTCGGCGCCACCGTTGGCCGCGACCAACCCTGGTGCGGCCGCCGCCACCACAGCCAGCCAACTGCGCCATGCCGGCGTCGGTACCGACTGCCAACGCAGAAGCGATTCGCCGGCGATGTCGGCGACGCCGGGGGCCACCGAACCGGCGGCGACCGATCGGCGGACGCCGTCGAGTAGATACCGATACCACGCGATCTCGCCGCTGACCGGGTACGGGCGGGTCAGATCGAGCAGTGCGACCGCCGACGACGTGCTCAAGGTCATGCTGCTGATGAACTCACGGCCGGAGCCAGGCCCGGTAATCGTGATCTCCCGCCGAGAACGCCGCCGTGCCAATTGATCCCCGATCGCCTCGGGAAGGTCGTCGGGCCCGACATCGGATCGCGACCACCACAGTGCCAGTCCTACCCCCGGTCGCCACAGCGCATGCAGGGGCAGGGCACCTGGGTGCCCGGAGGAAGTGGTTCGGTGTGTATCGACTGGCATGACAAATCACCGATGAGCCTAATCGCTCCGTCGGACATGCTCGCCCCGACGCCGGCCGCCTCAGCGCCAGGCTGTCAACAACTCGCGAGCCCGCTCGGCCAGGCTCATCTGCCACAGCGGGCCAAAACTGACGCGTCCGACGCCGAGTCCCGCGAGATGTGCCCGATTGTCCTGCGCGGGATGACCGATCGCGTTGACCGGTAACGGCAACTCCGCCGCCAGGCGACGGTGGACGTCGTCGCTGTGGAAGCCCACCGGATACAACGATCGTGCCCCGGCCTCGGCGCACAGCCGGAGCCGGGAGATGGCAAGGTCCACCCGGTCGGACTCCTCGCCGACCTGTTTGAGGAACACGTCGGTGCGGGCGTTGATCACCACCGCGACACCCGCGGCGTCGGCGGCGGCCCGCAACGCTCCCACCAGGTCGGCGTGTTCGGTCGCCGACCGCAGCTGACCACCTTCGGAGTGGACGGTGTCCTCGATGTTGAGGCCGACGGCTCCGGCCTCGAGCAGACCGTCCACGAGACGCGCGGGCTCCTCGGCATAGCCTGACTCGATGTCGACGGAGATCGGGATCTCGACCGCCGCGGTGATCTGACGCACCCGGGTGAGCAGTTCGTCGAAGGTCATTCCCTCGTTGTCGGCACGACCGATCGAGTCGGCCACCGGATGACTGCCGACGGTCAGCGCGGCGAAGCCGGCGTCGGCGGCGATGTGTGCCGACCAGGCGTCCCACACGGTGGGGAACACACCGGGATCGCCGGGACGGTGTAGATCCAGCAGGGTCTGGGCGAGCTGGGCGAGGTCACGAGTTGCCATCGAGGGATCCCTTCAGGTCGTTGAGCACCAGCCAGGCGGCCGCGAGGCCGGAGGAGCGATACCAGATGTCGTCGTTCACCGACAGCACCCGTTTCCAGGTCGGTGCGCCCATGTCCAGCCAACGATCGCTGAGCAGGACGTCTTCGCCGTGCGCCTGACCCTCGTCGCCGACGAAGCTGACGTAGATCAGGTCGGCGTCGGCATCGGTGAAGTTCTGGTCGGTCACCGTGAACGATCGCGGTGAGCGCTGCGGCTCCGGTCGTTGTACTCCGACCATCGACAAGATCTGACCGGCGAAACTGTCGGTGCCCGCGATCATCTCCGAGTCTCCGGTGAACCGGACCAGCGACACCTGGTTGTGCGCGGCGTCCATCCGACGGCCGGTTTTGCGGGTCTCGGTCCGGAACTCCTCGAGGAGTCGGGTGGCGCTCTCGCTGCGCCCGAGCGCGTCGGCGACCGCCTGGAACTGCGCCTGCCAATCGCCCTCGGTCGGGATTGTCACCACGCGGGCATCGGCGAAGGCCTCGGCCGACGCCGCCGATCGGTCGGTGGTGAGCACGACGTCGGGGTCTGCTTCGCCGGCCGTCGCCGGGTCCGGCGAGGTGCCGATGGTCGCGACAGATCCGAGTTGGGGGCCGAGGTAGGTGGGTATCGAGCCTGCGTCGGACGTCACCGCGACCACCTTGGGTCCGATGCCGAGTGCGCAGATCGGATCGAGCAGGCCCGGGTCGGTCACCGCGATGCGCGCGACGTCGGTCTGCCCGGCATCGGGTGCGGTCGGTGCCAGGCAGGTGCGTGTCAGATCGCGATCGGCGTTGACGATGTTGACCTCGGCGACCCGGGTGGTCACCGTCGAGATGGGTGACCCGTCCGGCGTCGTCAACGGTTCCTCGCCAGCACACGCTGCCAGCGCGCCGGCCAGCAGAACCGCCACCGCGACGCCGCCCACGCGCGGAACCCGCCGGGGCCACGAGGCTCGATGGCGGCCGGTCGGAAGCGGGGTCACCACACTGCGATGCACGCGATCACGCTAGCACCGGCGGACCCGTCGACCTCCCGCGGCGGATCCGGTCGGTCCCGATGGGTGCCCACGCGCTCGCCAGCGCGCCGCGCGTCGGCCTCCCCTAGCTCACTGACCTGCGGCTACAGTGGATGGATGAGCTCGAATACGACAGATCGTAGGACCCACTCGGCCACCGTCTGTATGAGGGTTTAGGATCAGTTACCAGCGCTCGTTTTGTTCATGTGGCGACCGCGGGGAAGTAGCAGGTGACCGACCCCGGCGGTTGTGCAACGAGGAGGATCTGTGACCGCGGTTGACCAGCCCACCACGCAAGTGGCTCCAGTGCGTCCCTTTCCGGAGCGCTACCAGCCCAAGGGTTCGTTCATCTACAAGCTGATCACCACAACCGATCACAAGCTGATCGGCATGATGTACATCACCGCCTGCTTCGCCTTCTTCCTGATCGGCGGACTGATGGCGCTGCTGATGCGTGGTGAGCTCGCCCACCCTGGTATGCAGTTCCTGTCGACGGAGCAGTTCAACCAGCTGTTCACCATGCACGGCACGGTGATGCTGCTGCTGTATGCGACCCCGATCGTGATCGGCTTCGCCAACTTCGTGCTGCCGCTGCAGATCGGCTCGCCGGACGTCGCCTTCCCGCGGCTCAACGCGTTCGGCTTCTGGTTGTTCGTCTTCGGTGCCTGCGTCGCGCTCAGCGGCTTCTTGCTCCCGGGTGGTGCCGCCGACTTCGGCTGGACCGCATACACGCCATTGACCGACGCGATCCACTCGCCGGGTTACGGCGCTGATCTGTGGATCATGGGTCTGGCCGTCAGTGGTCTGGGCACCATCCTCGGTGCGGTGAACATGGTGACCACGGTCGTCTGTCTGCGCGCGCCCGGTATGACGATGTTCCGCATGCCGATCTTCACCTGGAACATCCTGGTCACCAGCGTGCTGATCCTGCTGGTCTTCCCGCTGCTGACCGCCGCACTGATGGGCCTGGAGGTCGACCGCCAATTCGGTGCTCACCTCTACGACCCGGCCAACGGTGGCGTCATCCTCTGGCAGCATCTGTTCTGGTTCTTCGGACATCCCGAGGTCTACATCATCGCGCTGCCGTTCTTCGGCATCGTGTCCGAGGTCTTCCCGGTGTTCTCGCGCAAGCCGATCTTCGGCTACTCCGGTCTGATCTATGCGACGCTGGCCATCGCGGCCCTGTCGGTCGCGGTGTGGGCGCACCACATGTACGTCACCGGTGCGGTGTTGCTGCCGTTCTTCTCCTTCATGACCTTCCTGATCGCGGTGCCGACCGGTGTGAAGTTCTTCAACTGGATAGGCACGATGTGGCGCGGTCACATGACGTTCGAGACACCGATGCTGTTCTCGGTGGGCTTCATCGTCACCTTCCTCTTCGGTGGTCTGACCGGTGTGCTGCTGGCGAGCCCGCCGCTGGACTTCCACCTGTCCGACAGCTACTTCGTGGTCGCGCACTTCCACTACGTGCTCTTCGGCACCATCGTGTTCGCCACCTACGCCGGCATCTATTTCTGGTTCCCCAAGATGACCGGACGCATGCTCGACGAACGACTGGGCAAGATCCACTTCTGGCTGACGTTCATCGGCTTCCACACCACCTTCCTGGTGCAGCACTGGCTGGGTAACGAGGGTATGCCGCGCCGTTACGCCGACTACCTGCCGTCCGACGGGTTCACCACGCTGAACGTCATCTCCACGGTCGGTGCGTTCATCCTGGGCCTGTCGACACTGCCGTTCCTGTGGAACGTCTTCCGTAGCTACCGCTACGGCGAGGTCGTGACCGTCGACGACCCGTGGGGCTTCGGCAACTCGCTCGAGTGGGCCACCAGCTGCCCGCCCCCGCGGCACAACTTCACCGAGCTGCCCCGGATTCGTTCCGAACGTCCGGCGTTCGAGCTGCACTATCCGCACATGATCGAACGGATGCGCGCCGAGGCGCACGTCGGGGCCGGTCACAACTCGGGCAAGGACCGCCACATGGAAGACGCGCGACGTAGTCCGTTGACGGTCGGTGACCACGAGGGTTCGCCGGACCCGGATCCGCGCTGACGCGCACGCACTCTGCGAAACACGTGGTCAACGAATCGAGCGACACAACAGTTCTGATCACCGTCACCGGACCGGATAAACCCGGCGTCACCTCGGTGCTGATGGGTGCGCTGGCCGGTCAGCAGGTCAGCCTGCTCGACGTCGAACAGGTCGTCATCCGCGGCCGCCTCACCCTCGGCGTGCTGGTGTCCGCCGCCGGCGATGCCGAGGAAGTCCAAGATGTCGTCGAACAGGCGATGGCCTCGATAGGGATCGACGTCATCGTCGAAGTGGGTGCAGCCAGTGCCGGCCGTCGTCCGTCGAGTCACGCGGTGGTGGTGCTGGGAAGTCCGGTCACCGCGCGCGCATTCCGGGCGCTGGCCGGAGCGCTGGCGAAGCAGGGCGTCAACATCGACTCCATCCGGGGGGTGGCCGACTACCCACTCACCGGACTCGAGTTGATGGTCAGCACCGGACGTGACGACGTGGCCGCCGATGCCGCATTGCGTAAGGGCCTCGCCGCGGTCGCGGCCGATCACGGCGTCGACATCGCGGTGGAACGCGGCGGTCTGGCGCGACGCGCCAAACGGGTCATCGTCTTCGACGTCGACTCCACCCTGATCCAGGGCGAGGTCATCGAGATGCTCGCGGCGCGTGCCGGCCGCGAAGCCGAGGTGGCGGCGGTCACCGAGGCCGCGATGCGCGGCGAACTGGACTTCTCCGAATCGCTGCATCAGCGCGTGGCTGTCCTCGCCGGACTCGACGCCAGCGTCATCGACGACGTCGCTAGTTCGCTGGAGCTGACGCCGGGCGCCCGGACCACCATCCGTACCCTGCACCGGCTCGGATACCACTGCGGTGTGGTCTCCGGCGGCTTCCGACAGGTCATCGATGGCCTGGCGCACGAACTCGAACTGGACTTCGTGCGGGCCAACACGCTCGAGATCGTCGACGGCAAACTGACCGGCCGGGTGATCGGCGAGGTAGTCGACCGGGCCGGCAAAGCGAAGGCGTTGCGGGCGTTCGCCGATCAGGTCGGGGTCGCCATGGAGCAGACCATCGCGGTGGGCGATGGTGCCAACGACATCGACATGCTCAGCGTGGCCGGCTTGGGGATCGCCTTCAACGCCAAACCTGCGTTGCGTGAGGTCGCCGACGCCGCGCTGAGTCACCCCTTCCTCGATGCGGTCCTGTTCATCCTCGGTGTCACCCGCGACGAGATCGAGGCGGCCGACGCCGCCGACGGGGTGCTGCGTCGAGTACCGCTCAGCTGACGGCCGTCATGCCGGAGAATCTCGCGATCAACGGCGGCGTTGACGATCCGTTCGACGACGCATTCCGGCGCCTGCAGACCTATGTCGGCGGCGGTGCGGATCCGGCGGACCCTGCCGACGTGCTGGCCATGCAGATGGTGTTGCGCATCGAGAAGACCGAGCCACCGGCGCGTGCGGACGTACTGATCGCCGCGGCGCGCGCCGTCGCGTTGTTGTGTCTCGACGATCGTTGCGGTGGCTACGGCCCCTGGGCGACGCCGATGGACGACTGGTGTGCCGCCCGCATCCGGAAGATCGCGCGGCGTGCTCGAGGTGCACAATGGGCTGCGGCGCAAGAAGTCTGGGGTCTGACTGTGACCGAGGGCGGGGCACAGGCACGCGCGCTGGTACCCGGGCGGGTGGGGGATGTTGATCGCCGGATCTCGCGCCTGCAGATCGGCGGCACGGACCTGCCAGGTGAGCTCTCGTCAGACCCGGATCACGCGGGGGTCGTCCTCTGGCTCAACCCGGGAGTGACGATGACCGTGGGCAAGGCGGCCGCACAGGTGGGGCACGCGGCGATGCTCGCGGTGAAGCTGATGGAACCAGAGCGGGCACGCTCCTGGCGGAGCGCGGGCTGTCCGTTGACGGTCCGCGCGGCCACCCCGCAGTCGTTCGCAGCACTACTCGACGCCGATGCCCGCGGTGACGCGGTGGCGGTGCGCGATGCCGGGTTCACCGAGATCGCGCCCGGTTCGGTGACGGTGATCGCGGAGGTGATCGATTCATGAACGAGCACCTGCTACCGCCGTGGGCGCGCGAACTGGGCCTGGTGGCGCATCCGGAAGGCGGCTGGTACCGAGAGACCTGGCGCAGCCCGGTGACCGTACCCGCCGGCGTTCTGCCGCAGAGCTATTCGGGCGACCGCGCTGCGGCCACGGCGATCCTGTTCCTGCTGTTGCCGGGAGAACGGTCGGCGTGGCACACCGTCAGAAGCACCGAGCTGTGGCTTTACCATCGGGGATCACCGGTCCTGCTCGAACTCGGCGGCGATGCCGAGGAGCCGAGGACACCGACCGGGATCGTCGTCGGTTCCGATGTCGCGAATGGGCAGCAGCCCCAAGCCGTGGTGCCCCCGGCGACGTGGCAACGCGCGCGGCCGGTCGGGGATGAACCAGCGCTGGTCAGTTGCGTCGTGTCACCCGGCTTCGACTTCGCCGATTTCCGCCTGGCCGGACCCGGGGTCTGACACGCCGGTGGTCAGTCACCAGCCGCCGACAACGCCCGTGCCGGCGCGATGTGGGCCAAGGTGTTGAGCCAGACGTCGCGGTCCGGGGCGATCGACGCGACGATGAGCTCGTCGGCGTGCGCATGGCCGGTGAACCAGTCCAGGTAGTCGGTGACCTGCGCCGGGGTGCCGACGCCGGAGTACGTCATCATCGCCTCGATCTGCCGACCTTGCGGCATGTCGAGCACCATATCGGCCTCCTCGTCGGAGAACCGGCGATCCCGGGCGAACAACGCGTTGACCCGGGCCCGCTTGGCCTTGCGGAGCTGTTCGGCAGCCACGGCCTCGTCCTCGTCGGCGATCACACACACCCCGGCGATCACGTACGGAGCGTCGAGCTGCTCGGACGGTTGGAACTCCCGTCGATACAGGGCCACCGCCTCTTCCAGCGCCTGCGGGGCGAAGTGCGATGCGAACGCGTACGGCAGCCCCAGGGCGGCGGCCAACTGCGCGCCGAACAACGACGACCCGAGGATGTAGAGCGGGATGTCGGTGCCGGCGCCGGGAGTGGCATTAACGCCCTCGACCCGGGAGCGGCCGCGCAGATATGCCTGCAGCTCCAGGACGTCGGAGGGGAACCGATCCGCCGAAGCCATGCTCCGACGAAGGGCGGCAAACGTCTGTTGGTCTCCGCCGGGCGCGCGGCCCAACCCCAGGTCGATGCGCCCGGGATGCAACTCGGCGAGTGTGCCGAACTGTTCGGCGATGGCCAGCGGCGAATGGTTGGGCAACATGACCCCGCCCGCGCCCAGTCGGATGGTTTCGGTGTGTGCGGCGATATGCGCGATCAGTACCGCCGGCGCGGCCGAGGCGATACTGGACATGTTGTGGTGCTCGGCGTACCAGATGCGTCGGTAGCCCCAGGCCTCGGCGCGCTGCGCCATGTCCACGCTGGCGGCAAAGCTCTCACCGACCGTTTCACCGGAGCCGACCTGAGCCAGGTCGAGGATGGACAAGTCAACACTCATGTCCTTCTCAAGGCGGCGGTCCCGTCGGGTATTCCACGCTGCCCGATTGTGTTCTGCCCGAGGATGTGTCGCCCTGCTCACGACGGGTACGCGAGACGTGGTGCACGATAGGGGGGTGACGAAACCGAGTGATCGCAGTGGCGCCGACGACGTGTACGAATCCGATCCCGATCTCTTGGTCGACTTCCGCGATGTCACTCTCGTGCGGGGTGGCAACACCCTGGTGGGCCCGGTGACCTGGCAGGTGGAGCTCGACGAACGCTGGGTGATCATCGGGCCCAACGGCGCGGGCAAGACGTCGCTGATGCGGCTGGCCTCGGCGCAGGAGCATCCCACCTCGGGCACCGCGTTCGTGCTCAACGAGCAGCTCGGCAGAGTGGAGGTGCGCGAGCTGTCCACCCGGATCGGAGTCTCGAGCGCGGCGCTCGCCGAGCGGGTGCCGCCGAACGAGATCGTCAGCGACCTGGTGATCTCCGCCGGCTACTCGGTGGTCGGGCGGTGGCGGGAGAGCTACGACGACATGGATCGTGGCCAGGCCGTGGAATCGCTGGAATCGATGGGTGCCGAGCATCTGGCGGACCGGAGCTTCGGCACGCTGTCCGAGGGGGAGCGCAAACGCGTGCTCATCGCACGCGCGCTGATGACCGACCCCGAGCTGTTGCTGCTCGACGAACCGGCCGCCGGCCTCGACCTCGGGGGCCGCGAGGAACTCGTGGATCGGCTCGGGCGTCTCGCCGCGGATCCGGAGGCGCCGGCGATGGTGCTCGTGACCCATCACGTTGAGGAGATCCCGGACGGGTTCACCCATGCGATGCTGCTCTCCGAGGGGGAAATAGTGGCGCAGGGACTACTCGACGACGTGCTCACCAGTGAGAATTTGTCGACCGCGTTTCGGCAGCGCATCACTCTGAGCCGACCGGGCGGCCGGTACTTCGCCCGCCGTGCGCGGCGGGCCGGCGGGCATCGGCGCGCAGCCGGTTGACCCGAGGGCGTTACTGTCAGGGGAATCGGACCACCGATTACGTCAGACAGGAGACGACCATCATGAGTTCATCGCAGCCGACCGAACCCGCCCCGCTGCGAGACGCCGCCACGGTGGTCCTCGTACGAGACACCGCCGACGGGCCTGAGGTCTTCCTCCAGCGTCGAGTGCAGCAGATGGCCTTCGCCGGCGGCGTCACGGTTTTTCCCGGTGGGGGCGTCGACCCGCGCGACGCCGAAGCGGATATCGACTGGACGGGGCCCGGCGCCGACTGGTGGGCCCACGCGTTCCACACCGACGAACAGACCGCGCAATCTTTGGTGTGCGCGGCGGTCCGCGAAACGTTCGAGGAGTGTGGTGTCCTGCTGGCGTCCCGGCCCGACGGCTCATTTCCCGATCCGGACAGCTTCGGCGCCGAACGGACCGGCCTCGTGGACAAGTCGTTGTCGTTCGCGCAGTTCCTCCGCGATGCCGGACTCAGTCTGCGGGCCGACCTGCTGCGCCCGCTGGCGCACTGGATCACCCCGATCATCGAGAAACGTCGATATGACACGCGGTTCTTCATCGCCGCACTGCCGTCGGGGCAGACCGCCGACGACAAGACCTCCGAGGCCGAGGTGGCCGGGTGGGCCACCCCGCGCGCTGCGCTCGACCTCTGGGTCGCCGACAAGCACGTTCTGTTGCCGCCGACCTGGGCGCAGCTGACCCATCTCAGTGAGTTCGGCTCGGTGACCGAGATTCTCGCCGCCGAGCGCGAGGTGGCGGCCATCGAACCGTCGGTGGAGCCGGGTGCGGGTCTTGCCGGCCTCAAGTTCGACGGCTCGGAGCGCTATTTCGCCGTCGCTGCCGAGCGGAAGGTACCCGGACTGAGTCGGTGACGGGTTATCGCGTCCGCGCGATCACCGATCCATATCGATGACGTCGGGCTCATCGGTTCCGACGCCGATGTCGTCGCGGTCGGCCCATTCCAGCAGCGTGTCGAGGCGGTGGGCGACGTCGTCGATCTCGGCGTGCAGGTCGCCGATCTCGACGAACCGGTCCGGCATCGTCGCGATGGTGAAGTCGTCCGGAGCGATGTCATCGATCTCGTCCCACCTAATCGGTGCGGACACCGTGCCGCGCGGGTTGCCGCGCACCGAGTAAGCCGAGGCCATCGTGTGATCGCGGGTGTTCTGGTTGTAGTCGACGAACACCGCGGTCGGGTCGCGATCCTTGCGCCACCAGGTGGTGGTGACGTCGTCGGGTGCGCGTCGCTCAATCTCGCGGGCGAACGCCAGGGCGGCCCGACGTACGTCGGCGAAGCCCCACTCTGGTTCGATTCGTACATAAATATGCAGGCCACGGCCGCCCGAGGTCTTGGGGAAGCCGCGCATCCCGAGTTCGTCGAGCACTTCTTCGACGACGTGGGCGACCCGCTGGATGCGAGAGAACGGGCAATCGGGCATGGGATCGAGGTCGATCCGCCACTCGTCGGGGGACTCAAGATCGTCGCGTCGGGAGTTCCAGGGATGGAACTCGACGGTGGACATCTGCACCGCCCAGATCACACTGCCCAACTCGGTGACACATAGTTCGTCGGCGGTACGGCCGAACCGCGGAAACCAGAGTTCGACCGTCTCGAGCCAGTCGGGCGCACCGGCCGGAATGCGCTTCTGGTGCACCTTCTTGCCGTCGACCCCTTGGGGAAATCGGTGCAACATGCATGGTCGTTCGCGTAGCGCGCGGACGATGCCGTCGCCGACTGCCAGGTAATACTCGGCGAGGTCACGCTTGGTTTCGCCACGCTCGGCGAAATACACGCGCTCCGGACTGGACAGCCGGATGATCCGGTCACCGACCGGCAGTTCGATCGGTTCACCGGCATCGTTCGAGGCCTTGGCCATGGACCAACTGTATGGCCTCCGCACCCGGTCGCGACGGACGAACGGTAGCCTTCGACCATGGCTGAGTTCGTCACACTCGAGACATCCGACGATCATCCCGGAGTCGGCACCATCCGGTTGAACCGTCCGCCCATGAACGCGCTGAACCGGCAGGTACAGAACGAACTCGCGGCTGTTGCCGACGAGGCGACAGTGCGCGACGACATCAAGGCCGTCGTCATCTACGGCGGGCCGAAGGTCCTCGCCGCTGGTGCCGACATCAAAGAGATGAACGAGATGACCTACGCCCAGATGAGCAAGGTGGCCGGCCGCCTGCAGTCGGCGCTGGGTGCCATCTCGGAGATCCCCAAACCGACGGTCGCGGCCATCACCGGCTACGCACTCGGCGGTGGGCTCGAGGTGGCACTCGGCGCCGACCGGCGCATTGCCGGCGACAACGCCAAGCTCGGCGTGCCGGAGATCCTGCTGGGTGTGATCCCCGGTGGCGGCGGAACCCAGCGGCTGGCGCGGCTGATCGGTCCGGCCAAGGCCAAGGACATGATCTTCACCGGGCGTTTCGTCGCCGCGGATGAGGCGCTGGAGATGGGGCTCGTCGACGAGGTCGTGGCACCCGACGACGTCTACGACACCGCACTCGCCTGGGCGGGACAGTTCGCCAACGCAGCAGCCATCGCACTCGCCGCCGGCAAGAAGGCCGTGGACCAGGGACTCGGAGTGGATCTCACCACGGGTTTGAAGATCGAGGAGCAATTGTTCGCGGCGCTGTTCGCGACCGAGGACCGCGCGATCGGCATGGCGTCGTTTGTCGAGAACGGCCCCGGCAAGGCGGCATTCACCGGCAAGTGAGCTCCTTTCGCCCCCGCCCCACCATCAGGAGAACCCACACATGACCACCGACGTGACCCCGGGGACCGACCCCGAACCCAACCCGCACGCCACTGAGGAGCAGGTGCGCGCCGCCCTGGCCGACACCAAGCTCGCGCAAGTGCTTTACCACGACTGGGAGGCCGAGACCTACGACGACAAGTGGTCGATCTCCTACGACGAGCGCTGCATCGACTATGCGCGCGGCCGATTCGACGCAGTCGCCGCAGATCAACCACTGCCGTATGAGCGGGCCATGGAACTCGGTTGCGGCACCGGTTTCTTCCTGCTGAACCTGATGCAGTCGGGGGTCGCCACGAAGGGATCGGTCACCGACCTGTCGCCGGGCATGGTGAAGGTCGCCCTGCGCAACGCGGAGAACCTCGGGCTCGACGTCGACGGCCGAGTGGCCGATGCCGAGCGAATCCCGTATGACGACAACACCTTCGATCTCGTCGTCGGCCATGCCGTGCTGCATCACATCCCGGATGTCGAACAGGCCTTGCGGGAGGTACTGCGGGTGCTGAAGCCCGGTGGGCGTTTCGTGTTCGCCGGCGAACCCACCACCATCGGTGACTTCTACGCACGCTGGATGAGTCGCGCCACCTGGGCAGCGGCGACCAACGTGACGAAACTGGGGCCCCTGAAGTCGTGGCGCCGACCGCAGGAGGAACTCGACGAGTCGTCGCGAGCGGCCGCGTTGGAGGCCGTCGTCGATATCCACACTTTCGATCCGGCCGATCTCGAACGGATGGCACGCAGCGCAGGCGCGACCCAGGTCGACACCGCCACCGAGGAGCTCGCCGCCGCGATGCTCGGTTGGCCGGTACGCACCTTCGAGGCGGCCGTCCCGCCCGGCAAGCTCGGCTGGGGCTGGGCGATGTTTGCCTTCAACGGGTGGAAGCGACTGTCCTGGCTGGACGAGAAGGTCCTCCGGAAAGTGTTGCCGCCCAAGTTCTTCTACAACGCGATCGTCACCGGTATCAAGCCGGGTGGTTGACCATCGGTCGGGTACCGCGCAGAACGTTCCCCACACCTGCGGCAGGTGTGGGGAACCTCTCGCGTGGTGTCAGTTGTCGACGGGATTGAGGGTCGACGACGCAACCGGGACTCCGAGCACCGTGTTGATGGCACGGTAACCGTCCCGGGTCTTGATCAGGACGAGGCGGCTGACCGGTGGTATCTCCGCGTATCCACCGGTCGGCGTGTGGGTGAGAGCCAGGGGTGTCCCGGCCGGGCCGATGAGCTCGTCGCCGACGACCCGATAGATCTGACACGGTCCCGGCTCCACCGAACTGCCGTAGCGGGTCTGCACACAGAATTCGTAGGTGCCGTCCTCGACCTGTGCGTGTGCGGGTCCGGAGCCGGCGGCGAGTGCAGTCCCGGCTACGGCGGCGGCGAGAAAGGATACGGCTACTGAACGTCTCATGGCACGGATCTTTCCTTAGGCTAACCTAACTCGTCAACTCGTCGGTTCCTCGGGAAAGATGGTGGTCGATGGGATATCGATTCACGGACGATGATGTGTCGTTCCTGCGGTCGCGTCACGGCGCCGAGGCTCTCGCGAGTGCGTCTGCGCTGGAGCTATCTGCGTCGTCGATGCTGCGTGACGTCGCCGACCTCCGTGCGCGATTCGCGCCGCGCGACGGCGCCATCGTCGAAACCGTGTTGTGTCGTCGGCGGGGGAAGGCGAAACTACGTGTCGCCGAACGGATGTTGTTCACGGAGGACGCAGTGCAGCAGGCGACCGCCTCTCCGGTCGCGGCGCACCGCGCGACGGAGATCGCGGCACGCCATCCCGGTGCAGTGGTACACGACATCACCTGCTCGATCGGCGCGGAGATGATGGAACTTGCTGCACAACGACAGATCTCGGGTGTCATCGGCAGCGATCTCGACCACACACGTCTCGCGATGGCGCAGCACAACACGGGCCTCGACGGTCCGCCGGCCACCCTACTCGTCGCCGACGCGCTCTCGCCGACCTCGACCGCCGATGTCATCGTCGCCGATCCGGGCCGGCGCTCGGGCGCCGGACGGGTGTTCCGGCTCGACCAGCTCACGCCGCCGCTGCTCGACGTGTTGACAACGTATTCGGGGCGTCCCCTTGCGGTGAAATGTGCTCCGGGACTTGACTACCAGACGTTGCGGGACCTGTACGGCTTCGACGGGCAGGTGCAGCTCTCGTCGCTCGACGGCGCAGTCCGTGAGGCATGTCTGTGGACCGACCGTGACGGTGAGCCGCGCCGCCGTGCCACCGTGATGCGCACCGAGCCGGATGGTTCCGTGCAGTCCTACGAGGTCACCGACGCCGATGCCGACGACATCGGCGGCGGCGAGGTGGGGGAGTGGATCATCGATCCCGACGGTGCCATTGTGCGTGCCGGTCTGGTGCGTCATTACGCTCGGCGCCACGGTCTGTGGCAGCTCGATCCGCAGATCGCGTACCTGACCGGGACCCGAGTCCCGTCGGGTGAACGTGGTTTCCGCGTCCTCGAGGCGTGCGGCGTAGCGGACAAGGAGTTGCGACGTCGCCTTGCCGCCTACGACTGTGGCACCCTCGAGATCCTCGTTCGCGGACTCGACGTGAACCCCGACGAGCTACGAAAACGGCTCAAACTCAAGGGTGCACGCGCGCTGGCCATTATTCTCACGAGGGTAGGGCGTCGTGGTGTCGCCTACCTGTGTGAACCGGGCGTGCGAACACCTGGCCTCATCTAGGCTGCGACGCCAGAGCGGCCCGCCAAGCCGCTGTGTTCCCGGCCTTACCGGCTTTCGATCGATGCCTTGCTGTCGAAGAAGTAGACTTTGCCGATATTGGTCGCGGTGGCGATCTGGCCCCACGGCGATACCGCGACTCCGGTGGCGAATCCGACGGATTCGGGCAGGGGCAGCGTGCGCATGGTGGTGCCGTCCGCTGCGGAGACCTCGGTGAGCGACAACGAGTCCTTGCCCTCGTCGCGCACCACCGTCCATGCGGTGTCCTGGTCGGTCAGGGTGGACAGGCTGACCACAGCGAGATCGTCGCGCTGCCACACCTGTTCAGCGTGATCACCGGCATCGCGCAGCAGGGTCAACGGTGCGCCGAGAACGCCCGTGGGGATGATGAGCCCGTCGGGTGACACGCTCATCGTCGCGAAGCCGTAACCGCCGTTGTCGTACGTCCACCGGGTGGCGCCCGACGCCGCGTCGATGGCCACGATCCGGCCGAGGCGACTGAACGCGTACACGGTCGAACCGTCTGCCGACAGCGTCGGCGCCCCGATCACACCGCCCGGCACATCGGCATGCCAGATCTCGCGCATCGTGCGCCCACCGTCCTCGGTGGCGTAGCTCATCGCGCGGATCTGCGAGGCGATGGCACCCTGCGGCCAGAAGTTCACGAAGAAGCGTTCATTGGCGGTGTCCACCGCCGGGGGTGCGGGGATGGCGCAGCGCGGTCCGTTGGTGACGCATTCGCCGAACCCGAAGGTCGGGTCGTCGGGGTTCATGTCCGTACGCAACCGGACCTCCGGGGCGGTGAAGTCGCTGGTCTGCGAATTCAACAGCAGGAGTTGACCTTGGGTGGTCGCCACCAGAACCTCGCCGGGAGCGGCGAACTTCGCCGACAGCGGCACCCCGATCATCGGCATCCGCCAGCGGATCGCGCCACCGGCGCTGAACGCCAGGAACATCGACTCCTCACCGACGTACGGTTGATCGAACTGGTCGACGAGCAGCGAGTTCACCTCGGTGCCCGTCCGCATTCTCTTGCAGAAGTTCTTGCGGCCGTTGCGCGGATCGAGGATCAGCAGGTTGCAGCCGTTCGCGGTGCTCGATGTGACACCCACGTTGCCGTTGCCGGAGATGGTGAGCGGTGCGGTCACCGGGCCGCCGGTGGGGCGCGTCCAGCTCAGTTCGAGATCTTCGGGCACCGCGGGATAGGCGAAGTTGGAGTTGGCGGCGTTGCCGCCATAGCTCGACCATCCCGCGCTCGCCACCGAGCGGATGTCGATGTGGCCGTCCGAACACGAGGTCACCAGCACCGCCACCACACTCGCCAGGATCGTCGCGACGATCATCGGCGTGCGGCGTGCGTTCTCGGTGCGAGCACCCTCACCCACCGGGGCTGCTGCAGCCATCGGCGCTCCTGTTCTGGTCGCGGTTGCCCCGTCGGTCGACGTGCCAGTCTCAGAGCCTAACGTGGGCCCGAACGGTTCTCGATTAGGGTTTGTCGACATGACCACGATGTGGAATGCCTCCTACCGCTCGCGCCTGCGGGCAGGGCGCCGGCGTGATCCGGCGCAGGCCCGTTTCCTCACCCTCGACTCGTTGCGCTGGGTGAAGCGCAATCGTGCCTACACCCCGTGGTACCTGGTTCGTTACTACCGGCTGGCGCGATTTCGGCTCGCGAACCCCCACGTGGTGCTGCGGGGCATGGTGTTTCTCGGACGCAACGTGGAGATCCATGCGACCCCGGAGATGTCACGGCTGGAGATCGGCCGCTGGGTCCACATCGGGGATGGCAACTCGATCCGTTGTCATGAGGGCAGCCTGCGCATCGGCGACAAGACCGTCTTCGGCTGCAACAACGTGGTGAATTCGTACCTCGACCTCGAGATCGGCGGGTCCACCCTGATCGCCGACTGGTGCTACATCTGCGACTTCGACCACAAGATGGACGACATCACGTTGCCCATCAAGGATCAGGGCATCGTCAAGGGACCGGTGCGCATCGGCCCGGACACCTGGGTCGCGGCGAAGGTGTCGGTGCTGCGCAACACGATCGTGGGCCGGGGATGTGTACTCGGCTCACATGCGGTGGTGCGTGGGGTGATCCCGGACTATTCGATCGCCGTCGGCGCCCCGGCACGGGTCGTGAAGAATCGTCAGGACGACTGGGCGCAGTCAGCGCAGCAGCGGGCCGAACTCGAGCGGGCATTGGCCGACATCGAACGCAAGAAGGCGCAAACACACGATTCGTGAGCCCGATGCCCCCGGGGTCAGTGAGCTCCGGGTGCCACACCTTCACTCGGTTGGACGACGACGAACCCAGGTCCGTGGAACGCCAGCTGAAACGATTCCCCGGAGCCGCGACCGATCAGCGAACCGAGCTTGAAGTCGTTCTTCAGGCCCGGGGACAGGGTGCTCGACCAGCACACCGCCGCCTGCGGGTCGACAAAGGTGGGCTGAACCGAGCAGTCGAGGATCATCGGCGGTCCATCGCTGGCGATTCCGACGGTGCCGTGGCCGCCGAGAGTCAGGTTGAACAACCCGCCGGCGAGCATGCCGGCGTTTCCGATCGAGGTGATCTTCCAGTCGAGAGACGCGTCGAAGGCGAGCAGACTCGACGTGTTGATGGTGAGGGAGTCGCCCTCGAGGTCGATGGTGAACACAGTGCTGTTGGATCGGGCGAAGAAGACCTCGCCCTGCCCGCGCACCCGCATCAGTTGCCCACCCTCGTTGGTGACCGCCTTCTTCAGGAAGTTCGACATCGACCCCGAGCCTTCGTGGGCGAAGTCGAACTGACCTTGATAGGCCACCATCGCACCCTTGGCGGCCAATGCCTCCGGGCCGAAGCCGAGTCGCAACATCTTGTCCGACTGCAAGGTCCAGCGCTGCGCGCTCTGCTTCTCCTGGTTGACCTGATCGAAGATGGGACTGCGCACGATGACTCCTCAGCTGTCGGGTGCGGTGTCGGCGCTCACTGTCGGTTGTGCAGGATCACGCTCGGGCAACGGTCGTTGCGGGATGTGTGGTCTACCGACCGGATGACGAACGCGTCGTTTGGCGGCGAGATACACCCCGGCGGTCCGTTCGGCCACCTCCGCCCAGGAGAACTCGACGGTGAGTCGTTCCCGTGCACGGCGAGCGCGTACGGCTGCCGCGGCCGGGTCCGCGAGACCCGCCCGCACGGCAGCGGAGAGCCCGGCGATGTCACCGGGTGCGAAGGTGAGCCCGGTGGTGGGATCCGACACCGCCTCACCCAGGCCGCCCGCCGACGACACGATCAGCGGGATACCGGTGGCCGCTGCCTCCAGAGCCACGATGCCGAACGGCTCATATCGACTCGGCAACACGATGGCGGCACATCGGTGCATCAGATCCACGAGTCCGTCGTGGTCGACGGCGCCGAGGAAACGTACCGACTTGGCGACCCGGTGGCGTCGGGCCTCGTCGACCAGCCAGTCCAGCTGAGTGCCGGTGCCGGCAACGGTCAGGGTGGTGCCGGGGTGGGTGCGCCGGATGCGGGGCATCGCGGCGATGAGATCCTGCACCCCCTTCTCGTACTCGAGGCGGCCCGCGAACAACAGCTCGGGCGGTCCGGATACCGGTGGCCGCGGGGCGAACGGCCAGGTGCGGATGTCGATGCCGTTGTGGATCACCGACACATCAGCGATGTCCGGACCGAAGAGGCGACCGACCTCGTCGCGCATCGACGTCGAACAGGTGATCAGCGAATCCGATTCGTGCGCAAGCCACCACTCCACCGAATGCACCTGCCGATTGGTTGGCCCGCTCACCCAGCCGCTGTGCCGGCCGGCCTCGGTGGCATGGATCGTGGACACCAGGGGGACGTCGAAGAACTCGGCCAGGGCCACAGCCGGGTGGGCGACGAGCCAGTCATGAGCGTGCACCACATCGGGTACCCACGGTGATGCGCCGGTCGGATCTCGGCGTCCGCCGAACGCGGTCATGCCGGCTCGGATCAGCGCATGTCCCATCGCCAGGGTCCAGGCCATCATGTCCTGGCCGAAATCGAACTCCGGCGGATCCTCCGCGGCGGCGATCACCCGAACGCCGTCGGTCCGGGTGTCGGTGGTGGGGTGGCTGACCGCGTCGGTGCCCGTGGGGCGCCGCGTCAACACCACCACATCGTGGCCGGCGAGTGCGAGTTCGGTGGTCAGCTGATGCACATGCCGACCGAGGCCACCCACCACGACCGGTGGGTACTCCCACGAGACGATCAGCACCCTCATCTGGCATCCCCCATCGCGCTCACGCGCCCGAGCCACCCGGCGGCGTGGCGGTGTACAGTCGCCGCGCGTCCAGCCCGGCGAACAGATTGTCGGCCCGAGACCAGTTGCGGGCGAGTCGCTCGGCGAGGTCGACCCGGCCGCGGAGTGCGGCGTCGCAGATCTCCCGGGTTGCGTGCGCATGTTTGTGCGCCCGTTCCACAGCGTAATGCGCAGCCGTGTCCTTGGAGACCATGAACGGCCAGTCCGATGACACCGTGAGCAGCGTCTCCCGCACGATCTGATCGGCGACGCGGTTGCGTCCGCCCCGATACCCGGCGCCCGCGCCGAGGGCCACCGGCTCGATCAGCTTGTCCACCGCCGCCAACGCGGTCTCGGTGACCTCGGCGTTGAGCGCCACCAGGTGGTCGACCTGGGGACCGTTCCAGACGCGCCAATCCTTGCCCGATCCCCACGACGATGCGGCCAGATCCACGGGGGCACCCACGAGACCGTTCCGTCGCGCGGAGTCGAGGGTGCCGACCCGGATGCCGGCCTGCGGCAGGCGGTGCAGCACCCGCTCGAGCCAGACCGGACCCTCGTGCCACCAATGTCCGAACAACTCGGTGTCGAACGCGGCCACCACCAGTGCGGGACGGCCCAACCGAGCCGATTCGTCGATGAGCCGACGACGTACGTGGTCGACGAAATCATCGACGTGTCGGTCGATGATCGGGTCCACGCCTGCGGGGTCGTAGGGTTTCTTGTCCTCGGCGACCACCGTGCGTCCGGTCACCCGGGCCGGTTTGAGGCCGGTCAGGTGGTCGTAGGTATGAAAGTCCCGGTACGCAGCATGTCCCGGATAGCCCGATCGGGGCGACCACACCCGGTAGCTGACGGCCAGGTCCCGGCCGAATGCGACGACGTCGGAGCCGCCGACAGGTCGGCCGAGGGCAGTGTCGCCACGCAGCGTCGGCCCGTCGACCATGAAGTGTCCGACCCCGGCTGCGGCGTACTCGGCTTCCATTCCGGGGGCGAAGGCGCATTCCGGGGCCCAGATCCCGGCCGGGTCGATGGCCCAGCGCGTGCGTGCGTCGGCCAGCCCCTCGCGTAGCGAGAACTGGCGCAGCCGGCCGTCGAGCAGCGGCGCGAACGGGTGGGCCAGCGGCCCGCCCAGGATCTCCACGACTCCCGCCGATGCCAACGCGCGGATCTGCGGGCTGCCGCCGTGGCGCCAGTGCATCTCGAAGTCGGTGAGGGCGGCTCGGGAGGCACGGAATTCCCGGGTGCCCAGATCGCGGCGGGTCCGGTCACCATCGGCCGCGGCCGCCGTGGCCCGCAGATGCCAGTCCGCGAGCCACTCGTGCATCGAATTGGTGCACTGCGGGTCGTCGAGCTGCGCGGCCAGCACCGGTGTGATGCCCAGCGAGAGTTGGTCGGTGGCACCGGCATCGGCGAGGCGGCGCAGCATCGCGAACAGCGGCAGATACGAACCGGCCCACGATTGGTACAGCCATTCCTCGCCGACCGGCCAGCGGCCATGGTTGGCCAGCCACGGCAGATGCGAGTGCAGCACCAGGCAAAACTGTCCCGGAACCGGTTGCGCGGACGAGGTCACGTCGACGGTACTGCGGGTCACGGTCGTACGGCGACAGCGAGGAGGTCGAGACTGGCGTCGATGTCCACCTCAGGTGCCGCCGCATCGCGGATCTCGAAGTCGGTCAGGCGGATTGCGGCCACATCGGCAACGAGCTCGGCAGGCCACTGCTGACCGGCCAGCGCACGGTCGATCTGAGCATCGATCACCGACCCACCCCATTTCGCGTCGAGCGCGCCCAATTCGGCGCCGTGGTACACCCCGTGCATCGACTCCACGGCGAGTCCGCCCTCGATCAGCAGTTCGCGTAGTTCCGTGGCGTCGAGCTCGCGGGTGTGGAAGGGATTGAGCGGGGTGTCGCGGCCCGGCGAGAAGGTGATGCGATTCGGGGTGGAGATGAGCAGTCGCCCACCCGGTCGCAGGACCCGGCGACACTCGGCGACGAATGCGCCCTGATCCCACAGGTGTTCGATCACTTGGAAATTGATCACCACGTCCACCGAGTCGGCGGGCAGCGGCAGATCGATCAGGTTGCCCTGGTGCACCGTCAGGCCCGGGTAGCGGCGACGGGTGTGGGAGACCGCGGCCTCGTCGTAGTCGACGCAGACCACCGACCGCGCCACCTCGGCGAGCATCGCCGCGCCGTAGCCCTCGCCGGAACCCGCCTCGAGTACATCGCCACCGGCGCAGCGATCGAGGACGTGGGCGTAGGCCACCTCGTGCCGCCGGAACCAGTAATTCTCCTCGGCGATCCCTGGGACGGTCCGCTCGCCGGTCACCGCGAGGGTGTCGTGTGACTCGCTCATCCCCACGACAGTAGTAGGTGGGCATCCCCACTCAACGTTCATGCTTGCCGCGACCGCCGCCGCAGCCGATCGGCCCGCGCGTTATGTGAGGTAGGCGATGTTTTGTGCCAACCGAGCAGACGCTAAAGTAGGGGAGACCGATAGCAACTTACTGGGCAGTAAGATGTTGAAACCGACGCAGGAGGTCGACGCAGACCCATGACAAACATTGTCGTTCTGATCAAGCAGGTTCCTGATACGTGGTCCGAGCGCAAGCTGACCGATGGGGATTTCACCCTGGACCGTGAGGCCGCCGACGCCGTTCTCGACGAGATCAACGAGCGCGCGGTCGAGGAGGCCCTGAAGATCAAGGAAGCCGACGGCGGCGAGGTCACCGTGATGACCGCCGGCCCTGAGCGCGCCACCGAGGCCATCCGCAAGGCGCTGTCGATGGGTGCCGACAAGGCGATCCACATCAAGGACGATCAGATGCACGGCTCCGACGCCGTCCAGACCGCTTATGTGCTGGCCCGTGCGCTCGGCACGGTCGAGGGTGTCGAGCTGGTCATCGCAGGCAACGAGGCCACCGACGGCCGCGTGGGTGCGATCCCGGCGATGATCGCCGAGTACCTGGAGCTCCCGCACCTGACTCATCTGCGCAAGCTCACCGTCGAGGGCGAGACCCTCAAGGGTGAGCGCGAGACCGACGACGGCATCTTCCACGTCGAGGCCGATCTCCCGGCCATCGTGAGCGTGAACGAGAAGATCAACGAGCCGCGGTTCCCGTCGTTCAAGGGCATCATGGCCGCGAAGAAGAAGGAAGTTCAGGTCGTCACCCTCGCCGAGATCGATGTCGAGGCCGGCGACGTGGGCCTGGAGAACGCCGGCAGCCAGGTGACCGCCTCCGCTCCGAAACCGCCGAAGACCGCCGGTGAGCGCGTCAGCGACGAGGGCGATGGTGGCACCAAGGTCGCCGAGTACCTGGTGTCGCAGAAGATCATCTAGTCCGCACGGGCCCTGACATCACCAGCGACAACCCAGACATTCAGGAGATAGAAGAAACATGGCTGAAGTACTCGTGCTCGTGGAGCAGGACGCCGAAGGCGCCCTGAAGAAGGTCACCAGCGAACTCATCACCGCCGCCCGTGCGCTCGGCACCCCGTCGGCCGTCGTGGTCGGCAAGCCGGGATCGGCCGACGGTATCGTCGACGGTCTCAAGGAAGCCGGCGCGGAGAAGATCTACGTCGCCGAATCCGACGATGCGGCGGCCTACCTCGTCACCCCGCAGGTCGACGTGCTCGCGTCGGTCGCCGAGCAGGCCTCGCCGGCCGGCATCCTGGTCGCGGCCACCCCGGACGGCAAGGAGATCGCCGGACGGCTGGCCGTGCGCTTGGGCTCGGGCGTGCTCGCCGACGTGGTCGACGTCAAGGAGGGTGCGGTGGGTATCCACTCCATCTTCGGTGGCGCATTCACCGTCGACGCCCAGGCCAAGGGCGACGTCCCGGTCTTCTCGGTCCGTCCGGGTGGCGTCGAGGCGGCTCCGCAGGCCGGTGCCGGCGAGCGCGTCGACGTCGAGGTCCCGGCGCAAGAAGACGGCGTCGTGAAGATCACCAAGGTGGAGCCGAACGTCGGTGGCGACCGTCCGGAACTCACCGAGGCCTCGATCGTGGTCTCCGGTGGCCGTGGCGTCGGCAGCGCCGAGAAGTTCTCGGTGATCGAGGAGCTCGCCGATTCCCTCGGTGCCGCCGTCGGCGCATCGCGTGCCGCGGTGGATTCCGGGTACTACCCCGGTCAGTTCCAGGTCGGTCAGACCGGTAAGACGGTGTCGCCGCAGCTCTACGTCGCGCTCGGCATCTCCGGTGCCATCCAGCACCGTGCCGGCATGCAGACCTCGAAGACCATCGTCGCGGTCAACAAGGACGAAGAGGCGCCGATCTTCGAGATCGCCGACTACGGTGTCGTCGGCGATCTGTTCAACGTCGCACCGCAGCTGACCGAAGAGGTCAAGAAGCGCAAGTGAGGTTGATCGGCTCACGAAGCTGAGCCAAGCGAACCCCGGTGGCCCCCGACGTGTCGATACCGACACGTCGGGGGCCACCGTCGTCTACCCGGGGCGAGTGCCGGGTGTTCACCACGCGCGCACCGACACGCAACGTCGATGTGGCGATCAGGTCGTTCGACGTCGGTGTCATCAGGTCATGACCATCACGTCGAGTCTGCCCGCCGAACCGGTCGTCGCATTGCCACCGCTCGATGCGCCTGCGCTCACCGTCGTCGGGTCGAAGCATGCGTGGTACCCCGACAGCGCGTGTGGGGATCGGTGCCGCCAACTCGATCCGGCCGCAGCGGGCGGATATCTGCTCGTCGCGATCCGGCTGACGGGTCTGCTCGCCACGGTCGTGCTGCTCGCCCTGACCGGGCCGCTGGCGGCGGTGTGTCCGCGCCTGGTCCGTCGTCGGTACCTCGTGCGGGCCGCCCGCGCACTGCTGTGGTCGATCGGTGTGTCGGTGCGCGTGGACGACCGCCGCCCGTTCGTGGGTGGCACGCGTGGTCTCATCGTGGCCAATCACACGTCGTTCCTGGACATCTTCGCGCTCGCCGTGATCAGCCCCGCGCACTTCGTGGCGAAATCCGATGTCGCCGCGATGCCGGTGATCTCCGGGATCGCCCGCCGACTCGGCGTCATCACGATCGACCGTGCGGCGCTGCGCCGCCTGCCGGCCACCGTGGCCGAGGCGGTGGAGCGACTCCATCGCGACAGTTCCGTGGCGGTGTTCCCCGAAGGCACGACGTGGTGTGGCCGCGAGGCCGGTCGGTTCCGCCCGGCCTTCTTCCAAGCGGCCATCGACGCCGGTGTGCCGATCATCCCGGTTCATCTGCGTTTCACCGCCCACGACGGCTCGGTCACGGCAGCGGCCAGCCTGATCGGAGACGACTCGCCGTTGGACACGCTGCGCCGGGTGCTGGCCGTGCGCGGTCTCGTCGTGCGGGCCACCGTCCACGAGGCGCAACTACCCGATGCCGACCGTCGTGCCCTGGCACTGCGCTGCGAGCGGCTGGTCTCCGGGGCCGCAGGTTGAGATGAAATCATTGATATATCTCATATATGTTGTATCCCGAACGCACGACGACCCGTCGGCGTGGTGATCCAACATCAGGAGGACTGCGAGCAATGACGTCCGCACCGGCCCTGTCCCGCGCTGAGGCGCAGAAGCGATTCGCCGCCCTCGTCGCCGCCACCGGCGTCGTCGACGATGCCGAACTCGACGCAGTTTGGGCGGCACTGGAGACCATGCGCCCCGAAGAGATGTTCGGTGCGTGGAAGGGAGGAGAGTTCACCACCGGCCATCCGGTCAACGGCATGCTCGAGAAGGCCGGCTGGTATGGCAAGACCTTCGTCTCCCGCAGCGATGTCCAGCCGCTGGTGTGCCGTGGCGAGGACGGAAAGCTGTTCTCCGACAAGAAACTCGGCAAAGGCGAAGCGAGTCTCTGGGCCATCGAGTTCCGCGGTGAGGTGACCGCGTCCATGGTCTACGACGGTCAGCCGGTCATCGACCACTTCAAGCGCGTCGACGCCAACACCGTGATGGGCATCATGAACGGCAAGGGTGGTGTCGTCGACGGCCGGCACCTCTACTTCTATCTCGAGCGGGACTGAGCGCCGGTGCAGATCGACGCCGCGGTCGTCTCCACCCCGGGCGGCCCCTTCGAGGTGATGCAGATCGAGATGGACGAGCCGCGCGCCGGCGAAGTACTGGTACAGATGCGGGCGGTCGGTATCTGTCATACCGATCTCGGCATGAAGGCGACCTGGTCACGGCGTCGCCTGCCGCAGGTCTTCGGGCATGAGGGCGCCGGGGTGGTGGCCGCGGTCGGACCGGATGTCACGGGCCTGCAGGCCGGGCAGACGGTGAGTCTCACCTTCCGCAGCTGCGGGCGGTGCGGCCAGTGCACGAGCGGTCACCCGGCGTACTGCACGGCCGGACTCAACATGGCCGGCCGACCCGATGGCTCCCCGACGTTGCGGCGGGGTTCCGACCCCGTCTTCGGTGGATTCTTCGGCCAGTCGAGCTTTGCGACCTACGCGATGGCCCACGCCGACAACGCGATACCGATACCGGCCGATGTTCCGGCCAGTGTCGCGGCACCGTTGGGGTGTGGTGTGCAGACCGGGTACGGCACCGTCACTCAGGTGATCCGTCCGGCGCCGGGCTCCACGGTGACGGTGTACGGGGCGGGCAGTGTCGGGCTGTGCGCGGTGCTCGCCGCCGTCCGCGCCGGTGCCGACGTGGTGGCGGTGGATCCGATCGCCCGACGCCGGGAACTGGCGGAGAAGTTCGGCGCAATCGGGAGCGTGGATCCCGCCGCGACCGACGATGTGGCCCGCGCAGTGCGGTCGATCCATCGGCGCGGTACCGATCACGGCATCGACACGACCGCCCGGCAGGATGTCGTCGCGGCGGCGGTGCAGGCCGCCGAACCCCGCGGCGACATCGCGCTCGTCGGGATCGGTCGCACCCTCGAGTTCGACGTCATGAGCGTTCTCTACAAAGGACTGACGATCCGCGGCGTCATCGAGGGTGATGTGGTCGCGGCCGACATCATCCCGGAACTCGCCACCCTCTATCTCGCCGGGGAACTGCCGCTCGACGAGCTCATCACGACCTACCCGTTCGCCGACATCGAGCGGGCCGCGGCCGACTCGCTGACCGGCACGACCGTCAAGCCGGTGCTGCTGTTCGACTCCTGACGCGCGGACGCCCACCGGCGCTCCGGCGGTGGGCGAGTCCCACCGACAGCCGCCCGGCTCGTGTCGATCACCTCACTGTCGGACCGTGCGGGAATTGGTGGGCCGTCGATGCGCGTTTATCCTTGCTAAGACATGTCCACGCCATCCCGAGCCCCGATCTACCTCGATCACGCTGCGTCGACCGGCATGCTGCCGGACGCCATCGAGGCGATGACCGCTGTCTTCGCGCAGCCGGGCAACGCGTCGTCGCTGCACGGGTCGGGCCGATGGTCGCGTCGCCGACTCGAGGAGGCACGCGAATCGGTGGCCGCGTCGGTGGGGGCCCGACCCTCGGAGGTCATCTTCACCGGTGGGGGTACCGAAGCGGACAACCTCGCTCTGAAGGGGATCTACCGGGCACGGCGGCGAGCCGATGCCCGTCGGCGCCGGGTCATCGTGTCCGCGGTCGAACATCATGCCATCCTCGATCCGGCCCTATGGTTGTCGGACGTCGAGGATGCCGAGTTGGTGATCGCGCCGGTGGATGGCGAGGGTTTCGTATCACCGTCGTGGGTGCAGGCCGAGCTGGCCGAGCATGCCGACGAGACCGCGGTCATCTCGGTGATGTGGGCCAACAACGAGGTCGGCACGATCGAGCCGATAGACGAGCTCGCCGCCATCGGGGCGGAGTTCGGGGTTCCGGTCCACTCCGATGCCATCCAGGCGGTCGGCCACATCCCGGTCGATTTCGGTGCCGCCGGGCTGGCCGCGATGAGTCTCGCGGCCCACAAGTTCGGTGGGCCCCAGGGCGTCGGCGCCTTGCTGCTGCGCCGCGACGTCGATTGTGTCCCGCTGCTGCACGGAGGCGGGCACGAGCGTGACGTGCGCTCGGGTACGCAGGATGTGGCCGGCGCGGTCGGCATGGCGGCGGCATTGCGCTGGTCGACCGACCATCTCGAGACGAACATCGAGTCCGTGACGGCGCTGCGCGAGAAGCTGTTCGCCGGGCTCCTCGCGTTGCCCGGCACCACCGCCAACGGTCCGCGCGACCAACGCCGCCTGCCCGGCAATGTGCACGTCTCCTTCGACGGCTGTGAGGGGGATTCGCTGCTGATGCTGCTCGACGCCAACGGTGTCGAGTGTTCCACCGGATCCGCGTGCACCGCAGGCGTGGCACAGGCCAGTCACGTGTTGTTGGCCATGGGACTCGACGTCCCGACTGCGCGCGGGTCACTGCGCTTCTCGCTGGCCCCGACGTCGACAACTGCCGACGTCGACGCGGTCGGCGAGGTCATCGGCCAGGTCGTGAACCGCGCTCGTGCGGCCGGCCTGGTGTCATCACCGAGTGGAGAGGTCAGCTGATGCGCGTACTCGCCGCGATGAGTGGTGGCGTCGACTCCTCGGTCGCCGCTGCCCGCGCCGTCGACGCCGGACACGAGGTGGTCGGCGTCCACCTGGCACTGTCGAGCGCTCCAGGTGCGCTGCGCACCGGATCGCGTGGCTGCTGTTCGCGGGAGGACGCGTCCGACGCGCGTCGTGTCGCCGACGTTCTCGGCATCCCGTTCTATGTCTGGGATTTCGCCGACCGGTTCAAAGACGACGTGATCGACGAGTTCGTCGATGCCTACGCAGCCGGTCAGACCCCGAACCCGTGTCTGACATGCAACGAGAAGATCAAATTCGCCGCATTGGCTCAGAAAGCGGTGGCGCTGGGCTTCGACGCGCTCGCGACCGGACATTACGCGCGCCTGGCCGACGGTGAGCTCCGGCGTGCGATCGACGAGGACAAGGACCAGTCCTATGTGCTCGCTGTGTTGACCGCCGAGCAGCTGGCGCGAGCGATGTTCCCGGTGGGGGACACCCCCAAGAGCGGGATCCGTGAGGAGGCGGCCCGCCGTGGACTGGCCGTCGCCGAGAAACCGGACTCCCACGACATCTGCTTCATCCCGACCGGAGACACGCGCGCCTTCCTCGGCGCACGGATCGGCATCCGGCCGGGGGCGGTGGTCGACGCCGACAGTGGTGAACGACTCGCCGACCACAAGGGCGTGCACGGCTTCACCATCGGCCAACGCAAGGGACTCGGCATCGACGCACCGGCCGCCGACGGGCAACCGCGGTACGTGACCGATATCGATCCGACCTCGGGCACGGTGACAGTCGGTTCGGCCGCCCACCTCGATGTCTGGTCCATCACCGCCGGTCGCGCCGTGTGGACATCCGGAGTGGTGCCCGACGGGCCAATCGACGTGATGGTGCAGGTACGCGCCCACGGCGGTCTCGCCCCGGCCCGCGCGACCCCGATATTCGCCGACGACGAACCCGCGATCGAGATCGCCCTCGCCGAACCTCTCACCGGCGTGGCGCGAGGTCAGGCCGCAGTGCTCTACGCACCCGACGCGCAACACGGTGACCTCGTATTGGGTTCCGGACGAATCCGTGCCACCGACTCCGATCCCGCGTCCGGCGCCCCCGACGCACGGGTTCCGGCCGGCGCCCACCGGTGAACGCAGCCGCGAGAACCCAGCTCGGCGGTACCGGGACCGGCATCGGCTCGATGCCCGGCACCGACGCCCGCGAGGCAGCGGCCGTTGTGAACGGTGAACTCGACCTCGCCCATCTCGTCGAGCTGCCCGCCCGTGGCGTGGGCGCCGACATGATCGGACGAATGGCCGCCGTCCTCGTCGATCTACCCATGGATGCCGACACCTGGGGCTACCGGCTCGGGTCACGGGGCGCGGGGTCGGCCCGGCGTGCCCGCGATCATCTGCAGGCCGACCTCGATGCCGTCGAGGAGATCTGGGACGCTGCAGGATTCATCGGTACCTCGCGCCCCTTCAAAATCCAGGTCTGCGGGCCTTTCACCCTGTCGGCGTCGGTCGAACTGCCGTCCGGTCACAAGGTGCTGCGCGATCGCGGGGCGTGGCGAGACGTGGTCGCGTCGACCGCGGAGGGGACCCGCGAGTTGGCGGGGGAGGTGACCCGCCGGCTCGGGGCCGAGATCATCGTGCAGCTCGACGAGCCGATGGTCGGCCAGGTCATCGACGGCGCGGTGGTACCGCTGACCCGATTCGACACCATTCCGGCGGTCCCGGTCGTCGAGGTCGTGGATGCGTTGCGCGGGCTGATCGACGCCGTCGACTGTCCGGCCATCGTGCACAGCTGCGCCGCCCCGCGCTGGGACCTCATCACGCGCATGCCCGGAGTCGGTTGGTCACTCGATGTGACCAGCGTGACGAGTGACGATCTCGACGGGCTCGGAATGCTGCTGGACCGCGGTGACGTGTTGGTGGCTGGTGTAGTGCCCGGCACCGGCGGGGATCGCCGCGTGCGAGCCGAGACCGTCGCCACCCGCCTGGCCACCCTCGTCGACCGCATCGGGCTACCCCGAAAAGTGTTGTCGGACAGCGTTGTGGTCAGCCCCACCTGTGGGTTGGCCGGGGCCGAGCCGGGTTGGGCGAAGGCGGCGCTGGGGGTCTGTGCGGCGACCGGCGAACTCCTCGGCACCGATTCAGAGGCGCTGTGATCGGAGCCACCGCACGCGCTCCGAGGCGCCAGACGGCGACCCAGATTCAGCGCGCGTCGAGTTCGGCGACGGATCTCGCGGGCGCGATCTGGCGGTAGCTGGCGTCGAGCAATTCGGTGACCTCGGTCCAATCGGTCCTCTCGTCCAGCAGCATCCCCAGCCAACCGGCCGGCCCGAGGTAGGCGGGCAGGTAGAAGCGCGGATCGGCGAGCAGCGCCTCGCGTTCGGCCGGGTCGGCGACGAACAGCACCGACTGGTCATGGCGTTCCCGACTGCCCTTCACACTGCCGCCGTAGTTGCCGAACATCTTGGGGCATCGGAACGTCGGGCGCCCGTGCGCGATGACCTCGGTCGTGTGGGGCAGTGCCAGCGCGATCTCGCGAATCCGTCCCAGGTACGGGTCGTCGTCGGAGAACATGATCGGATGCGGCATGGGCTCAGCCTAGAACGATCGGCACTGCGGATGTGTCGGACACCTTCGATACGCTCGTGACGTGGCAGAACAAGGCAACCCCACCGACGCCGGCGGTGACCTGCGTGAGCAATGGGCGACTCTCGCCGACGAGATCCGCGATCACCAGTTCCGCTATTACGTCAAGGACGCGCCGATCATCTCCGACGGCGAATTCGACCGGTTGCTGCGACGACTGCAGGAACTCGAGGACGCGCACCCGGAACTGACCAGCCCGGATTCGCCGACGAAGCTGGTCGGTGGAGGCTTCTCCACGGCGTTCACCCCGGTCGACCATCTGGAGCGGATGCTGTCGCTGGACAACGTCTTCGATTCCGACGAGATGCGCGCCTGGGTGGATCGTGTGCACGTCGACACCGGCGGTCACGGTGAGTTCCTGTGTGAGCTCAAGATCGATGGCGTGGCGCTGTCGTTGGTCTACGTCGACGGAACGCTGACCCGGGCGGTCACTCGCGGGGACGGACGCACCGGCGAAGACGTGACACTCAACGCGCGCACCATCGAGGACGTACCGCGTCGGCTCACCGCCGCCGAGGGCTTCCCGATCCCACACGAACTCGAGGTGCGCGGTGAGGTGTTCTTCCGCGTCGAGGATTTCGAGGCGCTGAACGCCTCACTGGTCGACGACGGTAAACCTCCCTTCGCCAATCCGCGCAACTCGGCGGCCGGCTCTCTGCGTCAGAAGAATCCACAGGTCACCGCCCGGCGGCGACTGCGGATGATCTGCCACGGCATCGGCCACACCGAGGGGTGGCGCCCCGCGTCGCTGCACGATGCCTATCTGGCGCTGGGAGCGTGGGGGCTGCCGGTGTCCGCCCATACCACCAAGGTGGCCGGCGCCGACGAGATCCTGGACAAGATCGCCTACTGGGGCGAGCACCGCCATGACGTGGAACACGAGATCGACGGCATCGTGGTGAAACTCGATGACGTTGCGCTGCAGCGGCGCCTCGGTTCCACGTCGCGCGCCCCACGCTGGGCGATCGCCTACAAGTACCCGCCGGAGGAGGCGACCACCACTCTGCTCGACATCAAGGTCGGGGTGGGGCGTACCGGCCGGGTGACCCCATTCGCGTTCATGGAGCCGGTACTCGTCGCCGGCTCCACGGTGTCGCGAGCGACTCTGCACAACGAATCCGAGGTGCGGCGCAAAGGGGTGCTCATCGGCGACACCGTCACCATCCGTAAGGCCGGCGACGTGATTCCTGAGGTCCTCGGTCCCGTCGTCGACGTTCGCGACGGCAGTGAGCGAGAGTTCGAAATGCCCACGCACTGCCCGGAATGCGGCACCGCGTTGCGTCCGGAGAAGGACAGCGATGTCGACATCCGCTGCCCCAACGCCCAATCGTGCCCGGCGCAGCTGCGCGAGCGGCTGTTCCATCTCGCCGGCCGCGGTTCCTTCGACATCGAGGCGCTGGGATATGAGGCAGCCACGGCGCTGTTGTCTTCCGGTGTCCTGACCAATGAAGGAGACCTCTTCTCGCTCACCGCAGACGACCTCACCAGAACCGATCTTTTCCGCACGAAGGCCGGAGCACTCTCCGCCAACGGCAAGCGACTACTCGCCAATCTCGACGGCGCGCGAAAGGTACCGCTGTGGCGCGTGCTGGTCGGGTTGTCGATCCGGCATGTGGGTCCCACCGCAGCTCGTGCGCTGGCCACCGAATTCGGTTCGCTGCAGGCAATCGAAGACGCGTCCACCGACCAGTTGGCCGAGGTCGAGGGGCTCGGTATGACCCTCGCGCAGAGCATCAACGACTGGTTTGCCGTCGACTGGCACCGCGACGTCATCGAGAAGTGGCGCGCGGCAGGCGTTTCCATGGAGGACGAACGCGACGACTCGATCGTCCGGACGTTGACGGGCAAGACCATCGTGGTGACCGGGTCTCTCCAGGACTACTCGCGCGACGGCGCCAAGGAGGCCATCCTGCAACGTGGCGGTAAGGCGTCGGGGTCGGTGTCGAAGAAGACCGATTACGTCGTCGTCGGAGACTCACCGGGCACCAAGGCCGCCAAGGCCGAACAGCTCGGTGTCCCGATCCTCGACGAGCAGGCGTTCACCCATCTTCTGCAGACCGGGGAAGCACCAGAGGCCGAGTGAGTCAGCTGTCGGCGCGCAGCACGGTGCTGACGATGCCGGCGAGATAGCCGAGCCGGGCGATCTCGGAAGGACGGAAGTCCGGGCCGCCGATACGGCCGAGCAGAACCGCTCGTGCGCCGTCCCCCAGCGGCGCGGCCGCCAGGCGCGTGTCCATGTCCTGCCATGCCTCAGGCACCCAGTCGGCGGTGGAATCGAGTTGCGCGGCTCGATCGATGGGCAGCCAGTCCGCCCGGGTGAGTGGTGTCTCCGGCGCGCCGGAGCTGCCGAACAGCTGCAACACCCCGTTGCTGGCGCTGGTGATCACCATTGCCCACGAAACCCGCAGGACGCGCGGTGCGTTGTCGACGAGGACCTGCAGCTTGTGGTCGTCGGTGGTCGCGACCTGATCGACGAGCTCCAGTTCGCGGTGGGTGTCGAGAACCCCCGCATACGGTCGGATCGAGTCGACGCGCACCCCCTTGAGCTTTTCGGCCGCCGTGATCAGACCGTCCGGTAGCGAACCGGGCGCGATGTCGACGACCAGATCGTCGACGGCATAGCCCTCGCCGCGTTCGACCACTTCCAGCGACAGGATGTCGGCGCCCACCGAACCGAGCTGGACGGCGAGCAGTCCGAGACTGCCCGGGCGGTCCTCGAGGTACACGCGCAGCAGGTACGACACGCGGCTCATTGTTGCACCGAGGTGTGACCACCGTGTGACGAGAGGGGGCCGCGGCCGGTCTGCGCAGGTGCCGTGGGCGCAGGCCCACCGCGCCGCCGCGCGGGTGCGCGAGTACTGCGCCGGTGATGGTCGGGGGTCACGATGATGTCATGGCAACCGACGACACAGGCGCCGCAGCAGATCAGCCCCAGATCTCGACCCAGGTCACCGCATCAGTCGCCCGCCGGATCGAGCCGGGGCGTGAGCACGACTTCGTGAGTTGGACCGATGCGGGCATCGCGTTGGCGCGAACGTTTCCGGGATTCCTCGGTGGTGGCTGGCTGCGCAACTCCCGAATCGATGACGAGTACTACGTGGTCTATCGGTTTGCCGACGAGAAGACCATGGACGACTGGGTGTCCTCACCGGTGCGCAAGGCCTGGCTGTCGCGAGGTGAGGGCGTCGCGGTGGAGTATGCGACGCACCGCTTGTCGGGCATCGAAGGCTGGTTCGAGCCGCAGCAGCACTTGACCCACGCCGTCCGGGTCGCCGGGGCGGCGCCGCCGCGGTGGAAACAGGCGATCACGATCTGGCTCGGATTCTTCCCGATGTCGTTGCTCATCAATGTGGTGGTGGTCAGCCGAATCGACGGGCTCCCGCTGGTGCTCACCACGCTCATCGCCACGCTGATCAACACGCCGATCATGGTGTATGTCGTGTTGCCGTGGATCACCGTTCGATTGGCTCGGTGGCTGCACTGAGCACCGCGTCGCGCGCGCGCAATCGACTCCCATAGGCTGGTGGGGCACACCTGAGCACTCGGCGAGAAAGGACCTGGCATGTCCAGCGGATCGGAGTCGGCCATCTCCCGGGAGGAGGTCGCGCACCTGGCTCGGCTGTCCCGGCTTGCGCTGACCGATGAGGAACTCGATCAGTACGCCCAGCAACTCGACTCGATCCTGGCTCATGTGGCGCAGGTGTCCGAGGTCGCGGCCGACGATGTGCCCGGCACCGCACACCCGGCCGAGCTGGCCAACGTGTTGCGCCCCGACGTGGTGGTCCCCGGCCTGACCACCGATCAGGCGCTCTCCGGTGCGCCGCGTGTGGAACAGGACCGGTTCGCCGTCCCGCAGATCCTCGGGGAGGAACAGTGACATCAGCCCGCACCGCCGGCGAGATCACCGGGCTCTCGGCCGCCGACCTCGCCGCCAAGATCTCAGCGCGTGAGCTGTCGTCGGTGGAGGTCACCCAGGCCCATCTCGACCGCATCGCCGAGGTCGACACCGACCTGGGCGCCTTCCTGCACATCAGCAGCGCTGAGGCGTTGGTCGCCGCCAAGGCCGCCGACGACGCCATCGCCGGTGGCGAGGCGCCTTCGCCACTCGCCGGTGTCCCGATCGCGCTGAAGGATGTGTTCACCACCACCGATGCGCCGACGACCTGCGGTTCCAAGATCCTCGAAGGCTGGGTGCCGCCGTATGACGCCACGGTGACCGAGCGGCTCCGGGCGGCAGGCATCCCGATTCTCGGCAAGACGAACATGGACGAGTTCGCCATGGGTAGCTCCACGGAGAACTCGGCCTATCAGGTCACCCGCAATCCATGGGACACCGACAAGATCCCCGGTGGATCCGGCGGCGGCAGCGCGGCCGCACTCGCGTCGTATCAGGCGCCGCTGGCCATCGGCACCGACACCGGCGGCTCCATCCGGCAGCCGGCGGCGGTCACCGCCACGGTGGGCGTCAAACCCACCTACGGCACCGTGTCCCGTTACGGCCTGGTGGCTTGTGCATCGTCGCTGGATCAAGGTGGTCCATGCGGCCGGACGGTCCTCGACACCGCGCTGTTGCACGAGGTGATCGCCGGCCATGACCCGCGCGATTCCACGTCGATCGACGCGCCCGTCCCCGACGTGGTGGCGGCCGCGCGGTTCGGTGCCGAGCAGGATCTGACCGGTGTGCGCATCGGCGTGGTCACCGAACTGCAGGGTGAGGGCTATCAGTCCGGTGTCCTGGAGTCGTTCCGGGCAGCGCTGCAAGTGCTCACCGACCGCGGCGCCGAGGTGGTCGAGGTGTCGTGCCCGCATTTCAGCTATGCCCTCGGCGCCTACTATCTGATCCTGCCGTCTGAGGTGTCATCGAACCTCGCTCGTTTCGATGCGATGCGGTACGGGCTGCGCGTCGGCGATGACGGCACACACAGCGCCGAAGAGGTGATGGCGATGACCCGCGACGCCGGCTTCGGTCCAGAAGTCAAGCGGCGCATCATGATCGGCACCTACGCGCTGTCGTCGGGCTATTACGACGCCTATTACGGTCAGGCCCAGAAGGTGCGGACCCTGATCGCGCGCGACTTCGCTGCAGCCTACGAGAAGGTCGACGTCCTGGTTTCGCCGACCACCCCGACCACGGCGTTCGCGTTGGGGGAGAAGGTCGACGACCCACTTGCGATGTATCTGTTCGATCTGTGCACCCTGCCGGTGAACCTGGCCGGAGTGGGCGCGATGTCGGTGCCGTCGGGTCTGTCGGCCGACGACGGCATGCCCGTCGGCCTGCAGATCATGGCCCCCGCGCTGGCCGACGACCGGCTGTATCGGGTGGGCGCCACCTACGAGGCGGCGCGCGGGCCGATCGAGTAGCACATCACGAGGACAGACTCCCGGTGCCCTGTTCGAGACCGTAGCGGTGCCCGACGCCGGGGGCTCCGTCGAGCGCTCCGAGCAGGTCGGCCGAGGTCTGAAGGAACCCGATGAGCGGCAGCCAGGGTGGTTGTGGCGCATCACGTCCGACGGCCCGGGTGTCGTGTGGTGGCCGGGATGGCCGCCACAGCAACGACACTGACCATCGCGGAATCGGGTCGGTGCGGTTGGCCACGATGATGCGGCGACTCCCGATCCCGGGACGTCGGGCCACCGAATCCCCTGGCACGCCCACGAGGACGGTCTCGGCGAGGTCGCCGGGATGAGTGCGGTCGGCCCATGAACGGGCCGCCTCGGCACCCACCGCGCCGAGGCTCTGTCCGTAGATGTGGATCTGCGGTCGTTGCGGCGGCGGACGTGTGCCGGTCCGGTGGAGGACGGCCCGCAGCAGTGTGATCGTGGTTCGTCCGGCCGCTGCCCGATCGGCGACGAAGGTCTGCCACGACGGGCGAGCCGAATACTGCATCGCCAGCACCGCGACGTCGCCGGCGAATCGCTCGCGGTAGCCGTGGACCGCGGCCTCGTCGACCCATCCGGAACCCGTTGGCACCGCGATCACCACGGCCCGCCGGTCCAGTCCGCCGGCCCGCACCCACCGGGCCACCAGCTCGTCGCCGCGATGAGTCACCGATGCGCCGTCGGCGTCGGCGTAGAAGACGTCGGCGGGCACGTCGGGTCGACGGTCCGCCGGTTCATCGGCCGTGGCCGCGGGCAGCATGCCTGTGGCGAGAGCAGCGACCATTGCGAGTAACAACGTTGTGGTGCGCGGCAACCACACGATCATCACGAAGACGAGCAGGCCTGCCGCGACCGACGCGGCTGCCCAGCCGAGGCCAACGGCGGGCATACCGAGAGCGCCGCGTAATCCGTTCTGCCAGGACATGCTGAGAAGCGCCGCGCAACTGGTCGCGCCGAGGGACGCGGCCGCGGTTGCCGCCGTCGGGGCAGGCCGGGCGGGCGATCTGCGGGTTGCCAGCAGCGCGCACACGGTGACGACGGCGACGCACCCGGCCGTGAGTGCAGCCGACACCGCCGCTGGTCGGGGCAGTCCGGATGGCCACAGCGCTGCGATCGCTGCGAGGCCCGCCGCCACCGAGACCACCGGGTGCGGCCCGCGAGCCCCGGGCGCGGTCACCGCGCACCGCGCTCGTGCAGGGCCGCCCAGCCGCGGCCGAAGCCGGATGTGACGATCGCAGCGGTTGATTCGGTCGGTGCCGGCGGGCCGTCGAACTGCCGCCAGGTGTTCAGCCGCAGCCCGAGATCGGCGGCGGTCGCGGCGGCCTGACACAGCGGAGACGTGCACGCCGTGTGCATCCGCTCGACCAACATCCGGTCCAGTCGCAAGCGCGCCCAGCCGCCGAGGCGATGACCGGTTCGGTCAGCGAATCTCAGCACGTCGTAACCGAAGTCGTGGGAGCGGCAGAGCACTTCGAAGCGCTGTGGCAGCGCGATCGGGGACGAACACCCACCAGCGGGGTCCACCGGATAGCCCGCCTGCATCTGTGGGCGATACCCGAACATGGCGACGAAGCCCGACGGTGTCTCGGCGGCCGCGCGATACTGCCGACCGCTCGTCAGATGCCACACGATCCGGCCGGCGGTGCTCGTCAGGTCCTCCGGCGCGGGGGCGCTCGCGGTCGGTTCCCGCGCGGCGTGCACAGTGCTCGGGTGGGCCGACGCCGGACCGTAGCCGACTCCGAGAACTATTGCCGCCGAGAGTAAACCGGCGATCAGTCGTTGGCTTGGTCGGCTCGGCCGCCGATGCTGTCGTTTCATGTGCTCGACGCTAGGAATCGGCCTCGCCGCCCCACATCGGCCGAATCGGTGATCACCCCGACCATCGCGAGATCGTCACGTGATGCGGTTCCTCATCCCGGCGAGTGAGCGTGGAATCCCCCGAAAGTATGAGGACGTGCGGTCCCGCGCGCCCTACGGTGAGTGGACGAGGTGATGGAGATGTTTCGAACAGTGCGAAGGCTGACGGGCCGGGCGGCGACGGTGGCGCTGCGGGAGGTGGCCGAACATCCGGCTGCCCGCGACCCGGCCGTGCAACGCTACGTGCGGTCCCCGATGAACTGGTTCTTTCTGTTTGTTGCGGCGGTATTGTTCTCGGTGTCGTGGCCCACCTTGTCATTGACGCATTCGGTACCGGCGTATGCGCAGCCGGTTGTCGCGGCCTTCGCCGCGCTACCGGTGGCGCTGGTCTACTGCGCGCCGGTGGCAGGGTGGGCCGTGTCCGTGGTGTCGGCTCAGCTGATCGGGCTGCTGATCCCGACGGTCAACGGCTGGCCGTGGTCGGTTCAGGTCGTCCACATCATCTCGTTGCTGGTGTTGACCTTCGCCGCGTATCTGCGGTGCTCGTTGCGATGGATTCCGGTGGTATGGGTCAGTACCTGCATCGTCTTCGTGCTGGCGGCCCCCGCCGACGCCCGCGGTGGCTGGGTGTTCGGGCTGACTTTCGGTGCGGTCGTCGTCGCGCTGATCCGGGTGCTGGCCAGGTCGCGCCGCCAACTCGCTGTCAGCACCGAGCAGAAGCAGGTGGTCGAATCCCAGAAGGCGATCCTGCAGGAGCGGGCCCGAATCGCTCGTGATCTGCATGACGTTGTGGCCCATCGAATGTCGGTGGTCGTGGTGATGGCGCAGACGGCTCGTTACCGGCTGGTCGACGTCAGCGACGAGGCGGCGGCGGAGTTCGAGGCGATCGCTGTGTCAGCTCGCGCATCGCTCGACGAGGTGCGCCAGATGCTCGGCGTGCTCCGTACCGACGGGGAGTCGACTGCCGCACCCAATCCGGATCTCGACGATCTCGGTTCGCTCGTCGACCACACCCGGCTGACCGGCGCGACAGTGGATCTCGTCGACACCGTCGCCCACGAGAAGATCAGCGCAGCAGCGGGTCTGGTCATCTATCGGATAGTGCAGGAGAGCCTGGCCAATGCGACCCGACATGCGCCGGGTTCGACAGTGCAGATCTCGATACTCCCGGCGCAGGTGGGGGTCATCGAGGTGTGTGTGCGCAACACCGCACCGACCGCCGAACCCGTGCGTCTGCCGGGTGCGGGCACCGGCATCGTGGGCATGGTCGAGCGTGCCGCGGCGGTGGGCGGCGCACTCACCGCCGAGCCCACCGCCGACGGCGGGTTCGCGGTACGTGCGTTGATCCCGGACCACCCCGGAAACATGGTGGCTGCCGTCGGGTCGGCGGTGGGTGCGAGCGAATAGGCTTATCCGCGTGGCTGTCACGGTGGTGGTTGTCGACGATCAGGCAATGGTGCGCCAAGGATTCTCCGCGCTGCTTGGGGCGCAACCGGACATCTCCGTCCTCGGCGACGCCGCAGACGGTGTCGCCGCCGTCGAGCTGTGCGCCCGGGTCCGGCCGGACGTGGTGTTGATGGACGTGCGCATGCCCCGCAAGGACGGCCTGCGCGCGGCCGAGGAGATCCTCCGCGCGTCGGCCGGACGCGAGGGCGCCACCCGGGTACTGATGCTGACGACCTTCGACATCGACGATTATGTCTACGAGGCCCTGCGCATCGGTGCGTCGGGCTTCATGCTCAAGGACGCACCCGCCGATGAACTCGTCCGTGCTGTGCGGGTCGTCGCCGATGGCGAGGCGCTGTTGGCTCCGTCGGTCACCCGGCGGCTCATCGAAGAGGTGACCGCACGCAGATCGCGCACACCGCGCAGCCGCGCGGCCGACCAACTCACCCCGCGGGAACGGGAGGTGCTCGACCTCGTCTCCGACGGACGGTCCAACGGAGAGATCGCCGGCCGGCTCTACGTCTCCGAACAGACCGTCAAGACCCACGTCAGCAGTGTGCTGAACAAACTCGGTCTGCGCGATCGCGCCCAGGCGGTGGTGTTCGCCTACGAGAACGGGCTGAAGTGAGGACACCGGAAGTTCACTCTTCGACCTCACGACGCGGACGCGACACCCGGCGCAGGCCCGCCCGGACCACTAGATTGGCAGGGGTAGGTGTCTGCAGGGTCGACAGGAAGGTCTCAGGGCGATGGCCAAGAGGTTCGGCATTCTCACCAGCGGCGGTGACTGCCCGGGACTGAACGCGGTGATCCGCGGCGCAGTACTCAAGGGCGAAACCGTCTATGGACACGAGTTCGTCGGCTTCAAGGACGGCTGGTACGGGCTGGTGTACGGCGACATCATGGAACTCGATCGCTCCACGGTTCGCGGATTGTCCCACGAGGGTGGAACAATCTTGGGTACCAGCCGGTTCGGGCCGTATCAGGAACCCGACGGCGGCGCGGAGAACATCAAGAAGGTGATGAAGAACCTCGGCATCGACGGTGTCATCGCCATCGGTGGAGAGGGCACCGCGTCGGCATCGCGACGGCTGTACGAGGACGGCATCAACATCGTCGGCGTTCCCAAGACCATCGACAACGATCTCGACGCCACCGACTACACGTTCGGATTCAACACCGCGGTGGAGATCGCCACCGAGGCCATCGATCGCCTGCGCACCACCGGCAACTCGCACAAGCGGTGCATGGTCCTCGAGGTGATGGGACGGCACGCCGGTTGGATCGCCCTCTACTCCGGCATCGCCGGCGGCGCGCACGCGATCCTCATCCCTGAGCAGCCCGAGAGCCTCGATCAGATCTGCGCCTGGGTCACCCACGTCAAGAACCGTGGTCGTGCCCCGATGGTGGTCGTCGCCGAGGGATTCAAGTTCCCGGACATGGATGAGGCCTATTCGGTGAAGGGGCTCGACGGCTTCAACCGTCCGCGCCTCGGCGGTATCGCCGAGGTGCTCGCCCCGCTCATCGAGGAACGTACCGGTATCGAGACGCGCGCCACGGTGTTGGGCCACATCCAGCGGGGCGGTGTCCCCACGGCATTCGACCGGGTCCTCGCGACCCGACTCGGTATGGCGATCACCGACCTCTGCGCCGACAAGGGGTGGGGCAAGATGGTGGCGCTCAACGGCACCGACATCGTGCGCGTCGATTTCTCCGATGCGCTGGCCAATCAGAAGTCGGTGCCCGCCGATCAGTACCAGGAGATCCGGGTCATCTTCGGTTGACCCGACGGGTCAGCGGGTTGCGGGTGGCGTCGCCGGGTAGACCGGCGGTGTCGACGGTTGCGCCGGTTGCGCCGGTTCGCGCGGGATGATGAGCCACAGCACCAGGTACAACAACACCTGCGGGCCGGGCAGCAGGATCGACGCCACGAAGAGCACCCGGATCACGGTGACATCCCAACCGAAGCGCTTGGCGATACCGCCGCACACTCCGCCGAGCCAGGCGTCGTCGCGTGAACGCATCAGTCGGGTGGGAGCCGGAGTCGTGGTGGTCATGGTTGTTCCTTTCGTCTGACATCGACGCTACGGATTGCTCGTCCCGGTCGCATCGGGGATGACCCTGATCTCCACCCGGGTTCGCATCGCTTGCGTCCGACGACCCGGGGGGCCGACGGATCACGGGAGCAATAAGATGGCATCCATGACTGCCGCTGCCACCGAACTGCTCGACTACGACCAGGTCATCGCAGAGTTCGACCCCGTCCTCGGCCTCGAGGTGCACGTCGAACTGGGCACCGCGACCAAGATGTTCTGCGGCTGCCCGACCGCGTTCGGTGCCGACCCGAACACCCAGGTGTGTCCCGTGTGCATCGGCCTGCCGGGGTCGCTGCCCGTCGCGAACGTCAAGGCCATCGAGTCGGCGATCCGGATCGGGCTGGCGCTCAATTGCAGTATCCGGCCGTCGAGCGTGTTCGCCCGCAAGAACTACTTCTACCCCGATCAGCCGAAGAACTATCAGATCTCCCAATACGACGAACCGATCGCCTACGACGGCCACCTGGAGGTGCTGCTGGGAGACGGCACCCCGTGGCGGGTGGAGATCGAGCGTGCGCACATGGAGGAGGACACCGGCAAGTCCCTGCACATCGGTGGTTCCGGCCGCATCCATGGGGCGAGTCATTCACTGCTCGACTACAACCGGGCCGGCGTTCCGCTGGTGGAGATCGTGACCAAGCCCATTGTCGGCGCCGGTGAGCGTGCACCGGAGATCGCCCGTGCTTACGTGTCGGCTCTGCGAGATCTGCTCAAGGCCCTCGACGTCTCCGATGTCCGGATGGATCAGGGCTCGCTGCGCTGCGACGCCAACGTCTCGTTGATGCGCAAGGACGCAACCGAGTTCGGCACCCGGACCGAGACCAAGAACGTCAACTCGCTCAAGAGTGTCGAGGTGGCGGTGCGTTACGAGATGCAGCGGCAGGCCGCGCTGCTGCTCGCCGGGGGCGAGGTCGTGCAGGAGACCCGGCACTTCCATGAGGCCGACGGCACGACGTCGGCGGGACGTCGCAAGGAGACCGCCGAGGACTACCGCTACTTCCCCGAGCCCGACCTGCCGCCGGTCGCTCCGGACCCGTCGTGGATCACCGAGCTGGGTACGACGTTGCCGGAGATGCCGTGGGTGCGCCGCGCCCGTATCCAGGACGAATGGGGTGTCTCCGACGAGGTGATGCGTGACCTCGTCAACGTCGGCGCGATCGACCTGGTGATCGCGACCGTCGACGCCGGCGCCGGCGTGGAAGCCGCCCGCGGGTGGTGGGTGTCGTTCCTGGCGCAACAGGCCAACACCCGCGGTACCGAACTCGCCGACCTGCCGATCACTCCGGCGCAGGTGGCGCGGATCATCGGCCTCGTCGACGAGGGCAAGCTCACCACCAAACTCGCTCAGCAGGTAGCGGTGGGGGTGCTCGACGGCGAAGGCGAGCCGGATCAGGTGGTGGCCGATCGCGGCCTCGAGGTGGTGCGCGACGATTCGGCTCTGCAGAAGGCGGTCGATGACGCCCTGGCCAACAACCCCGACATCGCCGACAAGATCCGCGGGGGCAAGGTCGCTGCGGCCGGCAAGATCGTCGGCGACGTGATGAAGGCCACCCGCGGTCAGGCCGACCCGGCTCGGGTCAAGGAACTCGTCCTGGCCGCCTGCTCCTGATCGGGCCCGCTCCGGGCAGACTACCTCCGGCAACGGGGTGCAATCTGCCGGCGAGGCTACCCGGTCAGGTCCGGTCCTCGGTCGACGACGGCGGCAGCCAGCGGACCACGCGGTCGTCGGTGCTGACCGGCTCACCCGAGGTGCGGTTCACCGTGGCGAACTGGATCACACCGTTCTCGAGCGCCACCATCCGACCCAACGCGCCGTAGCGCTTCTCCAACACCACTGCGGGTGGGGTGATCGCCGGCTTCTCCCGAGTCGGTTCGGTGAGGGCCTCGATGTGCTGGGTGCGAGTCGTCGAGACGAAGATGGCACCGGAGGTGACCGCGCAGCCGGCGATCTGCGGGCGGTCGGGCCACGTCCACAACACCTTCGGGCCCGATGGCTCCAGGACCTGGATGCGATCCTCGGTCGCGGTCTGGTCGGCGACATAGAGCGAGCCGGTGGTGGCGCTCGGACACAGGGACACATTCGAACCGAAACCCGAGGCCAGGATTCGCGGGCGCGGGTTCGCGCCCGAACTCAGCGACGTCACCGACAGGATCTTGCCCGCCAATGACGAGGGATCATTGGCGGCGGCCGGGTTGCCGGCGTCGCCGGTCGCGACCACCAGCTCCGTCGGGGACCTGAAGAACATCGCGCCCATGTTCCCGCTGGCACCCTTGGGAATACCCACCAGGATCGGTTTGGGCACGTCGCCCGGTGCCAGGCGCACCACCCGATTGTCCGACGCGGTGGTGATCAATGCGTAGATCAACCGGTCCTGGTCGTACGTGGGGGAGAAGGCGAAGTCGATCAGTCCGCCGTCGCCGGATGCGTCGACCGGCGCTGTGGCCAGAACACGCTGCGGTCCATAGCGTTTGGTGGTGATGATCTTTCCGGTGGTGCGTTCGGCCACCACGGTGACCTCACCCTGATCGTCGCCGGGCATCACCGCTGCGGTGGACTGCAGGCAGGTGGCGATCACCGCCGGGTCCGGGTCCACACACGGACCGGGGGGCGGTGGTACCGGTGGTTCGGTGGGGGAGGGACGGGGCTGTTGCTGCTGCGCCGGTGACTCGTTGTTGGCGCTGAACGCACCGGCGTCCTTCGCGCGATCCTGCTCGGTGAAATCGGCACATCCACTCGCCGCCAGCATCAGCACACCGAGCACCACCAGAGTGATCAGGCGACCGGGGCGGGTGCGGGCCGATGCGGTCGACCGCTCGCGGTCGTGTTCTGACCTCGGCCACCCCATACGCATGGCGTCCAGCGTAGGCGATCGTTGCCGACTCACCGCGCGCTGCTCGAGGCGTCCAACGGTGTTGGCGCCTACAGTCGGAACCGTGAGCGAACGTGACCCAGCCGCAGGCGGCGGCTCCAGTCCGTACGACGAACCAACGGGCGAGATCGATCTCGGGGCGGCCGCATCCGGGCGCCGCCGGCCGGTTCCCACCGAGGATCGCGACACCTTCTATGACCGGCACGCTGCGGCGGGTCGCAAGCGGGTCGATGATCTCGATGACATCGCACCCGACGAGGTACAGACCCGATCTGTGTCGACGCCGACAAATCCCGCCCCGGCCGACCCAGAGTCGGCAGACCCGACCCCGGCCGATCCGACCCCGGCCGATCCGACCCCGGCCGATCCGACCCCGGCCGATCCGACCCCGGCCGATCCGACCCCGGCCACTGAGGCCATCGACCGTCGACCGGCGGGGGCGGTGGATCCCCGGCCGCCGGCCGCAGAGGATCCGACCACCCCGTTCGCCGCGCAGGCCCCGACCCTCGGCGACGCAGGCGCGCCCACCACCGCCTTCGGTGCGTCCGCGGCACCGCGGACCACCGCCTATGCGGCCGAGCCGGCCGGCGACGACCGAGCCGATCCGTATCCGACGCCGGAGACCTCGCCGATCGCGGAGCCGTACCCCGTCGGCGACAGCTACCCGACCGGTGATGAACGTCTGCGGTCGGTGGAAGAGGATCTCGCCGACTCCGAGCGGCGCGCTCGACGGGGCACCATCGACCTCGGCCTGCTGCTGCTTCGGGTCGCGGTGGGACTCATCGCGATGGCACACGGAGCGCAGAAACTGTTCGGGTGGTGGAACGGCCCGCGACTGTCGGGCTTTCAGGACATGCTCGTCAACGCGCCCAATCCGGCGATCGGCTTTCAGGCCGACGCCGCGCGGCCCCTTGCCATCGTCGGCGCGCTCTCGGAGACCCTCGGTGGGTTGATGCTGGTGGTCGGGCTGTTCGCCCCGCTGGCGGCGTCGGCGGTGCTCGGTGTGATGCTCGTGGCCGCGGCATACAAGGCCACTCTGGCCGGCGGCGTATGGTTCTTCGTCTCCGGTGGCGGGGGAGCCGGGATCGAATACGAACTGCTGCTCGCGGTGTGCGCGGCGGTCATCATCCTGACCGGTCCCGGCCGGATCTCCGTCGATGCACCACGCGGTTGGGCGCGCCGCCCCGCGTGGGGGTCGCTGGCGCTGCTGGTGGTCGGCGTCGGCGCCGCGGTCGCCGTGTGGCTGCTGTTCAACGGGACCAACCCGTTCGAGTCACCCGGCAATCCCACCGGCTGAGCGCCCGCTGCCGGTCGGTCAGTCGACGACGCGCACCGCGCCCCGATCGGCCGAGGTGGCCAGCTTCGCGTAGGCACGCAGTGCGGTGGTGACCGGTCGCTGTCGGTCCTTGGGCTGCCACGGTCGCTCGGACGCCTCCATCTTCGCGCGGCGCTCGGCGAGCACGTCGTCGTCGACGAGCACCTCGAGGCGCCGAGTCCGGACGTCGATCAGGATCGGGTCCCCATCCTCGACGAGCCCGATCGCGCCACCCGATGCCGCCTCGGGCGACATGTGTCCGACCGAGAGCCCCGACGACCCGCCGGAGAACCGGCCGTCGGTGATCAACGCGCACTTACGACCCATGCCGGTGCCCTTCATGAAGGCGGTGGGGTGCAGCATCTCCTGCATACCGGGTCCACCGGCGGGCCCTTCGTACCGCACCACGAGCACCTCGCCGGCCTGGATGGTCTTCGACAGGATCACTTGCACGGCGTCCTCTTGACTCTCCACGACGCGCGCGGGCCCCTGGAAATGCCAGAGTTCCTCGTCGATGCCCGCCGTCTTGAGCACCGCGCCGTCGGGCGCCAGATTGCCGCGCAGCACACACAGACCGCCCTCGACGGTATAAGCGTGCTCGAGATCGCGGATACAGCCGCCGGCCGCATCGGTGTCCAACGACGTCCACCGGTTCGCCGTGGAGAACGGGGTGGTGGTACGCACACCGCCGGGCGCCGCGTGGAACAGCTCGACGGCCGCGTCGATCGCCGTGCCGCCGCGGATGTCCCAGTCATCGAGGAACTGCCCGATCGTCGGGCTGTGCACGGTTGCGGCGGTGTCGTCGAGCAGACCGGCCCGGCGCAGTTCGCCCAGGATCGCGGGGATTCCACCGGCGCGATGCACGTCCTCCATGTGGTAGTCGGAGTTCGGTGAGACCTTCGACAGGCACGGCACGTTGCGACTGATCTCGTCGATGGTGGAGAGGTCGAAGTCGGTGACCTCGCCCTCCTGCGCGGCGGCAAGGATGTGCAGGACCGTGTTGGTGGAGCCGCCCATCGCGACATCGAGCGCCATCGCATTGCGAAATGCGGTGGGGGTGGCGATGTTACGGGGCAGCACCGAACTGTCGTCGTCGCGGTACCAGCGCAGGGCCGCTTCGACGATCACGGTGCCGGCACGTTCGAACAGCGCGCGGCGGGCCTCATGGGTGGCCAGCGTGGATCCGTTGCCGGGCAAGGCCAGGCCGAGGGCCTCGGTGAGACAGTTCATCGAGTTGGCGGTGAACATGCCCGAGCACGATCCGCAGGTGGGGCACGCCGATCGCTCGACCTCGGACAAGCCCTGCTCATCGACGGCGCTGTTCGCCGACGCCGAGATCGTGGTGATGAGATCCGACGACGGGTGGGCGACTTCGCCGACCACCACGGCCTTGCCGGCCTCCATCGGTCCACCCGACACGAACACCGTCGGGATGTTCAACCGCATCGCGGCGTTGAGCATGCCAGGAGTGATCTTGTCGCAGTTGGAGATACACACCAGTGCATCGGCGGTGTGGGCGTTGACCATGTACTCGACGGAGTCGGCGATGATCTCGCGACTCGGCAGGGAGTAGAGCATTCCGCCGTGCCCCATCGCGATTCCGTCGTCGACGGCGATCGTGTGGAACTCACGCGGCACCCCGCCCGCCGCGCGCACCGCGTCGGCGACGATCTCGCCGACGTCCTTGAGATGCACGTGGCCGGGTACGAACTGGGTGTAGGAGTTGGCGATCGCGACGATCGGCTTGCCGAAGTCATCGTCGGTCATACCTGTGGCCCGCCACAGGGACCGGGCTCCTGCGGCCTCGCGGCCGACGGTGGTGGTTCGGGACCTCAGAGCTGGCATCGCTGTTTCCTTGTGTCGACATGTCCGCCTGGACTCGGGCGAACTCGTGAACGCCACCGCATGGGGCCGTACACGATTGACGAGGCTACTCCGCGGCGACGAGCGCGAACAAAATGATTTCGTTGGGTCAGTTCTCGTCGTCGGCAGCTGCCGCGGCGTACGGATCGGGAATGCGACCGCGGCTGGCTGCCGAGAGCCGGGGCAGGTCGGCGAAGGTGATGGCGGGCAGGCGGACCCGCGTGCCGTTGGCCAGTACCGCCCGCACCGAACTCCACCGGGGGAACTGCAGGCCGTCGATCTCGCTCCATGGGATCTCACGGGTGGAGAAGGTGTGCACGGCCCGCAGGCCGTCTTCGGTCACGACGGTCCGGATCCGGACGATCCACCAGCCCAGCAGTACGGGCAGGATGAGGGTCCAGCCCAGCCAGACCAGCGACGCACCGGCGAGGATCACCGTGACCACAAACATCATCGGCACCGCGAAGTAGGCGAGACGTTGAATCCGGAACGTCTGCGGCAGTTCGACGGCGGGTGCATCATGAGAGGCGGGCGATGGAGTTGACACCCGACCATTGTCTCACTTCACGCATCCCGTTGATTCACCAGTATGTTCCCACGATGTGGGATGCCGATGGGCGCGGTTTGACTCTTGACATGCGCCGGTCCTACCGTGAAGGCGTGATGCAGCATCAGATTCTCGTAGTACTCGGCCGGCGCGTCGTCGCCTGACGGGTCACTTCGTAGACCTCCAGCATCGACGCGCCACCCTCGAACAGCTCAGCTGTCGGGGGTTTTTTCTTGTCAATTGAACGAACACCAGAGCAAAAGGATCGTGCAGTGAGCGCACCAACAGCACGTACCGACGACGCGCGGGGAACCGCGCGCGAAGCGGCGCCGCGTCAACAGTCACCAGCGGGCGGGAATCTGCGCGCGGTAGGTCAGCACACGGTTGCTCCCGAACGCGTCAGCGGGGCGCAATCGGTGGTTCGTTCGCTCGAGGAACTCGGCGTCGAGATCGTCTTCGGCATCCCGGGCGGAGCCGTTCTGCCCGTCTACGACCCGCTGCTCGACTCAGCGAAGGTGCGTCACGTCCTGGTGCGCCACGAGCAGGGCGCGGGTCACGCGGCCACCGGTTACGCCCAGGTCGCCGGACGTGCCGGCGTCATGATGGCCACGTCGGGCCCCGGCGCGACCAACCTGGTCACCCCGCTGGCCGACGCGCAGATGGACTCGGTCCCGGTGGTCGCGATCACCGGTCAGGTGGGTCGCGCGCTCATCGGAACCGACGGTTTCCAGGAGGCCGACATCTCCGGCATCACCATGCCGATCACCAAGCACAACTTCCTGGTGAACAACCCCGCCGACATCCCGCGCGTGATCGCCGAGGCGTTCCACATCGCCGAGAGCGGACGCCCGGGTGCAGTGCTCGTCGACATCCCCAAGGACATCCTGCAGAGTCAGACCACCTTCTCGTGGCCGCCACAGATCGACCTGCCCGGCTACCGTCCGGTGACCAAGCCGCACGGCAAGCAGGTCCGCGAGGCGGCACGGCTGATCCAGTCGGCCAAGGCGCCGGTGCTCTACGTCGGTGGTGGTGTCATCAAGGCCAACGCGTCCGAGGAACTGCGTGAGCTGGCCGAGCTGACCGGTATCCCGGTGGTCACCACGTTGATGGCGCGCGGTGCATTCCCGGACAGCCACTCCCAGCACCTGGGTATGCCGGGTATGCACGGCACCGTCGCCGCGGTCGCGGCGCTGCAGCGCAGCGATCTGCTCATCACCCTCGGCGCCCGCTTCGATGATCGGGTGACCGGTCAGCTGTCGTCGTTCGCGCCCGACGCGAAGGTGATCCACGCCGACATCGATCCGGCCGAGATCGGTAAGAACCGGCATGTGGATGTGCCGATCGTCGGCGATTGCAAGGCGGTCATCGGCGACCTCCTCGAGACGATCCGCAACGAGCGCGCGACCACCACCGAGGCGCCGGACCTGTCGACGTGGTGGCGGTACCTCGACGGCATCCGGCGCACGTATCCACTGAGCTACGACCGTCAGGCCGACGGCTCGATGTCGCCGGAGTTCGTCATCTCGGCCATCGGCAAGGCCGCCGGGCCCGACGCGGTGTATTGCGCAGGCGTCGGGCAGCACCAGATGTGGGCCGCGCAGTTCATCTCCTATGAGAAGCCACGGACCTGGCTCAACTCGGGCGGTCTGGGCACCATGGGCTACGCCGTCCCGGCCGCGATGGGCGCCAAGGCCGCTGCGCCGGACACCGAGGTGTGGGCCATCGACGGTGACGGCTGCTTCCAGATGACCAACCAGGAGTTGGCCACCTGCGCGATCGAGGGCATTCCGATCAAGGTCGCCCTGATCAACAACGGCAATCTGGGCATGGTTCGCCAATGGCAGACGCTGTTCTACGAGGAGCGCTACTCCAACACCGACCTGGCGACGCACTCACGTCGCATCCCGGACTTCGTGAAGCTCGCAGAGGCGTTGGGCTGTGCGGCATTCCGGGTGGAGGACGAAGCCGACGTCGACGAGGTGATCGCCAAGGCCCGCGAGATTAACGACCGGCCGGTCGTCATCGACTTCATCGTCGGTGCCGACGCGCAGGTGTGGCCGATGGTCGCCGCGGGTACCGGCAACGACGAGATCATGGCGGCGCGCGACATCCGTCCGCTCTTCGATGATGACGAATCCGCCTCGGTCGACACACCGGAGATCCATGAGGCCATGGGCCGCACGGATGCCGCGGTGCTGGCCGGTTCCGCAGACAAGAAGGACGAGCAGTGAGCACCACCCATACCCTCAGCGTTCTGGTCGAGGACCGGCCCGGCGTGCTCGCCCGTGTCTCGGGCCTGTTCTCGCGGCGCGGCTTCAACATCGAGTCGCTCGCCGTGGGACCGACCGAGCTGAAGGGGATCTCGCGGATGACCATCATGGTCACCGTCGACGATTTCCCGCTCGAGCAGGTCACCAAGCAGCTCAACAAGTTGATCAACGTCATCAAGATCGTCGAACAGGACCCGGAGAGTTCGGTGTCCCGAGAACTGATGATGATCAAGGTGCGCTCGGACTCGGCGGTGCGATCAGAAGTGATCGAGGTGGTGAACCTGTTCCGCGCGAAGGTGATCGACGTCTCGCCGGAATCACTGACCATCGAGGCCACCGGCACGAGTGAGAAGCTCGAGGCGCTGCTGCGGATGCTCGATCCGTATGGCATCCGGGAGATCGCGCAGTCGGGCGCGGTCACATTGGGTCGGGGACCCAAGAGCATGTCGGCCAACCGCTGACACGAACGAATCACACGAGAAGAAATCGAAGGGAATCCAACTGTGGCGATCGAACTGTTCTACGACGACGACGCCGATCTGTCGATCATTCAGGGCCGCAAGGTCGCGGTGATCGGCTACGGCAGCCAGGGACACGCACATTCGCTGTCGCTGCGTGACTCCGGCGTCGACGTCGCGATCGGCCTGCGCGAGGGCAGCAAGTCGCGCGATAAGGCCGCCGAGCAGGGCCTGAAGGTCATGACCGCCGCCGAGGCCGCTGCCTGGGCCGACGTCATCATGATCCTCGCCCCGGACACCTCGCAGGCGAAGATCTTCACCGAGGACATCGAGCCCAACCTGAAAGATGGCGACGCCATCTTCTTCGGACACGGCCTCAACATCCACTTCGACCTGATCACGCCGGCCGAGAACATCACCGTCGGCATGGTTGCGCCGAAGGGCCCCGGCCACCTGGTGCGTCGTCAGTTCGTCGACGGCAAGGGTGTGCCCTGCCTGATCGCCATCGACCAGGATCCCAAGGGTGAGGGTCAGGCTCTCGCGCTGAGCTACGCCAGCGCCATCGGCGGTGGCCGTGCCGGCATCATCAAGACCACCTTCAAGGAAGAGACCGAGACCGACCTGTTCGGTGAGCAGGCCGTGCTCTGCGGTGGCACCGAGGAACTGGTCAAGACCGGCTTCGAGGTCATGGTCGAGGCCGGTTACGCCCCGGAGATGGCCTACTTCGAGGTGCTGCACGAGCTCAAGCTCATCGTCGATCTCATGTACGAGGGCGGCATCGCGCGCATGAACTACTCGGTGAGCGACACCGCGGAGTTCGGTGGTTACCTCTCGGGGCCGCGCGTCATCGACGCCGACACCAAGGAGCGGATGCGCGGAATCCTCAAGGACATCCAGGACGGCACCTTCGTCAAGCGTCTCGTCGCCAACGTCGAGGGCGGCAACAAGGAACTCGAGGGGCTGCGTAAGCAGAACGCCGAGCACCCGATCGAGGTCACCGGCAAGAAGCTGCGCGATCTGATGAGCTGGGTCGACCGGCCGATCACCGAGACCGCCTGAGCGACTTCACGTCCCTAGGGTTCTTCCCCCGGGTCTCGTTTCTTCCCCCGTGAACAACGGTAGGAAGAACGGAGACCCGGGGGAAGAACTGTATGAGCGCTCTGACGGTCAGGTTGGGTCCACGGTGGCGGCGCGCTCGTGCGCTACGATCTTCCAGAATCGGGCACTGAACGTACGGGGGAAGTTCGATGGCGGATGCAGAAGTCGATCCAAGCGCTCTGCGCGAATACTCGGTCGCTGTAGACGATGCATCAGGTGCGGTGTCTCGTTCTCGCTTGCCCGATGGATTTCATGATCTCGCTGCATGTATGCCAGGTTCCTCAACTGCCTACGCATCGAACACTTCAGTGCCGGTGCTTCGAGGGGCACTCGATGACCTCGCCGATTACTACTCCGACCTGTCATCAGCGGTCAGGAATGCCGCCGGCGAATTCGAAGGGACCGACGACGACATCGCCGCCAAGCTCCGCGGCGTGCTGGAGTCGAAATGATTCCCAGTCGGCCGGTCTTCCAGACGTGGAAAGTCGACCAGCTCGTCGCTTGTGGTGACGACCTGGAAACGAAGGCCGCTGATCTCGACGATCTCGGATCGGGACTCGGTCACAGGATTCGCGCAATGGGACCGGCTGGAGGCCCGAGCGGACATTGGACCGGACTGGCCTATGAGGCGGCAGTCGACGGTGTGGAGCGCGGGGAAGGAAGCGCGCGGGCGGTTTCGAATATTGCCACGTCGAGCGTAGTCGGCATAGAGAAGTACGGACCCGCGCTCGCACATTCCGCGCGTGTCATCAGCGATCTGGTTCGAACCATCGAATCCGGGGACTTGTTTGTCACCGATGACTGGGTCGTGCTGGTCCGGGAAAAGTTGATGTCGCCGGCGATGGCCAAACTCATGGTTCTGGCAGCAACAGGTTTCCAGGATCAGTTGAATCCCAATCTCATGGATCTGGGACATGCCGACTACGACCTCGGCAACTACATTCGTCGACAAATTCAGCTCGCGGACCCGGATTTACCGGATCTGCCTGGCGACGCACACGCGCCCAAGGACTTCACGACCGATGCGTATTCAGACGATAGTCGAGCCGAGGACCCGACCCTAGGTCGAGAGAACCAGCGTAAGAGGCTCGCAGAGCACATGCTGGGCACCGTTGTCGACAAGGAAACAGTTGCCAAGGATGGGACGACGGTGACGACTCTGAGAATGCTGGACGGTAGTCGACAGGTTTATACCGACGCCCATCACGGAGGTAGCGGCGATACGTTCGATCTGTACAACGAGAAGGGAATGCTCATCTCGTCGAGAGTGACGAACTCCGATGGATCGACAACAACGACGCTGATGCGCGAGGGCAAGAGTCCCGTCGTCGTCACCGAGACTCGTGGCAGGCAAGCGACCGCCGAGGTGGATGGCGTGCGGGTGCAGGTTCCGAATTCCGATCAGGTTGCTCAGGCGCTCGCCGGCGGCGGGTTGGCGGCACTCGAACCACACGTCAGTGACGGCCTTCCATATCTCTCTGCAGCACAGGCGGAGAAGTTGCAGGTGGGTGCCAAGGCGGCTGGGCCAGCGCTGAATATCCTCGGCACTGCAGTTGCAGTTGTGGACGCGAAGTCGGGGTACGACAGATGTGTGGCGGGAACCACAGGGGCAGTGACTCTGACGGGCGACCTGGCTGTCAGCGCGATGATGTCCGAAACCGCAGGTGCGGCGAGGCTATTTGGTGTGGGCGCCGTCAGCGGGTTGGTATTCGGAGTGGTCGGTAACCTGGTGGGACAGGCGGTGTGTAAGTGACGGTCCGCAGATTGCTTCCTGTGCCCAGTCGGTGGGGCATAGGATTTTCGAAGGGTGATCGCGGCACCCTTTGCATTTACATCGGATTGTCGGCTGCGATCGGAGCAATCGGTATCGCCGCCGCGACTTCTGGTCAGCTTCTCGGTCTTGTTTGTGCTTCCCTGGTCTCCGTCGGCTTTGTGTTCGAAGCGCTATCTGTACTTCGATCTGTGCGGCGTCGACGCGATAGCCAGGAACTCGATCTAGATTCTGGCGTGCATCTGCGAAAAGGTGTCCTGGTTCTACGCCGCGATACGCTGATTCGCGGCTATGAGATCGCGGCAGCGGCGACGACGGGCCTCGGCTTCTTGATGTTCGCGTATGGCGTGTGGCAGGAGAAGGTAACCGTTCCAGTGGCCGGTATGGGGCAGCTTGGTATCTACTCACCTGTTGCGCTTGTCCTCGGTTCCCTGTACGTCGGTCGAGCCCTCAGGGTTTCACAATCTCAATCTTGCGAGTACGTACTCTCGCCCAGCGGGATCCGACGCGGTCAGACCGGTGTCGCGCGCGAATGGGGAACGATCGGTTGCGCAGTGCCTGCGGTCATCGCAGGAGACAAGAGGATGGGCGCATGGGTGGCCCTCGAGCCCGGTCATCGACGCGATGAATTGCGAGTAGACGAAACTGCGATCGGCGCAACAGCCTCGCTCTGGCTCTTTGACTTCTACATTCGTCATCCGGAACTTCGTGAGGAACTCTCTTCGACAGCCGCGATCGCCCGATTGCGGAATGGTTCGATCGTCGAGGAAGAGTCGCGGTATGTCTGACGCGGACGGCATGCCCCGCGAGTACCTCGAGGTCCTTCGCAGCCTCGCCCTCGACCCCACAATCCGGCCTCTCGTTCGTGAGGCCGTTTTCGATCTGAACTCCGAATCACTCACCGACTCGGTGATACCGATGCCGACTTCGTGGCGTTCGGACGACTACCGATTGTTCTGTGAGGATCGACGGGTTCGTCACGCGGAATTGGCTCGACGAGTCAATCAGGCTGTCGATGATTCGATCGAGTGGGGCGCGCGGACACATCTGGCGGGTGTGCAAACAGAGGAGCGTGAAGCAATCGAGGCGTGGACTCGCGACCAATTCGAGCGTGAGTTGCGCGCGTGGCTGCGCGTCAATCCCTCTGTCACCTATGAGCGCTGATTTCGATTGCACACCTACTCCTCGTAGAAACGACAGCGGCCCCGAGACCATGGTCTCGGGGCCACTGTCGTAGCTGACGATCAGATCGGGCGGAAACCGCCGTACTGCGGCAGCGAACCGACCCGGCGCAGAATCGGGGCGATGTTGGTGCCCGTCTCTGGTCCGAGGCAGGCGAGGAAGTAGTAGGCGTTGACCATGCCCACGAGGCGGTCGCCGACGACCACCGGGCTGCCGGAGTCGCCCTCGACCACACACAGCTGGCTGAAGTGCACATCGCCGTCGGAGAACCAGCTGATACCGCAGGTGTTGCCGGTGGTGCGGCCTTGCTTGCAGGCGACGGCCGGGAACGCGAGCGGCCGGGGGTCCACGCTGCGGATGGTCAATCCGCGCACGGAGCGCAGCGGCACGACCTTGGCCGGATTGAACTCGATGACCGCGATGTCGAGATCACTCGCGGAGTACGTGATGGTGCCGGCCTGACCACGGTCCTGGAAGGTCTCGGAGTACACCTTCTGGCCGGGATTGCCGCAGTGACCGGCGGTGATACCGATCAGCTTGCCGGTGTTGGACTTGCCGATGGTGGTCAGCGTGCACGCTGCCGCGGAATTGCCGCCCTTGAGCACCAGGATTCCCGATCCACCACCGAGATAGATCTTCGCCGGTGCGGCATCCACTGAGCCAGCCCCCAAGCCGGCCAGCACTGTTGCAGCCAGAACAGCCAACAGTGCTGTCAGCTTCCTCATCATCCACTCTCCGCTCATCGATGCGCACAGAATCAACGGCCCCGGAGCCGAGCCCGGGGCCAAGCACACGGTACCGGGCGGTAGCCGCGTGATGCGTGGTGCGGAATCGTCCCGGGGTCGGTTTGCAACCTATCCGTAATGCCGATCACAATCTACCGTGAAATTCCGGGGGCGGACCCGAGCAGCGGATACCGCCTGCAAATCCGACATGCGGCGACGACTAAGCTGTCCGCGGAAGTCCCCGTGGTCGCCTCTGCGCCGCCTGCGGCGATCTCCGCCTTCTCACTGACTTTGGCCCCCGACCATGGAGACTATCGTGACCTCAGCTGGCCGTCCGGTCGTTCTGATCGCCGACAAACTGGCTCCCTCGACCGTCGAAGCGCTCGGCGACGACGTCGAGGTCCGCTGGGTGGACGGCCCCGACCGGCCGAAACTGCTCGAAGCCGTGGCCGACGCCGACGCCATTCTCGTACGGTCGGCCACCACCGTCGACGCCGAAGTGCTCGACGCCGCACCCGGAGTCAAGATCATCGCGCGCGCAGGTGTCGGCCTCGACAACGTCGACGTCCCGGCCGCGACCAAGCGCGGCGTGATGGTCGTGAACGCCCCCACCTCCAACATCCACACGGCGGCCGAACATGCCGTCGCGCTCCTGATGTCCGCGGCCCGACAGATCCCCGCCGCCGACGCCACGCTGCGGGAGCACACGTGGAAGCGCTCGGCGTTCAACGGTGTGGAGATCTTCGACAAGACGGTCGGAGTGGTCGGCCTCGGCCGCATCGGCCAGCTGGTCGCCGCTCGGATGGCCGCGTTCGAGACCTCGATCATCGCCTACGACCCGTACGTGTCGCCGGCCCGCGCCGCTCAGCTCGGCATCGAACTGGTCAGCCTCGACGAACTGCTCGAGCGCGCCGACTTCATCACCGTGCACCTGCCGAAGACTCCGGAGACGCTGGGACTCATCGGCAAAGACCAGCTGGCGCGCACCAAGAAGGGTGTCGTCATCGTCAACGCCGCGCGCGGTGGCCTCATCGACGAGCAGGCGCTTGCCGATGCGATCAACTCCGGGCACGTCCGGGGCGCGGGACTCGACGTCTACGCCACCGAGCCGTGCACCGATTCGCCGCTGTTCGAGCTGCCGCAGGTCGTGGTGACCCCGCACCTCGGCGCCTCCACCAGCGAGGCCCAGGACCGTGCCGGCACCGACGTCGCCAAGAGTGTCCGGCTCGCGCTGGCCGGACACTTCGTGCCCGACGCGGTGAACATCACCGGCGGTGCGGTGGATGAAGAGGTGGCGCCATGGCTCGAGGTGGCGCGCAAGTTGGGCTTGCTGGTGGGAGTCATCAGCGACGAGCCACCGACCTCGCTCGTCGTCGACGTCCGCGGCGAGCTCGCCGCCAACAACGTGGAGGTTCTCGGCCTCTCGGCACTGCGCGGGCTGTTCTCTGCGGTCCTCGACGAACCCGTCACCTTCGTCAATGCCCCGGCTGTGGCCGCCGATCGTGGCGTGACCAGTGAGGTCACCACCGCGCCGGAGAGCCCGAACCATCGCAGCGTGGTGGACGTGAAGGCCGTCTTCGCCGACGGGTCGGTGCACAACGTATCGGGCACGCTCACCGAACCGCGCCTGGTGGAGAAGATCGTCAACATCAACGGCCGCAACTTCGACCTGCGGGCCGAGGGCCACAATCTGATCGTCAGTTACGCCGACAAGCCCGGCTCGCTCGGACGGATCGGCACCCTGCTGGGCAACGCCGACATCGACATCCAGGCGGCGGGTCTGTCGCAGGATGCCGACGGCCCGGGAGCCACCGTGGTGCTGCGGGTCAGCGCCAAGCTGTCCGACGATCTCGTCGCTTCGATCGGTGAGGCCGTCGGCGCCACCCTGATCGAACAGGTGGATCTGTCGTGAAGCTCGCAGTGATCGCCGGGGACGGCATCGGTCCCGAGGTCGTCGGCGAGGCCATCGGCGTTCTCGAAGCCGTGGTGCCCGCGGTGACGACCACCGACTACGACCTGGGCGCACGCCGGTACCACCGCAACGGAGAGTTGCTCACCGCCGACGACCTGGCGTCGTTGCGCGAACACGACGCGATTCTGCTCGGCGCCATCGGGGACCCGTCGGTGCCGTCGGGTGTGCTCGAGCGCGGCCTGCTGCTGAACATGCGTTTCGCCCTCGACCATCACGTCAATCTGCGACCGGCCCGCAAGCTTCGCGGTGTCACCTCGCCGCTCGCCGGCGACCCGGACATCGACTTCGTGGTGGTGCGGGAAGGAACCGAGGGTCCCTATACCGGTAACGGTGGCGCGATCCGCGTCGGCACACCGAACGAGGTCGCCACCGAGGTCAGTGTGAACACCCGGTTCGGTATCGAACGTGTGGTGCGTAACGCCTTCGAACGTGCCCGGGTGCGCCGCAAGAAGCTGACGTTGGTGCACAAGACCAACGTGTTGACCTTTGCGGGTGCGATGTGGAGTCGCACGGTTGCCGAGGTCGGCGCCGAATATCCCGACGTGACCACCGATTACTGCCACGTGGACGCGGCGACCATCTACCTGGTCACCGATCCCGGGCGATTCGACGTCATCGTCACCGACAATCTGTTCGGCGACATCATCACCGACATCGCGGCCGCGGTCACCGGCGGCATCGGGTTGGCCGCGTCGGGCAACATCGACGCCACCGGGACCAATCCGTCGATGTTCGAGCCGGTGCACGGCAGCGCGCCCGACATCGCCGGGCAGGGCAAGGCAGATCCGACCGCTGCGATCCTGTCGGCCGCCCTGCTGCTGGCTCATCTCGGTGAGACCGACGCGGCCGAGCGAGTGGAGAAGGCCGTCGCCGACGATGTGGCCGATCGCGGGTCGGAGGCGTTGAGCACCACCGAGATCGGGCGCCGTATCCGCGAACGCGTCTGATCTCCATCGCGCGACCGTCGCGACAGAGCCCCGCCCGGGAGTCATCCGGGCGGGGCTTCGTCGTCGTGGCCGTCGTGCCTCGCACGACGCCGGTCCATTGTTCTATTTTCAATAGAACTATATGATCAGCATGTGTTGATCCGCATCGACCCGTCTTCGCGCGTGCCGCTGTACGAACAGATCGCCTCGTCACTTCGCGGCTCGATCGCACGCGAGGAGATCGGAGGTGGTGAGCGGCTCCCTGCCGCACGCGATCTGGCCGCGTCGCTCGACATCAACCTGCACACCGTATTGCGTGCCTATCAGTTGCTCCGCGACGACGGGGTCGTCGAACTACGTCGGGGGCGAGGTGCGGTCGTCACACACTCGGCCGCCGGGCGCGCCGAACTCGCCGAGGCGGTGGAGGGTCTGATCCGGGTGGCGCGGCGACTGGGCATGTCGGCCGACGCGACGGCCGCCGAGATCCACGGGAGGTGGACGCTGTGAGTGGACCGGACGAACAGGGGGACAGCATGAACAGGTGGTTGATCGGGGCGCTCGGTGTGCTTCCGTCGATGATCGCCGGAGTCGTGGGGTCCCTGCTCGTGGCAGCATGGGCCGACGGCCTACCCGATCCGGTGGCCACGCACTGGGGTGGCGGTGGCGCCGACGGTTTCACCAGCGTTCCGGTGGTGGTTGCACTGCCGGCGGTCGTGGGGATCCTCGGTGCCGTCCTCGGTGCACTGTCGGTGCTGCTGCGCGATCGCACCGCCCTTCGTCTCACGCTCGGAATCGTTGTGGGCGTTACAGTGTCGACGATCGCCATCATCGTCTTGGCGACCGGGACGCAGCGCGGTCTCGCGGATGCCGGTGACGCCGCCACCCCGACGTGGCAGCTGCCGGCCGGCTGGCTCCTGGGACTCGCGGCGGGCGCGGGAACGGCTGCGCTCGTGCCGAAGTGGACGTCGACGGAGCAACCGCCAGATGTCGGCGAACGGCCCGACGTCGCGCTCGCCCCCGGCGAGCGGGCACTGTGGACACGGGTCGCGACCACGTCCGGCGTGGCGACGGCGATCATCGCCATCGCCTTGATGATCCTGATCTCGGTGGCACTGCTGGTGCGCTCATGGCCCGTCATCCTCATCGCGGTCGGGGTACTCGTCGTGTCTGTCGCGATGTGGAGTGTCCGGGTGACGGTCGACCGTCGCGCGGTGGCGGTCCGCGGCCGACTCGGCTGGCCGCGCACCGTGATTCCGATGGCGGAGATCGATCACGCCGAGTACGTGCAGGTTCGGGCACTGCGTGATTTCGGCGGCTACGGCTATCGCGTGGCGATGCATGGGGATCTGAAGGGGGCCAAGGGTTTCGTGCTCCGGTCCGGAGACGCGCTGCTGATCCTCCGGCGCGGTGGAGCACGCCACGTAGTCGTGGTGGACGACGCTCGCACCGCCGCAGGGCTGATCAATCGATTTGTCGATCCCGCGAGACGAGGGGAATGGCGATGAGTGGTGTCACGGCGGTCAGCGCGAAGGCGATCGGGAAGCCGGACGCGGCGATCAATGCGCCGAGTATGGGGGTACTCGCCGAGGTGGCCAGGTACTGGGCGGTGTTCTGAATCGCCAGACCGCGCCCGCTCCATGACGGGCCGGCGTATTCGGCGATGGCGGTGAAAGCCAAGCCGTTGTCGGCGACCGAGGCGATCGAGGCGATCACCATCACCAGTGGTGCGACGGGACTCCCCAACCAGTCGGTCAGTGCCAGCGCCATCGTTGCCAGGGCGGCGATCAGGGCGATCAACCGGATCGGACGCATGCGCGAACCCCACGCGTCCGACACCCGTCCGGCCACGATGCGGCCGATGGCGCCGATCACCTGTGTCACGGTCACCAGGACGCCCGCCGCGGCCGGCGGCCACTGATGCGCGACGATCAACCAGGTGGGCACGAAGGTCCACAGCATGGCCTGCGGAATCACCAGCAGCACGCTCACACCGTGGACTCGGGCCAGGAATCCGCTGGTTCGATAGGGATTTCGACCAGTGCTCGACTCCGTCACGTCGGCCGGGCGTCGCGGCGACGATGGTGGATCCACGATCCCGACGACGCACGCGATGAGTCCGAGTCCGGTCACCACCATCGGAACCGCCAGGGCCGCGGTGACGCCGAGTGCCTGCGCGGTCAGCGGCATGGTGAGCGCGCACACCGCGATGCCGAGCGGTTGTGCCATCTGACGTACCCCCATCGCGGTGCCGCGTTGTCGAGCCGGGAACCAGCCCACCACGATTCGACCGCTGGCGCCGTTGGCTGCCCCGGAGCCCAATCCGCCGACGAACAGTGCTGCGCCCAAGGCCCACAACGGGGCGTCGACGGCGGAGGTGACCACGGCGGCGATGGTGCCGGCCAGGGTGATGCACAGGGAGATGGTCAGGACGCGGCGCTCACCGTATCGGTCCAACAGTGCGCCCCACGGGATGATCAGCAGCATCAGGCCCACCGTGGGCACCGTGGCCAGCACCGAACCCGCAGCGAGCGACATGCCGTGCTCGGTGTGCAGGGCCGGGATGAGATACGCAACGCCGCTGACCGCGCAGGTGGTGGTCATCGCGGCGACCAATGCGCAGCACAGCATCGTCCATCGGCGCGCCGCGGTCATCGTCGGCTGCGTCCGCACAGGGGTTTCGGCGACGCGGTCCATGTCACTCCATCTCAATATGTGAAACTCAACGTCCACATTGTAGAACGAGGCGTGGGCTGGTCCAACCCGCGTCCCGAGTGCTGAGAAAAGGTGGTGCGATAGTGTCGTGCCATGCGTTTAGGTCGAGTAGCCAGCCCGGACGGGGTCGCCTTTGTCGCCATCGAGGACGCCGAGGACGGCCCTCGGGCGCGTGAGATCGCGGAGCATCCGTTCGGCACACCGTCGTTCACCGGACGATCGTGGGCGCTGGCCGACGTCCGTCTGCTCGCGCCGATCCTGGCCTCCAAGGTGATCTGCATCGGTAAGAACTACGCCGCACATGTCACCGAGATGGGGGGTGAGCAACCGGCCGATCCGGTGATCTTCATCAAGCCGAACACCTCGATCATCGGTCCGGAGGTTCCGATCGTGCGTCCGCCGAACTCCGAGCGGGTCGACTACGAGGGGGAACTGGCGCTCGTCATCGGGCAGCCCTGCAAGGACGTCGCAGCGGCCAAGGCCGCGGAGGTGATCCTGGGCTATACCGTCGCCAACGACGTCACCGCCCGTGATCAGCAGCAGGCCGACGGCCAGTGGACCCGTGGCAAGGGTTATGACAGCTTCTGTCCGCTCGGTCCCTGGATCGAGACCCAGTTCGACCCGAACGATGTCGAGGTGACCACCGAACTCGACGGGGAGGTCAAACAACGCTCGCGGACCTCGCTGATGCTCCACGGCGTCGGTGAGGTCATCGAGTGGATCTCGCGGATCATGACCCTGCTACCAGGTGATGTGATCCTGACCGGCACCCCCGAGGGCGTCGGCCCGATGGTTGCGGGCCAGCGCGTGGCGGTCACCGTGGAGGGGATCGGCACGCTGTCCAACCCGGTGGTGGACAAACCGTGAAGGGGCCGAACATCGCGCGCGTCAACGGGATCGAGCTCGCCTACGAGGATGTCGGTAGTGGGCCGCTGGTGGTGATGGTGATGGGAACCGGCAGCCCGGGCCGGGTCTGGCAGGCCCACCAGCAGCCTGCGCTGGTCAAGGCCGGGTATCGGGTGGTCACCTTCGACAACCGTGGCATCTCGCCGTCCTCGGAGTGCGTCGAGGGCTTCACCGCCGACGACATGGTCGCCGACACCGCCGCGTTGATCGAGCATCTCGCGGCCGGTCCGGCGCTGGTGGTCGGAACCTCGCTCGGTGCGCGCATCACCCAGGAGTTGGCCCTGGTGCGACCCGACATCGTGAAGGCCGCGGTGATGATCGCCACCTACGGTCGCAACACTCCGCTCCAGCAGGCGATCTCGGCGGGGGAGCGGGCGCTCTACGACAACAAGATCACGTTGCCGCCGGAGTATGCGGCGGCGATCACCGCGCATCTCAACCTCTCCCCGCACACACTCGACGACGACCGGTCGGCCAAGGACTGGCTCGATGTGATCGGATTCTCGCCGCAGACGGTCACCGCCGGTGTCCGGGCGCAGCTGGGGTTGCACGATCGCGAGTCGGATCGGCTTGCCGCGTACCGGGCCATCGCGCGTCCCGCCTTGGTGATCGGTTTCGCCGACGATCGCACGCTCCCGCCGAAACTGGCCCGCGAGGTCGCCGACGCGATCCCCGGGGCGCGCTATGAGGAGATCGCGAAGGCTGGCCATTTCGGATACCTCGAACAGCCCGCCGAGGTGAACCGGCTGCTGATCGAGTTCCTCGGAACCCATCGCTGAGCCGTTCGATACGCTGACCACCATGAGTGGTTCCGATGTGCGCGTTCGCTTCTGTCCGTCTCCGACCGGTACCCCCCACGTGGGGCTCGCCCGGACGGCGCTGTTCAACTTCGCGCAGGCGCGCCACGACAAGGGCACCTTCGTATTCCGGATCGAGGACACCGACGCGGCGCGCGACACCCAGGAGTCCTACGACGCGATTCTCGATGCGTTGCGCTGGCTGGGCCTCGACTGGGACGAGGGGCCCGAGGTGGGAGGCCCCTATGCGCCCTATCGGCAGTCGGAGCGACGTGGCCTCCATCTCGACGTGGTGGCTCGGCTGCTCGAGGCTGGGGAGGCCTATGAGGCATTCTCCACTCCGGAGGAGGTCGAGGCCCGGCACCGCGCCGCGGGACGGGACCCCAAGCTCGGCTACGACAACTTCGATCGTGAGCTGACTGATCAGCAGCGTGCGGATTTTCGTGCAGAAGGACGCAAAGCTGTTGTGCGACTGCGTATGCCGGACCGTGACATTACCTGGGACGATCTCGTTCGGGGTACCACCACGATCAAGGCGGGCACGGTCCCGGACTTCGCGTTGACCCGTGCGAGTGGTGACCCGCTGTACACGTTGGTGAATCCCGTCGACGACGCGATGATGAAGATCACCCATGTGCTGCGTGGGGAGGATCTCTTCTCCTCGACCCCACGGCAGATCGCCCTGTACGACGCGCTCATCAGGGTGGGGATCGCCGACCGGGTGCCGGAATTCGGGCACCTCCCGTTCGTGATGGGGGAGGGCAACAAAAAGCTCTCCAAACGCGACCCGGAGTCGAATCTGTTCCACCATCGGGATCGTGGATTCATCCCGGAGGGTCTGCTGAACTATCTGGCATTGCTCGGGTGGGGCTTCTCCGGTGACAACGACATTTTCACCCTCGACGAGATGGTCGCGGCTTTCGATGTGCGCCAGGTGAACTCGAATCCGGCCCGGTTCGACCAGAAGAAGGCCGACGCGATCAACGCCGAACACATCCGGCGGCTGGACCCGGCCGACTTCACCGCTCGCCTGCGGCGCTATCTCGTCGAGACCGGCAAGCTCGCCGAGTCGGTCGACGACAGCGCCTTCGCCGCCCTGGCCGAACTCGTGCAGACCCGCATCCAGGTGCTCGGCGACGCATGGCCGCTGATGTCGTTCCTCTATCTCTCCGACGCCGATTTCGTGATCGACGAGAAATCGGCGGCCAAGAACCTCGGAGGCGATGCGGGACCGGTGCTCGATGCCGCGTCGGCGGCGCTGGGTGCGGTGGACGGTTGGACGGCGCCGGCGATCGAGGAGGCGCTCAAAACGGCCCTCGTCGATGAGTTGGGGCTCAAACCCCGTAAGGCGTTCGGGCCGGTGCGGGTGGCTGTCACGGGGTCGCAGGTGAGCCCCCCGCTGTACGAGTCGATGGAGCTGCTCGGTCGTGACAAGAGCCTCGCGCGGCTGGGCGCGGCCCGCGAGATGATCGCAGAATAGGGGTTTGACCTGCCGATTTGTGGTCTAGGGGGATACCTTTGGTAGTCTTCTCCTCGGTTCTTTTCCGGCCGGGACGCCGAATCGGAGAAGGGAAAACCTTGGGGTATGGTGTAATTGGCAACACAGCTGATTCTGGTTCAGCCATTCTAGGTTCGAGTCCTGGTACCCCAGCGAGCTGTTGGGATACGATCTCTGACCGAGGCAATATCCTGATGGTTCCAACTGAATAGCGTGTCCATGGCCCCGTCGTCTAGCGGCCTAGGACGCCGCCCTCTCAAGGCGGTAGCGCGGGTTCGAATCCCGTCGGGGCTACACAGGAAGGCGCCTCCTCCGATTTCGGAGGAGGCGCCTTCTTCGGTGTGCGGGGCGTCAGTCGTCGGCCGATGGGGCGGTGCTGCCCGCGACGGGCATCGGGTCGAGGCCGAGCTTGCGGTGATCCCACGATCGCACCTTTACCGGGATCAGGCGCACGGCCACCCGCTTGTGCATCATCTGGTCGACGAAGGGCCGCATCTCGTCGGTGTACGGCCCGGTGTATCGCTCCCAGACGCTGATGCCGACGCGCAGGCACGAGTCCGGGTCGTCGAGGATCTCGGCGCTCCCCTCGAAGGACACCCCGCGCAGGGTGTCGTAGGTGTCCCCGTCTTCGATCATCACGGTGCAGCGACTGTTGCGGCGCAGGTTGACCGCCTTCTGCGATTTGGCCTTCGTCTCGAACCAGATCTCGCCGTTGACCACGCCGTACCACATGGCCACGAGATGGATGCCGCCATCGGGACCCGTGGTCGCCAGCGTCGCGGTGCGGCTGTTGGCGACGAAGGTCTCGATCTCGGCGTCGGACATGACGATCTGGCTGCGTTGATTGACTCCCATGCAGTGACGCTAACCGACCGCGGGTGCCGGCGGGTCAGGTGCGGGTCGGTTGCAGCCGTTTGTGGATCGCGTCGGCGGCGGCGAGCAGATCGGCTGCCCAGCGTGCTCCGGGGCGTCGCCCCATGCGGTCGATCGGCCCGGAAACCGAGATGGCCGCGACCACGTCTCCGGTGGCGTCGCGGACCGGCGCGGACACACTGGCCACCCCGGCCGCACGTTCACCGGCGCTCTGCGCCCAGCCGCGGCGTCGTATCTCGTGCAGTGCCCGCTCGCTGAAGACGCTGTCATGCACCAGAGCGCGTTGGGTGCTCGAGTCGGTCCAGGCGAGCAGGACCTTGGCGGCCGATCCGGCGCTCATCGGGAATCGGGTACCCACCGGGACGGTGTCGCGTAGCCCGGTCGGCGGTTCCATGGCAGCGATACACACTCGTTCGGCGCCCTCGCGACGGTAGACCTGAACAGATTCGCCGGTGATCTCCCGCAGTCGCGGCAGTACCATCAGGGCCGCCTCGCGGACCGGGTCGTGCGAGGAGGCGGCGGCCAGTTCCGCCAGCGCGGGACCGGGATACCAGCGGCCCGAGGAGTTGCGCGCCAGGAGGCGATGGGTTTCCAACCCGACTGCGAGTCGGTGCGCCGTCGCCCGCGGCAATCCGGTGCGGTCGCACAACTCGGTCAGATTGCACGGAGCCTCGGCGATCGCGTGGAGTACCACCACAGATTTGTCGAGCACGCCGATTCCGCTCGTCGTCGGCGATGCGCTATCCTTTCCCATAGGACGATACTAGCGTCCCAGATAATGAGATGCACCCCCGACAGATGCGAGTAGTGCCATGAGCTCCAGCCCCAACGCGCCGCGTACTCTTGCCGAAAAAGTGTGGGACGACCACGTCGTCGCACGCGGCGACACCGATGGTGCCGGGAATCGTAATCCCGACCTGATCTACATCGACCTCCATCTCGTGCACGAGGTGACCAGCCCGCAGGCTTTCGACGGCCTCCGGCTCGCCGAGCGTCCCGTGCGCCGACCGGATCTGACCATCGCCACCGAGGATCACAACGTTCCGACGGTCGACATCTTCAAGCCGATCGCCGACGAGGTGTCACGCACTCAGGTCGAGACTCTGCGGCGCAATTGCGAGGAGTTCGGGATTCGCCTGCATCCCATGGGCGATGCCGAGCAGGGCATCGTGCACGTGGTGGGCCCGCAGCTCGGGTTGACCCAGCCTGGGATGACGGTGGTGTGCGGTGACAGTCACACCTCCACACATGGTGCGTTCGGATCGATCGCCATGGGCATCGGAACCTCCGAGGTCGAACACGTGTTGGCCACGCAGACATTGTCCTTGCGCCCGTTCAAGACGATGGCGATCACCGTCGACGGCGAGCTGCCGGCGGGTGTCACCAGCAAGGACCTCATTCTTGCGGTGATCGCCAAGATCGGGACCGGCGGCGGCCAGGGGTACATCCTCGAATACCGCGGAGCGGCCATCGAGAAGTTGTCGATGGAAGCCCGGATGACCATCTGCAACATGTCGATCGAGGCGGGCGCCCGGGCCGGGATGATCGCGCCGGATCAGGTGACCTACGACTTCCTCAAGGGGCGCCCCCATGCTCCGACGGGAGCGGACTGGGACGCCGCGGTGACCTACTGGGACAGTCTGCGAACCGATCCCGATGCCGAGTTCGACGCCGAGGTTCACATCGATGCCTCTGCGCTGACGCCGTTCGTCACGTGGGGAACCAACCCGGGCCAGGGTGCGCCACTCGGGGCTCGGGTGCCCGACCCCGCCGAGATCGTCGACGAGAATGACGCCGTCGCGGCCCGACGAGCGTTGGAATACATGGACCTGGAGCCCGGAACGCCGCTTCGCGATGTGAAGGTGGACACCGTGTTCGTCGGATCGTGTACCAACGGGCGGATCGAAGACCTGCGGGCGGTGGCCGACATCCTGAAGGGGCGCAGCATCGCCGACGGGATGCGCATGCTGATCGTGCCAGGCTCGATGCGGGTGCGTGCGCAGGCCGAAGATGAAGGGCTCGGTGAGATCTTCGTCGCAGCCGGCGCCGAGTGGCGTCAGGCGGGATGCTCGATGTGTCTGGGCATGAACCCCGACCAGCTCGCTCCAGGTGAGCGGTGCGCGTCGACGTCGAACCGGAACTTCGAAGGGCGGCAGGGCAAGGGTGGCCGCACCCACCTGGTCTCGCCGGCGGTCGCGGCCGCCACCGCCATCCGGGGAACGCTGTCGGCCCCCGCGGATCTCGGCTGACCCTCGTCCCTCGTCACCACACGCATAGGATCGGAACACATCATGGAACCATTCATCACCCACACCGGGATCGGCGTGCCGCTGCGCCGCAGCAATGTCGACACCGACCAGATCATTCCGGCGGTCTATCTGAAGCGAGTGACCCGCACCGGCTTTGAGGACGGGTTGTTCGCCGGGTGGCGCGCCGACCCGGATTTCATTCTGAACAACGAACTGTGGAGCCAGGGGTCGGTACTGGTCGCCGGCCCGGACTTCGGTACCGGGTCGTCGCGGGAACACGCGGTCTGGGCGCTGTCGGACTTCGGCTTTCGAGTGGTCATCTCGTCGCGCTTCGCCGACATCTTCCGCGGCAACGCCGGAAAAGCGGGACTGGTGGCCGCCGAGGTCGAGCAATCCGACGTCGAACTCATCTGGAAGCGCCTCGAGGAGCAGCCGGGGCTGGAACTGACGGTCAGTCTTGCCGATCGGACCGTGACCGCCGGAGACCTCGTGGTGCCGTTGGCAATTGATGACTACACCAGGTGGCGTCTGATGGAGGGTCTCGACGACATCGGATTGACGTTACGCCAGGTAGAGGCGATTTCTGAGTTCGAAAAACAGCGGCCGTCGTTCAAGCCGGTGACGCTGCACAGCTGACCGAGAACCTCGTCTACGGGTTGTTCTGGCCTGTCCCCGGAATCTGATCGCTGCTTTCGATTTCGCAACATGCCTGGTTAATTGGCGTGGAAGATGGACGTTTTCGAATTCGACGTTTACCGTGTGGGGTTAGCTGGCCTACCGATGGGTCAGAACAGCTTGCGGAGGTTTCAATGAACAAAGCAGAGCTCATTGATGAGCTGACGAAGAAGCTCGATGCGGATCGCAAGACTGCGACGGCCGCTGTCGAGCTCGTGGTGGACACGATCGTGCGTGCCGTGAACAAGGGCGAGAGCGTGACGATCACCGGGTTCGGTGTCTTCGAGAAGCGCAAGCGCGCTCCTCGTGTGGCGCGTAACCCGCGCACCGGCGAGACCGTGAAGGTGCGTGCCACTTCGGTTCCCGCGTTCCGTCCGGGAGCGCAGTTCAAGGCGGTCGTGGCGGGCAAGCAGAAGCTGTCCGCCAGCGGTCCCGCGGTGAAGCGGGGCAGTGCAACGGCGGCGCCGGCGAAGAAGACCGCAGCCAAGAAGACCGCGGCGAAGAAGACCGCGGCCAAGAAGGCTCCGGCCAAGAAGACCGCAGCCAAGAAGGCAGCACCGGCCAAGAAGGCGGCGCCGGCGAAGAAGACTGCGGCCAAGAAGGCTCCGGCCAAGAAGACCGCGGCCAAGAAGGCTCCGGCGAAGAAGACCGCGGCCAAGAAGGCTCCGGCCAAGAAGACCGCAGCCAAGAAGACCGCAGCCAAGAAGACCACCGGCCGCCGCTGAGGCGCCGGTACTTTCATCTGCTCGCCTCGGCCCTCGACGTCCTTCCCTCGTCGGGGGCCGAAGCGTGTGACCGATCAGTGCGTGTGGATCAGCCCTGGCGGTCGGTGTGCGGTAGCGGACTGTCGATGTGGTCGGCGGCGAGCAGTCGGCCATTCGACGTCGACAGCACCCACACACTGCCTTTTCTGTTGCGCTTGACGGGCAAGGTCAGGTCATCCTCGTGGGCCCACCACTGCATCAGCGGCGGAATCACCTTCCCCTGGCTGCACACCGCGTGGATCGCCGATGTGTCGGTCGCGATCTCCCGTATGCGGCGATGAGCGGCGTCGGAGTTGGCGCGGTAGGCCTCCTCGGACAGCGCGGTCTCCGGCACGATCGCCACACCCAACTTCTCGGCCGCAGGAGCCAAGGTCTGCTCGCAGCGCACGCGGTCGGCCGAGTGCAGACGTTCGGCGCCGAAGGCGTCCAGCAACGTCGACAGGTCACGTGCCTGGGCTCGACCGAATTTGTCCAGCGGGCGCAATCGGTCGTCGCCCTTGTACCGCGAACGACGGCCGGCGCGCGCGTGACGCACCAGCAGCAGGGTGTGCACGTCGGCCGGGAGGCGTTCGAACTCCTTGAGTACCTTCCGGTCCAGCCCGTAGCTGAGCAGCCCGGCCGCGGCGGCCGGGTCGAGCCAGCGCAGGTCATCGACCTCGTGATTCGCGGTGAAGTCACCGCCCAGCGCGCGGGCGGACCAATAGCGCACGCGTTTGTACCCGCTGGGGATCTGGTAGCCGACATCCATCAGATGACGACCCAGCCGGCTCAACTGTCCGGTCTCCTCGCGGATCTCGCGGACCGCGGTGGAGATCAGTGTCTCCCCGTCGTCGATCTTGCCCTTGGGAAGGGTCCAGTCGTCATAGCGCGGTCGGTGGACGAGGCAGATCTCCACGCCGTCGCGGGTCGGGCGCCACAGCACGGCACCCGCGGCCCACACCGTCTTCGTTGTCTTGGACATCGAAGAGAATCCTAGGTTCTCGAGGTTGCCGGCAGGTTCACGAATGGTGGTCGGGTCGTCGGCGGTTGCGTCGGATCATCTGGCGCTGGTGGTCGCGGACCTCTTCGCCGGCGGCCGGTGATGCCACCCAGCTGCCGTCGGATCGCAGTTCCCAACACCGTGTCCGCGGATCCAGGGCGGAGGCGAAGACGTCCCCGAGCTCGGTGGTCAGGCGGTGATCGCGGACCTGCACCATCACCTCCACCCGACGGTCGAGGTTGCGGTGCATCATATCGGCGCTACCGATCCAATACTCGTCCTGCGCACCGAAGTGGAGTACGCGGGAGTGCTCGAGGAATTGGCCGAGAATCGAGCGGACCACGATGTTCTCGCTGACCCCGGGCATGCCCGGCCGCAAGGCGCAGATGCCGCGGACCACGACTTCGACGGGGACACCGTTCTGGGATGCGCGATACAGGGCGTCGATCACCTGTTCGTCGACGAGGGCATTCGCCTTGAGCTGCACGCGGGCCCGGGTATCGCCCTGGAGGAAGCGGTCGATCTCACCGTTGATACGTTCGATGATGCCCGAACGGATTCCGTGCGGCGCCACCAGGATATTGCGGTACTCCTTCTTCCGCGAGTACCCGGTGAGGGTGTTGAACAGGTCGGTGAGGTCGGCGCCGATGTCGGGTGCGGCGGTGAACAGACCCACGTCCTCGTAGAGCCGTGCGGTCTTGGGGTTGTAGTTGCCGGTCCCGATGTGGCAGTAGCGTCGGATCGACGAGCCCTCGCGGCGCACCACCAGACACGTCTTGCAGTGTGTCTTCAGACCCACGAGGCCGTACACCACGTGTACGCCGGCCTGCTCGAGTTGCCTGGCCCACTTGATGTTCGCCTGCTCGTCGAATCGCGCCTTGATCTCCACCAGCGCGACCACCTGTTTGCCTGCCTCCGCGGCATCGATGAGTGCGTTGATGATCGGGGAGTCGCCCGAGGTCCGGTAGAGCGTCTGCTTGATCGCGAGGACATGAGGGTCGGCTGCTGCCTGTTCGATGAAACGCTGCACGCTCGTGGAGAACGAGTCGTAGGGGTGGTGCACGAGTACGTCACCCTCGCGCAGCGTGGAGAAAATGCTCTTGGGGGTCTCTCGTTCGCCGAACGCCGGATGTGTCGCGGGAACGAACGGGCGGTCCTTGAGATGGGGCCGATCGAGTCCGTTGACCTCGAAAAGGCAGGACAGATCCAGCAATCCCGGAACCTGGATGACGTCATCGGGGTTGACGTCGAGTTCACGCAGCAGCAGTTCGAGCATGTGCTCGCTCATGTCGTCGGCGACCTCGAGTCGCACCGGGGAGCCGAAACGCCGGCGGGCGAGTTCGCGTTCGAGCGCTTGCAACAGGTCCTCGTCGCGGTCCTCTTCGACCTCGAAATCGGCGTTCCGGGTGATCCGGAACGCGTGATGCTCAACGATTTCCATGCCCGGGAACAGATGCCCGAGGTTGGCCGCGATCAGTGTCTCCAGCGGCAGCAGAATCGTCTTCGATTCGTCCTGTTGCGAGGGGTCGTGGCGGCGCATCAGGGTGTCTACCCGGATCAGCCTGCTGACGTTGTCGGGAACCTTGATTCGGGCGAAGTGTTCGCCACCGGTGTTGGCGTCCTTGACCGTCACGGCCAGGTTCAGCGAGAGCCCGCTGATATATGGGAACGGGTGCGCGGGGTCCACCGCCAGCGGGGTCAGCACCGGGAACACGTCTTCGTGGAAATAGTCGATCAGCCGGGTCTTCTGATCGTCGGAGAGTTGCGCCCACGTGACGACGTGGATGTCGTTGTCGGACAGGGCCGGGTTCACCGAATCGAGGAACACCCGGGCATGCCGTTCGGCGATCGTTTGGGTGCGCGCGGCGATGCGACGCAACTGTTCTCGCGGCGACAAACCGTCCGCCGAGCGCACCGACAGCCCGGTCTCGTCGCGTCGCTTCAGCCCGGCTACGCGCACCATGAAGAACTCGTCGAGGTTGGAGGCGAAGATCGCCAGGAACTTCGCTCGTTCCAGCAATGGCATCGACGTGTCCTCGGCCAGCGCCAGGACACGTGAGTTGAAGTCCAGCCAGCTCAGTTCGCGATTGAGGTACCGGTCGTCGGGAAGGTCCGTGGCTTCTTCGGGGACGAGAGTCGCGGCGGGCGGCGCCCCGGGGATCGATGTGATCGGTTGGGTGGCGGTGTCGTCGGCAGGGCTCACCGTTCAATCATGACGCATCGCGGGTGGCGCTGAGACGTTTGGTGGCCGAATCCGATGGTGTGCGGCGATTCGAGGAGGGTGTGGGGCCCAGCGGCCTCGTCTCACCCAGGATTGCCGCGGTGTGGCGGCCCACTCCCAGCGATCGGGCGGCGTCGAGATCGGCGGCGGTGTCGACGTCTGTGCGCAGATCCGCCCAGCGGACGTGACCGGGATCGAGTTCGACCGCTCCGGCGGCGCGGTGGGCGGCCGCGGAATCGGGCCCGAACCGTGGCGGTTCGGTGATGCTGCGATCACGGAGCAACACCGTGGTGCCGCGTCCGTCCCGATCGGTCAGGACCGCCTGTCGCAATCCGTCCGCCGCGGCGATCACCGCTTGCATGCTGGTGGCCGTCGCCGCAGGCAGATCCGCTTGCACAAGCATCACCGTCCGCGCCGTCGGCCAGCGGCGGCGCGCGATTGCGGATGCTTCGGCGAAGGCCTGGTTGAGTCGATCGGTGTCGATGGGCCGGGCGCCGCGATCCTCGCCCACACTGATCGCTCCCGCCGCGCGGGCGGCGGCGAGTACCTCGTCGTCGGGACTGATGACCGCGATGCCCTCGACGCGTGGACCTCGCAGCGCATCGATGGTGTCGAGCAGCATCGCCAGCACGAGGTCGCGGTGCAATCCGTCGGACGCCGGTCCGCGGCTGGCCGCCAACCGGGACTTGGCCTCGGCCAGGCGTTTGACCGCCAAGACGGCCACGACATCACCTGGGCGTGGGGCGCCCGCGTCGGTGTGCGATGTCGATTCCATGGCATCCATGATGCCGATCGCGCGAGCGGAGTGTGACGCGCACCCGTCTGATCCGGTCCGGCGCTCGTGGACATACCACTAGTGTGAGGTGCGAAGTGTGGTCGGCGAAGGAGTGATCGTGCGTGCGGTGGTGATGGGTGCGGGATCCTGGGGAACCGCGATCGCGAAGGTGTTGGTGGACGCCGGGACGGAGACGACGATCTGGGCTCGGCGGCCCGAGCTCGCCGAGCGCATCACCCACGACCACGCCAATGGCGATTATCTGCCCGGCATCACCCTGCCGGATGGTCTGCGCGCGACGAGTTCGGTCGTCGACGCGGTCACCGGCGCCGACGTGGTGGTGTGTGCGGTGCCGTCACAGTCCTTGCGGGCCAATCTCACCGAGTGGATGCCACACGTCGCTGACGATGCGACCTTCGTCTCGCTGGCGAAGGGGGTGGAGACCAGCACCCTGCTGCGGATGAGCGAGGTCATCGCCGAGGTGTCCGGTGCGCCGGTAGAACGGGTCGCGGTGTTGTCCGGACCCAATCTCGCCCGCGAGATCGCCGAGGGGCAGCCGGCGGCTACGGTCATCGCGTGTCGCGATGAACACCGAGCGCAGGACCTGCAGCAGGCCTTCAACACCGGGTATTTCCGCCCGTACACCAACACCGATGTGGTCGGCTGCGAGATCGGCGGTGCGGTGAAAAACGTCATAGCCCTGGCGTGCGGAATGGCCAGCGGCGTCGGATTCGGGCAGAACACGCTGGCGACCATCATCACTCGCGGTCTGGCCGAGACCATCCGCTTGGCCGTGGCGGTCGGCGCTCAGATCGAGACCCTCGCCGGCCTGGCCGGCGTCGGCGATCTGGTCGCCACCTGTTCGTCACCGCTGTCGCGCAATCGGACCTTCGGCGCGCACCTGGGTCAGGGCGCGACGATGCAGGAGGCGCAGGATGCCACACACGGGCAGGTCGCCGAAGGCGTCAAATCGTGTTCGTCGGTGCGGGCACTGGCGGTGAAATTCGATGTGGAGATGCCGCTGACCGACGCAGTGCACCAGGTCTGCCATTCGGGACTGTCGGTTGCCGACGCAGTGAGCTCGTTGCTCGGCCGCCGGACCAAGCCGGAGATCTACGACTGAGTCGATCCGGGATCAGCCGCGCACCCGCGATCCGTCCGACCGATATCAGCCGAAGTCCAATGGTGCCCGCGGCAACGTCTGGTCGATCACCGCGCTGACGTCGGTGATCGGTGCGTTGCCGGCGTTCTCGGGGATCCACATCGCCACATAGGGGCGGTGGTCCACGCACACGTATGCCTGGCCGGCACCTTCGACGGTGTCGGTGATGAACCACTGAACCGGGTTGATCACCTGCAGGTTGCTCGTCGGCGACAGCTCGTCGGGACGTGAGATACCGCACCGCAGTGTGACGGGGTCGGTGTCACCGTCCGACGACCACGTCACCGTCGTGCCCGTGACCTGCTTGTCGCCGAAGCCGTCGAAGGTCTGCGGCAGTGCGGCGATGAGCTTGTCGCAATCGGCAGGGGCCGCCTCATCGGATGCGTAGGACTCGATCGGTGTGGACGGATCCGGTCGCAACGCCGCGAAGGTGATGAAGCCGACGATGACCATCGCCGGAATCGCCACCAGGGTGGCGATCAGTGCCGGGCTCAGTCTCGGGCCGCTGCCGTAGCGTGCCTGCGCGTCGTCGCCGGAGGCCTCGCCGGCCTGGTTCTCGTCGGTCACGACGAACACACTAGTGCGCGGAGTCGCCCGAGATCAGTGCGAGGACTGCACCACCGGACACGTGAGGGTGCGGGTGATTCCGTCCACCTTCTGGATCTGCGGCACGACGTTCTCGGTCAGGTGCGCCGCATCTGCTGCGTCCACACGGACGATGACATCGTAGGGGCCGCTGACCTCTTCGGATGTGGCGACACCGGAGATCTCCGCGATCGTTGCCGCTGCCAGCGCGGCCCTTCCGACCTCGGTCTGGATCAGAATGTATGCCTGAACCACGCCCATCCTCTCGTCTGCACCGGGGTCCGGCTGTCGACCCGGTGTCAGTATTGTCGCTGACAACCCCGTCCAAGCGCGACTGGAAGCGAATCGAGGAGCTGTGGAGTCCGTCGGAGGTGCCGGGGAGCCGGTCGATCGGTCGAGGTCGGTCGGCGATGTCGGAGAGCGACGTCTGATCGTCGAGTTGACCAGGTCCTCGAGAGCGTTGGATGCCACCCACCGCACAGCCGATGTGGTGATCGGTTCCGGCGACGATGCGGCGGTGATCGACACCGCCGGGCCGACCGTCATCAGCACCGACACCGCGGTCGCGGGCCGGCATTTCCGCTTCGATTGGTCGGATCCACGCACCGTCGGGGCCCGCGCGGTGATCCAGAGTGCCGCCGACATCGCAGCGATGGGCGGGCGCGTGACCGGCACCGTTGTGTCCATCGCGTGCCCCGCCGACACCACCGTCGGCACCGTGCTCGACCTTAACGACGGAATCCTCGACGCCACCCACCGACTCGGTGGTCGGGTGCTGGGCGGTGACCTCGTCGGTGCCGATGAGGTGGTGCTGACCGTGACCACCGTGGGTGCTCTGGACGGTGCGACGCCGATCGTGGTCGGCGGCGCGCGGCCTGGCGATGTGCTCGCGGTCACCGGCACGGCGGTGGGTGCGAGCGCGGCCGGGCTCGCCTTGTTGCTCGACGCGCACGACCGTGGAAACGATGAACTGCTCGCCGAGTTCGCCGATCTGGTCGCCGCTCATCGACTTCCGGCGCCCGACCTGGGACAGGGGCCGGCGGCGGCGCATGCTGGTGCGCATGCGATGACCGATATCTCCGACGGGCTCGTGGAGGAATTGATCACCATGGCCGCGGCCTCCGGTGTGGCGCTCGCGGTGTCGAGCGATCGCATCCCGGTGGGCAGCGACATGCGTTCCGCGGCGCGCCGTCTGGGTGTGGATCTGCGCGAGTGGACCGTGGCCGGTGGAGAGGATCACGAACTGTTGGGCGCGTTCGCAGCCGGTACGGTCCCGCCGGGCTGGACCACGATCGGCGAGGTCCGCGACGGCACCGGTGTGCGGGTGGACGGTCGGGCGGTGCAGGATCTGCGGGGGTGGCAATCGTTCGGGTCCTGAGCCCGTGCCAATTGTCTGCGCTCGGCATGCCTTAGATTCGGTGCATGGCTATCTATGCGCTCGGTGATCGTGAACCCACCATCGGTGACGATGTGTACGTCCACCCCGATGCGGTCGTCATCGGGGATGTGACCCTCGGCGACGGGGTGTCGATCTGGCCGACCGCGGTTCTGCGGGGCGATTCCGGGACCATCACCGTGGGCCGACGGACCAACATTCAGGACGGCACGATCATCCACTGCACCCCGATCGACGCGACGGTCATCGGCGCCGAATGCGTCGTCGGGCACAACGCGCACATCGAGGGCGCGACGATCGGCGATCACTGCCTGATCGCGTCGGGTTCGGTGGTGCTCAATGGATCGACGGTCGGCAGCGGCGCGATCGTCGGGGCAGGTGCGGTCGTGCCGTTCAAGTTCACCGTGCCGGACCGCACGATGGCCCTCGGTGTGCCGGCCAAGGTCCGAGAGGGCTTCGAGGTGCCGGAGGGTCACGTGGACCTCAACGTCGAGATGTACTTCGAGAACGCCAAGTACTTCCGGGAGTCGCTGCGGAGGATCGGATGACCTCACCCACAACCGAATCCACGGGAGACGGGGCGAAGCCGCTGTCGGATCTCATCGACCCGGGCTGGGCCGATGCGCTGGCTCCCGTGGAACCGGTCATCACCGCGATGGGACAGTTCCTGCGTGCCGAGAACACGGCCGGACGCGGTTATCTGCCCGCCGGCAGGAATGTGTTGCGTGCGTTCACCAATCCGTTCGCCGATGTGCGGGTGCTGATCGTCGGGCAGGACCCCTATCCGACGCCCGGGCATGCGGTGGGACTGAGTTTTTCGGTGGCGCCAGACGTCTCGCCGATACCGCGGTCGCTGTCCAACATCTACCGCGAGTACTGCGCGGACCTCGGTTACCCCCAGCCGGCCAACGGGGATCTGACTCCCTGGGCGAAATCCGGTGTGCTGCTGCTGAACAGGGTCCTCACCGTGTCGCCGGGGGAGCCTGCCTCGCATCGTGGGAAGGGCTGGGAACAGGTCACCGAATGCGCGATCAAGGCACTGGTCGCGCGGGCGGCCGATCCGCTGGTGGCGATTCTCTGGGGACGCGACGCCGCCGGACTCAAGCAGTGGCTGCCCGATGTCCCGGTGATCGAGTCGGCTCATCCGTCACCACTGTCGGCGAGCAGAGGGTTCTTTGGTTCCCGCCCGTTCAGCAGGGCCAACGACGCGCTCGAGGATCTGGGAGCCGACCCGATCGACTGGCGGTTGCCCGCCGCCTGAGGCTTCAGGCGTTGCGGGCGGCCGCGAAGTCCGGTTTGCGCTTGGCGACGAAGGCATCGACACCCTCGATGCCCTCCGGTGCCGCGGACAATGCGGAGATCGACTGCGCCTCGGCGGCGAGCTGATCGCCCAGAGTCGAGGTGGCCGATCGGGTGAGCAGGGCGCGGGCGGCCCCGTCCGACTGCCACGGGCCGGCGGCGATCTTCGCCGCGGTGGCGAGTGCGGTGGAATCGACCTCGTCGTCGGCGACGATGTCGGACAACAGTCCCCAGCTCAGCGCCTTGTCCGCGTCGATGACCGGGTCGGTGAGGATGATCTGACGGGCGCGTGCGGCGCCGACGATGCGGGGTAGCGTCCAGGTCATCCCGCCGTCGGGGGACAGTCCGATACCGCGGTATGCCGGTCGCATCTTGGTGGAGGTCCCGCCGATCGCGACATCGGCGTGGGTGACGATGCTCATCCCGGCGCCGGCGGCCCAGCCCTTGACCGCGGCGACGACCGGCCGATCGGCTTCGTGGAGGGCGCTGACGAAGGCGTGGAAATTGTCGGCGATCTCACGCAGGAAGGTGGGGCGGTGGGCGGCCGAGGCGAAGTCGCGGACGTTGCCACCGGCGCAGAAGTTCGCGCCCGGACCCTTGAGCAGGATCACCCCGACCCGGCGCTCTCCGCGCGCGATTTCGCGGAGTGCGGCGGCGCCCGCGGACAGGGCGTCGTCGTTGAGCGGATTGCCCGGTGCGTCCGAGGAGATCGCGATGGTCAGGATGCCGTCGCTCTCGGTAACGAGCTCGGCAGTGGGTGCGGTGGCAGGGTCAGCGGTCATGGTCTGCAGACTCTAGTGCCAACGCACAAAGACCCGACTCCCAGGGCCGAGCTAGTGTTCGCTCGGGGAGTCGGGTGCAATGTGGATGTCGGTTCGACGCCGACGGCCGAGGCCGTCGGGAGCGTCAGACGCGAGCGGTCTTGCCGGCCTTCAGGCAGGAGGTGCACACGTTCTTGCGCTTGCGGTTCCCCGGCGCGACCTCGACGCGCACCGACTGAATGTTCGGGTTCCACCGGCGGTTCGTGCGGCGGTGCGAGTGTGACACCGACTTGCCGAAGCCCGGTCCCTTGCCGCAGATGTCGCAGACGGCAGCCATCGTCGAACTCCCTTTTGTTGATGAAAGTGGTCGTGTTCTGCCCGCAGTTCCACGATCGGCGACGGGCGTCGACGGGCACAGTTGCAAGGCAACCCTGCAAGAATAGCCGGAAGGACCCGACCCGGCCAAATCGCGGCGCCAGGAGCGGGCAGATGGTGGCACCGTGGCCGTCGGGGCGTCCGAGTAACCTCGAACACATCCGGCCAACGGCCATCGTCACTGCCAACGGTAAGGGGTTTCATGGAGTCGGTGTTCGACGGTGGTCGCATCAGGATGATGAATCCGCAGCTGTTGCGGGATTGGGCGCACACCGCGGTCGACGGGCTCGAGACGCTGCGGGGCGAGATCAACGACCTGAACGTCTTCCCGATCCCGGACTCCGACACGGGCAGCAACATGCTGTTCACGATGCAGGCCGCTGCCGACGGCCTGGCAACGCTGTCCGAGGATGCGAGCACCCCGCAGGTGGCCCGGGCGATGGCCGACGCGGCGATCGCACAGGCCCGCGGAAACTCCGGCATCATCCTCTCGCAGGTGCTCATCGGTCTGGCCGATGCCGCCGAGCTGATGCCCGACCAGACCCAGGTGACTTTCAACCAGCTGTGGGCCGCGGGGTTGCGGCTCGGGTCGCTGGCGGCGATGCGGGCGGTCAGCGAACCCCGGGAGGGCACCGTCCTCACGCTGATCCGGACCGCAGCGGAGACCGCCGCGGCGCACGTCTCCGAGTCGGCGGGCGACCTGGCCCGGGCGGTGGCCGATGACTGCGCCGATGCGCTCGAGCGCACGCCGGAGCAAATGCCCGAGCTCGCCGAGGCCGGTGTCGTCGACGCAGGTGGGCGGGGATTCCTCGCACTGGCCGATGCCATGGTCGCGGTGTTGACCGGTGTCGCGCAGCGCCGGCGCCGTTACCGGGGGATCCTGATTGGTGGTGGTGTCCCGGGGCATCAGGGCAACGACGCCTGTACCGGCGGCAGCGACATGGACTTCGAGGTGATGTACTTCCTCGACGGTGCCGCCGGCGATCAGGTCGGGTCGTTGCGTCAGGTCCTCAACGAGATCGGCGATTCCGTGGTGATCGTCGGGGACAGTTCGACCGGGGGCGAACGATTCTCGGTCCACGTGCACACCAGCGACCCGGGACGGGCGGTCGAGGAGGGTGCGGCCCGCGGACCCGTCGCCGAGGTCCGGATCAGTTGCTTTGCGCTCGACGCGATTCGTGCCCAGACCGACACAGCCGAACCGCCGCCCCGGCACAAGCGAGCGGTGGTCGCGGTGGTGACCGGCGAAGGTGCCGACGAATTGTTCACCGAGGCCGGGGCCGCGGTACTACGCGCAGACGCCGGACTCGCGCCGGAGGCTCTGACCGAGGCGATTCGCGGAACCGACAGCGCACACGTGGTGGTGATGGCAAACGGCAAACTGAGCTCGCAGGACCTGGTCACGGTCACGGCGGCCACGCGGTCCGCGCAGCGTTCGGTGGTGTTTCTGCCGACCTCGTCGATGGTGCAGTGCCTGTCGGCGCTGGCCGTACACGATCCCACCGAGGCGCCCGATCCCGACACCTATGCGATGGCAGAAGCTGCCGCAGGTACCCGCTGGGGTTCGCTGGTGCGGGCCGACAGCCGGATCATGACGCTCGCCGGTACGTGTGAGGTCGGGGATGTCCTGGGCATGATCGGGTCCGATGTGCTGGTGATCGCGCCCGACCAGACCGGGGCGGCGACCGCGCTGGTCGACCTGATGCTCGCCACCGGTGGTGAAATGGTCACTGTGATGGCGGGTTCCGGGGTGGACGACGCCGCGCTGGATGCGCTCGCCGAGCAGATGCGCCGCAGCTACGCGGGTGTGGAACTCGCCATCTACCGGACCGGCCAACCCGATCAGCTGCTGCAGGTGGGGGTCGAGTGATGGTGGCGATGGCCGACGGTCTCGAGACGGTGGTGAGCCCCAAGGTCGCCTCGCAGATCTCGACACTGGGCATCGTCACGGTGGGGGAGCTGCTCCGCTACGCTCCGCGCAGATACGTGCGACAGGGTCAGCTCTCAAACCAGGAGATGCCCGTGGAAGACGATTGGCTGACGATCGTCGGCCGCGTCACCGGCGCCAGCATGATCCCCATGAAGAAGCGGTCCGGGAAGTTCTTGAAGGTGACCGTGACCGACGACGATTACACCTACGTCGCGAACTTCTTCAACGCCCGCTTCATTCAACACCGGATCAAGCCGGGGGCCAGGGTGCTGATGGCGGGCAAGGTGAAGATCTTTCGAGGCCAGATACAGCTGTCCCACCCGGAGTGGGCAGTGTTGCCCGATGGCGAGGCCGGCGTCGACGGCGTGGTCGGTTCGGCGATGCTGGCGCAGATGCTCGGCGCGGAGGCGGAGTCGCTCGACGAGTCGGGCAACACCGCTGCCGAAGCACTGGTGGATCGGTCCATCATCCCGATCTACCCGGCCACCAAGGACATCCAGACCTGGACCATCGGGGCGGCAATTGCGCGCACACTGGCCGCGGTCGAGCGCAGCGGCGCGCAGGCCGACGCCCTCACCGACCAGCAGCAGAGATCGCGCGGGCTGATCAGCACGGCCGAGGCGCTACACAAAGTGCATCTGCCCGAGACCGAGGACGACATCGAGGCGGCGCGGGCGCGATTGAAATTCGACGAGGCGCTGGCCATCCAGACTGTGCTCGCCCAACGCCGGATCGCCGGCCGCACCGAGAACGGACCGCCGTGCCCGCACGTCGCCGGCGGACTCGAGGACCGACTGCGCGAGCGTCTACCGTTCACCCTGACCGACGGCCAGCAGACCGTGGTGGCCGAGATCGCCGAGGACCTGGCGCGCGACACCCCGATGAGTCGTTTGCTGCAGGGCGAGGTCGGCTCGGGCAAGACGCTGATCTCCCTGCTGGCCATGCTCCGGGTGGTGGACAACGGACATCAGTGTGCGATCCTTGCTCCAACGGAAGTACTTGCCGCGCAGCACTATCGGACGATGACGTCGATGCTGGGCAACCTCGCGGAGGCCGGCGAGTTGACCGCGGCCGAAGGTGCGACCAAGATCGCGCTGCTCACCGGATCGATGAAGACCGCCGGCAAACGGCAGACGTTGCTCGACGTGGTGACCGGCGAGGCCGGCATTGTGGTGGGCACCCACGCACTGCTCGAGGAGAACGTCGCATTCTTCGATCTGGGCATGGTGGTGGTCGACGAGCAGCACAGATTCGGTGTCGAACAGCGGGACACGTTGCGCGGCAGAGGTAAAGACCGGCTGATGCCGCACTTCCTGGTGATGACCGCGACACCCATCCCGCGAACCGTCGCGATGACAGTTTTCGGCGACCTGGACACCTCGGTGCTCACCGAACTACCCAAAGGCCGCCAGCCCATCAAGACGTCAGTGGTCCCGATGCGCAACTCGGCCTGGGTGGACCGCGCGTGGACGCGTGCGGCCGAAGAGATCGCCCAGGGCCGCCAGGTGTACGTGGTGTGTTCGCGAATCGGCGACGATCCCGACGGCAAGAAGAAGCCGAAGGGACGCAACGAGGAATCGGAACCGCAGAGCACCTCGGTTCTCGACCAGTACACCGAGTTGTTGGGTGGGCCGCTCGGTGGCCACCGGATCGAGATGTTGCACGGACGCCTGCCCGCCGAGGAGAAGAACGCGATCATGGACGCGTTCGGTCGTGGTGAGATCGATGTGGTGGTCTCGACCACTGTCATCGAGGTCGGCGTGGACGTGCCCAACGCGACGATGATGGTGGTTGTCGATGCGGAACGATTCGGGGTCAGTCAGCTGCATCAGTTGCGTGGCCGCGTAGGCCGTGGCAGGCACCCCGGCCTGTGTCTGCTGATGACCTCGGCCAAGGACATCTCGCAGTCGATGCAGCGACTGCGGGCGGTGGAGGCTTCCACCGACGGGTTCGAACTGGCCCGCGTGGATCTCGAGCAGCGCAGGGAGGGTGACGTTCTCGGGTCGCTGCAGTCCGGTGGTGTCTCCTCGCTGCACTTCCTGTCGCTGCTGGCGGACGGCGATGTGATCGCCGACGCCCGCGGACTCGCCGACGACGTGGTGGGGGCCGACCTGCCCCTGGCCGATCACAGGCCGCTCGCCGACCTCGTCGACGCCGTGCTGGTCCCTAACAAGGTCAAATACCTCGACAAATCCTGACCAGAGCGGAACCGAACACGCGGCTGCCGCGTCCAACTGTCATGGTGTCGGGCGCCGCGTGGCCACTGCGGTGGTGGCTGATCCTCGTCGGCAGCGTGCTGACCGCGGTGATCGTGGCCGGAGGTCTGACTCTGTCCGGGCGCGGAGCGTCCACCGACTCGGCGGCGGGCAGCGCAGCGGGTGCGGCGTCGCTGCGACTCGCGGGCCTGTCGGTGACCGACCGCCGCGCCGAGCGCTCGGACTACCAGCGTGCGGCATTCGGGGCCGCTTGGACCGACGCTGTGACGGTGACGGGTGGCGGAAACGGGTGCGATACCCGAAATGACGTTCTGGCGCGTGACTTGGTCGATGTGCGTCGAGCCGTCGTCGACAGTTGCCCTGACGCCGTCGTCGCCGGCGAGTTCCGTAGCCCGTACACCGGTGAGTTCATCGTCTTCCGCCGCGACCGACGTCCCGGCGCCGTGCAGATCGATCACATCGTTCCGCTGGCATACGCCTGGGACATGGGTGCGTGGGCGTGGCCGCGAACGGCGCGGATGAATCTGGCGAACGACCCCGCGAACCTGGTCGCCGCCGACGCGGCCTCGAACCTCACGAAATCCGATCAGGCCCCGGCCGAGTGGATGCCGCCCAATCGGGGGTTCCACTGCCAGTACGTGACTCAGTTCGTCATGGTGATGGCCGCCTACCAGCTCCCTGTCGATCGTCGGTCGCGTGATGTGATGGCGCAGGTTCTACGGTCCTGCGGTGCCTGACACGGGGGCGGACGGACTGGGCGGGGAGACGAACCGCGCGCACACGAGGGTCACGACAGCGATGGCTGCTGCCATTGCGAGGAACGCATCGGCGTAGCCGAGTCGGCCGACGAACCAACCGAATCCGACGGCACCGAGACCGAGGCCGCCGTCGTAGGCGATATTCCAGATGATGCTGGCGGTCCCGCTGCGATCTGGGCCGAGACGTTGCACTGTCACGACGAACGAATCATTCTGGCAGGAACCGAAACCGGCGCCCAACAACGCGGCACCGAGGATCAACGACCAGCCCGGTCCGTCCAATGATGTTCCGATGATGGTGCAGCCCACGGCGGCGATGAGCACCGAGAGCACCAGCAGTCGCCCCGCACCGCGCCGATCACCGTGGAATCCGGCACCCAGCCGCCCGGCCACCAAGGTGACGGAGCCGGCGAGGAGTGCGGCGGCGACAGTCGCCGCGCCCGGTCCGGACAGCGGCAGGAATGTGGTGGTGGCGCCGAAGGCGCCCGCGACCATCACGAACACCACGATCGGGACCGTGATCGGCCGCACGTCCGATATCGACGGCAGTCGGAAACGCCCGTACAGTCCGCTCGGAAGCAGGCAGGCGATGACCGCGCCTGCCAGGGCCGCTGCTCCGGCGATGTAGAACACGAGGTGATAGCCGAGGACGTCGACGGCCCACACGCCGCCGGCCAACGCGCCGATGTTCGGCAGCGCGGCAGCGGCACCGTAATAGCCCGAATACGAGGCGAGTTTCCGGGGACCGGCGAGGTCGGCCACGATCACCGCCCCGGAGATGACGATGAAGGCGAAGCCGATACCGCGGATGACGGTGATCACCACGATCGGTACGGCGTCGGTCGCCAGCGGATACAGCGGCGTCGGGCCACCGAGCAGGACGGCGCCGAGCACCATCATGGTGCGCAGTGGTACGCGTCGGAACAACCACGGCATCGAAAGCTGTGTCGCCACGGTGGCCGCCATCATCGCCCCGGTGGTGGCACCGACCACCACACTTCCGGCGCCACCGTTCGACGCCCACATCGGTACCACGGGAAGTAACGCGGCGTAGTTGACGAAGGCCAGGAAGGTGGCGCCCATCAAGGCCACGAGATTGCTCATGGCACCAGGGTTTCACGCAGCGTTGAGCAGTGCGAGCAGGTGGGACTCGACCACGCTCGTGGTATCCGGGATATGCCCGACCACCGGTGGCGCTGCGGACAGGTGAATGCCGTCGGTCGGCGTATGAATCTCCATCCGGTGGCCGCCGGGGGTGTTGACCACGGCGTATCGCCAGCCGTCGGCCTCCTTCGCCAGGTTGTGCGCGCGGCACGCGCCGTCGCCGTTCACGTCGGTGGTGGCGCCGCCGTGTCTATGCGGATGGGCGTGATCGGTCTCGGCGATCGGTGCGCCGCAATACGGTGTGCGGCACAGTCGGTCACGCATGGCGATGAAATGCGCCAACGCCTTGGGGAATGTGCGCGACCGCGCGTCCATGGAGACCAGCGTGCCGTCGCGCGGGCGTGCGAACAATCGTCGCAGCGTCGATCTCGTCGTATCGTCGGTACCTTCGGCAATCATCTGTCGCGCCAGGCTGCCCGGGATCGGGCCGAATCCGGGGATCTCCGCGGCCTCATGGCTGTTGGTGAGCATGGTGCGTTCTGACATGACCACGTTCACCGAGACCGGGACCTTTTCGGCGCAGTCCTGGCCGGTGACCCGCTCGACGAGCGTGTCGGCCATGATCTGCGCGTGGGTTCGATCGTCACCCCCGACGGTCGCGTCGGCATGTGCCTTGAGTGACGCGTACACCGCGACTCCCTGCTTCAGGGGTAGCAGTGCCGAGAGTTTCGTCATCAGATCCGGGGCGGGGCGCACCCCGACCCGACGGTCCTTCTCCGCCCGGGCCGACCGCGCGACCACGGCGTGTGGGTCTAGTTCGTAGGCGTGCTTTTTGGCCGAGGCCTCGAGTGCGCGATCGCTGACGCCGTCGAGTGTGGCCGGATCGGCACACATGCGTCGATCGATCTCGGTTCGGGTTTCTTTTGTCAGATAAGCGGTTTCACGGACCAGGATGGTGGCGCGCCACTCGGTGAGCGTCCCGGAGGTCAATGCCCGCATCGTGTGCGGCATCTCGTGGGCGAGAGCCCGTGCGAAACCCAGGTATTGACTGCCTTTTCGCGGGGACACCTTGCGTGCGAGACCGACCTCTGCCGACAGGCCGCGTCCGCGCCGGGATGCCGGCACGTTGCGCATCTGCTCGTCGGCGTCACGCAACTCCTCGAGTCGCGCCGTCTCACGCACTTGTGCGGCAGCGCACGCCGACTTGATCTCCTCGAGCAATGTCAGACGCTTGGTCGCAGCGGCCTCGGTGTCGGCTACGGCAAGCGATGCAATCGAATCCGGCATGGAGCGCAGGAAGTCGGGCGCAGCCGGCGTCTCTGCAGCAGGTTCGGCGTTACCCGGCGTCACAACCGATACGTCCACCGACATCGACCCCCCCGATCGATTGATTCGAACTCACGTTCGATGCTACGCCGCGATCGTGATCGGCGCAACAGCCGGGATTGGGGCACTTCCGGACGCACAGCTACTCTGGTGGGCGACATATTTCCGCAGGCGAAGTCGAGGATTCCATGAGTGCACCCACCGCCGATTCGGGCGTGGTGGCGACCGACGTCGAACAGGTCGTCGCGGGTCTGGCCAAGGCCGCCAAGGTCGCGTCGCGGGCCCTGGCCGGGTTGACGACCGCGGCCAAGAACGAGGTTCTGCTCGCAGCGGCCGAGGCCATCGAGGCCGACAGTGAAGCGATCCTGGCCGCGAATGCCGCCGACATCACCCGCGCGGACAACGACGGCACCGAGGCCAGCCTGATCGACCGGCTGCGGCTGACCCCGGAACGCATCACCGGAATTGCCGACGGACTCCGCCAGGTGGCGGTCCTACCGGATCCGATCGGCACCGTCGTGTCGGGCAAGACGCTGCCCAACGGCATGGAATTGCGTCAGCTCCGGGTGCCGCTCGGTGTGGTCGGCATGGTGTACGAAGCGCGGCCGAACGTGACCGTCGACGCCTTCGGTATCGCCTTCAAGTCGGGCAATGCGGTGCTGCTGCGCGGTTCGTCGTCCGCCGCGAACTCGAACGCCGAACTCGTCCGCATCCTGCGTGAGGTGTTGCGCGACAAAGGTGTCAACGCCGACGCGGTTGCGCTGCTGCCGAGCGAGGACCGATCGAGCGTCACCGCTCTCATCCGTGCCCGCGGCCTGGTCGACGTGGTGATCCCGCGCGGGGGCGCCGGACTGATCAATGCAGTCGTGGCCAACGCCACCGTGCCCACCATCGAGACCGGCACGGGCAATTGTCATGTCTACGTGCACGCACTCGCCGACCTCGACGTTGCCACGCGCATCGTGTTGAACTCCAAGACACGGCGGCCAAGCGTGTGCAACACCGCCGAGACGGTACTCATCGACAAGGCCGTGGCGTCCGACGCGTTGCCGAAGATCTCGCAGGCCCTGCAGGCGCAGGGCGTGGTGATCCACGGTGATGAACCCGGTATGGAGCCGGCGACGGACACCGACTGGGCCGAAGAGTATCTGTCGATGGACATCGCGATGAAGGTCGTCGACGACCTGGATGCGGCGGTCGCCCACATCGACACCTGGGGGACCGGTCACACCGAGGCGATCGTCACCACCGATCTGGCCGCCGCGCGGGAATTCACCTCGCGGGTCGATGCGGCGGCGGTGATGGTCAACGCGTCGACCGCGTTCACCGACGGTGAGCAGTTCGGGTTCGGTGCCGAGATCGGCATCTCGACACAGAAACTGCATGCGCGCGGTCCGATGGGGCTGCCGGAACTCACCTCGACGAAGTGGACCGTCTGGGGCGACGGCCACATCAGGCCCGCCTGATGGCCGAGACGACCGCCGCGACCGGCGGGCCCACCACCGTGCCATCGTTCGCCGACGTCGCCGACGTCACCACACGGCTGCGCGACACCGGCTATCTCGCCGACGACGCCACTGCCACGTCGACGTACCTGGCCGACCGGCTCGGCAAACCGCTCCTGGTGGAAGGCCCCGCCGGCGTCGGCAAAACCGAACTGGCGCGGGCGATCTCGCAGTCGACGAATGCCGAGTTCATCCGACTGCAGTGTTATGAAGGCATCGACGAGGCGCGGGCACTCTACGAGTGGAACCACGCCAAACAGATCCTGCACATCCAGGCCACCGGGACACGAGACTGGGACGAGGCGAAGAGCGACATCTTCTCCGAGGAGTTCCTGTTGCCGCGTCCGCTGCTACGGGCCATCTCGAGACCCGAACCGACGGTGCTTCTCATCGACGAGGTGGACAAGGCCGACGTCGATGTGGAGGGTCTGCTCCTCGAGGTGCTCAGTGACTTCGCGGTGACCATTCCCGAGATGGGCACGGTTGCCGCCACCCGGCGGCCGATCGTCATCCTCACGTCCAATGCGACCCGCGATCTCTCCGAGGCGCTGAAGCGTCGGTGCCTGTACCTCTACATCGACTTCCCCGACTCGGTCCGCGAACGCGAGATCCTGGCGTCGCGGGTGCCCGGGTTGCCCGACGCACTCGCCGCGGAACTGGTGCGGGTCGTCGGTGTGTTGCGCACCCTCGACATCCGCAAGAAGCCGTCGGTGGCCGAGACCATCGACTGGGGCAACACCCTGCTGGCGCTCGGCGCGGGGGAATCGACTACGGGCTCCGGCGCGACTCTTGACGACGGTCTGATCGCGCGCACCCTGGGTGTGGTGCTCAAGCACCGCCCGGATCTGAAGACGGCGTTCAAAGAACTCAAGTTGGGCTGATGTCCCCTCCGGCGCAGGCGGCACCCGAGGTGCCGTTGATCGATCATCTGACCGGTTTCGTCGACGAGCTGCGGGCCCGCGGTATCGTCGTCGGGCCGTCGTCGCTCATCGACGCGGCGCAAGCCGTGGAGGTGCTCGATCTGCTCGACCGTCGCACCTTGCGGGAGGGACTGGCCGCCACCCTCATCAGCGATCAGATGCATCGCCGGGTGTTCGACACCGTCTTCGACCTGTGGTTTCCGCTGGGCACCGGCGCGCGCACCGCGGTCTCCGAATTGCCGAGAACGCAGGACGGCGAGGTGGATGTGGAGGCGATCCGCGACCAGCTGGCCGAGTTGCTCGCCGACGAGTCGCCCGATGCGGACGCGCGGCTCGCGCAGATGGTGGCGCTCATCGTCGACCAGCTCGGACGTTACGATTCCACCCGCGGCGAGGCGTACTCGGCCTATCAGGCGTTGTCGCAGATCAGTCCGCAGACGCTGATCGCGCGGATCGCGGCCGCGATGGCCGGCGGTGGCGACGACGACTCGCTCGGCGACCGCGCGGGTACCGAGCCCCGCTACCGGAGTGCGGCGCGCGCCCGATCGGCCGATCTGCGTGCTGCGATCGAGGCGGAGACGCAGCGGCGGATGGCCGGTGCCAAGGGCCGTGAACGGGTCGCGGAGTATGCCGTGCCGCAGCTGCCGGAGAACATCAATTTCCTGTCGGCCGGTGCGTCGGACCTCGCCGAAATCCGACGCACGATCGAGCCGCTGGCACGGCTGTTGGCGGCGAAGCTGGAAGTTCGTCGCCGCCGATCGCATCGTGGCGCGGTCGACGTGCGCAAGACGTTGCGGGCATCGATGTCGACCGGCGGTGTGCCGATAGAGCTCACGCATCGCAAACCCCGACCGGGGCGTCCGGAGCTCACCGTCATCTGTGACGTGTCGGGCTCGGTGGCGGGTTTCTCCCAGTTCACGCTGCGATTGGTGTATGCGTTGCGTCAACAGTTCTCGAAGGTCCGGGTCTTCGCCTTCGTCGACACCGTCGACGAGGTGACCGACTTCTTCGACCGGGGTTCCGACGACGAGGACTTCGGTGCCAGCATGCATCGGATGATCACCACGGCCCGGATCAGCACCCGCGATGGACACTCCGACTACGGCAACATGCTCAATGGCTTCGTCGAAGAATACGCCGACTCGCTGACCCACCGTGGGGCACTGCTGATCCTCGGCGACGCCCGCAACAACTACCACGATCCGCGGCTGGGAGCGCTCCGTGAACTCGTCGACCGTGCCCGACATGCGTACTGGCTCAATCCCGAGGCCGAGCGCAATTGGGGCACCGGGGACTCCGCCGCGACAGAGTATGCCGAGGGCATCGAGATGTTCGAATGTCGCAACGCCACCCAGCTCGGACGAGTGATCGCCGACCTGCTGCCGGTGTGATCTGCAGCGGGTCACCGGGTGCCGTGTGGTCGACCGCGTAAACTCACACGTCATGGCCACCGACGGGCAGACGTCCACGCGACCGCGCGCACGCCGCATCGGCATCATGGGTGGCACGTTCGATCCCATCCACAACGGTCACCTGGTGGCCGCCAGTGAGGTGGCCCATCGGTTCTCCCTGGACGAGGTGATCTTCGTCCCGACCGGAAGACCCTGGCAGAAGCTGGGTGAGGACGAGGACGGCCACGTCATCGACGCGGCGAGGGCGGTCAGTCCGGCCGAGGACCGCTACCTGATGACGGTCATCGCGACCGCATCGAATCCGCGCTTCAGCGTGAGCCGCGTCGACATCGAACGTGACGGCGACACCTACACGGTCGACACACTGCGTGATCTCCGCAAGCACCATCCCGACGCCGAGCTGTTCTTCATCACCGGCGCCGATGCGCTGGAATCGATCCTGTCCTGGCAGGACTGGGAGGGATTGTTCGAACTCGCGCACTTCATCGGCGTCAGCCGACCCGGCTACGAACTGCACGCCAAGCATCTCGCTGCGCACCTCGGTTCGCTGCCGCCGGATACGTTGCAGATGCTCGAGATCCCGGCGCTGGCGATCTCGTCCACGGACTGCCGCGCCCGCGCCGCGCGCGGGCGTCCGGTCTGGTATCTCGTTCCCGACGGAGTCGTCCAGTACATCGCCAAACGCAAGCTGTACCGTGCGCCGAAGGCGTCCTCGCCGGGGGTGTCCGCGCCCTGATCTCACTGCGACGACCAGACCTGCCTCACACACCGCACCGCACCCCGACGGAAGGACTCCAGTGACTGCCTCAGCCGAAGCGCTGCAGATGGCCACCGTGGCGGCACACGCCGCCGCCGACAAACTCGCCCACGATGTCACGGTCATCGATGTCTCCGAACAACTCGTCATCACCGACATCTTCGTGATCGCGTCGGCCGACAACGAACGGCAGGTGACCGCGATCGTCGATGAGGTGGAGGACAAACTGCGCGAAGCCGGTCACAAACCCGTGCGGCGGGAAGGCACCCGTGAGGGCCGGTGGGCGCTCATCGACTACGCCGACATCGTCGTACACATCCAGCACACCGACGAGCGGCAGTTCTACGCGCTGGAGCGGCTCTGGAAGGACTGCCCGGTCATCGACGTGGACGGCCTCGCGTGAGCGGCGGACCGGACAGTCACGACACCTCCGTGGAACGTCTCACGCCGGTGGTCCGTCGGCTGATCCTGTTGCGTCACGGGCAGACCGACTACAACGCGACGAGCCGGATGCAGGGGCAGCTGGACACGGAGCTGTCGACGTTGGGCCGGCGCCAGGCCGAGGACGCCGCGGTCGCGTTGGCCGATCGCGCACCTATGCGCATCCTGTCCTCCGATCTGACCCGCGCCCGCGACACCGCCGAGGCGTTGGCGCGGCGGACAGGGCTCACGGTCACCACCGACAAGCGCCTGCGTGAAACACATCTCGGTGACTGGCAGGGCATGACCCACCTCGAGGTGGATGCCGAGATGCCGGGGGCGCGGCGCATCTGGCGCGACGACGCGTCCTGGGCGCCACCGAACGGCGAGAGCCGAATCGACGTCGCGACCCGGGCCACCCCGCTGGTGGACGAACTCGTCGACATCGTCGACGAGTGGGGCAGCGGTGAACGTCCCGAGGCGCCGGTCGTGCTGGTGGCACACGGCGGGGTCATCGCGGCGATGACCGCGGCCCTGCTGGATCTGGACCGGAAGTCGTGGCCGGTTTTCGGGGGACTGGCGAACACCAGCTGGGTGCAGCTGTCCGGACACGGAATACCGGGCAGCCCGCCGCGGTGGCGGCTGGACGTGTGGAATGCCTCGGCCGAGGTGGCCGACGCCGGCGTGCAGTGACCATTCTGATCCTGTCGGATTCGCTGGCCTACTACGGACCGACCGGTGGTCTCCCCGCCGACGACCCCCGGATCTGGCCCTCGCTGGTGGGGGCGGGCTGCGACCGCGATGTGGCGCTGTTCGGTCGGATCGGCTGGACCAGCCGCGATGTCTGGTGGGCGTTGACACAGGACCCGGCCATCTGGGCGGCGGTGCCCGCCGCCGAGGTCGTGGTGCTGGCGTTCGGCGGGATGGACAGCCTGCCCTCGCCGCTGCCCACTGCGCTGCGCGAGCAGATCCGCTATGTGCGTCCGCCGCGACTGCGCCAAGCGGTGCGCGACGGCTACTCGTGGCTGCAGCCACGACTGTCGAAGGTCGGATGGCCGCTTGCGCTGCCGCCGGCGGTCACCGTCGAATACCTGGAGAAGATCCGCGCAGCACTCGCCGAGCTCCGGCCCGACCTGCCCATCGTGCTGTGTCTGCCGCCGACACACCGCAGTCCGTACTACGGATACGTGCACTCAGGCCGGATACCGACCACGGCGACGATGCTCGAATGGGGGCGCTCGCACGATTTGCGCATCGCCGACTTCTACCCGGTCACCCGCGACGCGTTCGAGCAGCGACCCGAGACGATGAACCCCGACGGCATTCACTGGGGATTCGACTGTCACCGGCGCATCGCCGACGAGGTCATCGGGGTGGTGCGCGAGGCGCTGACCACACCTGGCCGCAACGGTGCCGACGGGCCCCCGGCCGCACCGAAACCGACCGGCTAACGTAGACGCGTGCCAGTCGTCGTCGTCACCGATTCATCTTCGCGCCTGCCCGCCGAGATCGCCGACCACTACGGTATCCGGCAGGTGCCGTTGCACCTGACGCTGGACGACGAGGATTATCGCGAAGGCGTGGACGAGATGCCCGCCGACATCGTCTCTCACCCGGGTGTGACGACCTCAGGGGCCAATCCGCACGAACTCGGCACCGCTTACGAACAGGCGCTGGCCGACAGCGACGGCGACGGAGTGGTTGCGGTCCACATGTCGCGTCGCCTGTCGGGAACCTGGAGCGCCGGTCGCCTGGCGGCCGAGAAGTTCTCGGGACAGGTCCGCATCGTCGATTCCCGGTCGGTGGGACTGGCCGTCGGTTTCACCGCCATCGGTGCGGCGCAGGCGGCGAGTACGGGTGCCGACCGTGATCGCGTCTACGAGTCCGCGATCCGGCAGGCCGCCACCATCGACTCGATGCTGTGCGTGCACCAACTCGAGAATCTGCGTCAGAGCGGCCGGATCAGCGCCGCGAGCAAGATGCTGGGCTCGGCGCTGTCCATCAAGCCGATCCTGCACATGGTCGACGGCATGCTGACCCTGCGTGAACGCCACCGCACCTTCTCCAAAGCGCTGGACAAGATGGCCGAAGCGGCCGTCGAGTCGGCGGCCGGACGACCGGTGACACTGGGAATTCAGCACTGCGGATCTCCCGGTCTGGCCACGGAATTCGCCGACGGACTGGCCGGTCGCCTGCGTGAGGTGACCTCGCGGGTGATCGTCGATCTGGGGCCCGTGCTGGGCTGTCATGTGGGCCCGGGCGCCATCGGGGTCACCCTGGCCACCCACCTCGAGCCGATCGAATTCTGAGGGTACCGCGGCGGATTCCACAGCCGCTGGTTTGATCCACAGATCGTCGCCCCCAGTCGCTTCGCCGTTCGATTCGTCGAGAAACGACCATAGCCTTCACTGGCATGGGCACAACCTCCTCGCGTCGCCGGTCCGGTCTCGATCGGCTCGACACCCGTGCACCGACGATCGATGGAACAGGATCGGAAAGCTCTGTGCTGCAGAGCGATCCGAAATCCGAAACCCCCGATTCCGGTGGTGTGGGCGGCCCGTGGGGAGTGACGGCGGTACCCACCTGGTTCACGCCGGTCCCCGATGCGGAGCGGGCCGGGCAGCGGATGAGTGTCGGTGATCGGTTCGGCGACATGGACGACGACGTGGACGACGGGGTGAACGGCGCCGTGCGCCGCCGCCTCGTGGTCGCGCCGCCCGCGGCGATCGCCCTGATCCTGGTGGGGATAGCGGCGTGTGCGGTGGCCGGGTTCTCGCTCCTGCGCGGTGGATCGGACACGCCCACACCGGTGGCATTCCCGGCGAGTGCCGGCCCAACTGCCACGGGCGAGGTGGCTGCGTCATCGGCACCAGCACAACCTGATTCGGCCGGGCAGGCGCAGCCAGGGCAGGCGCCGGTCGAAGTGGTGGTCAGCGTCGTGGGGCTGGTGCATCGTCCGGGGCTGGTACGGCTGGCCGGGGAGGCGCGCGTGGCCGACGCCATCGCCCGGGCCGGCGGAGCACGCAAGGGCGCAGATCTCCTGTCGCTGAACCTGGCACAGCGCCTCAACGACGGCGACCAGGTGTTGGTCGGGCACGGCGGTGACGGTGGGCGGATGGCGCTGCGCAGTGCTGTTGTCGGTGCCGGCGGTCAGGTGGCTGCGCCCGGGTCGGGCACATCGGCGGCAGCGCAGCCGGGCGTATCCGCGACCGGCGGTTCGTCGACCGGGAAGGTGGATCTCAACTCCGCGACCGAGGCGCAACTCGACGAGTTGCCCGGAGTCGGGCCGGTGACTGCACAGGCCATCATCGCCTGGCGTGACACCCATGGTCGGTTCACCTCGGTCGACCAGCTCGCCGAGGTCGATGGGATCGGTCCCACTCGCTTCGCCCGGCTGCGCGAGCTGGTGACGGTGTGAGCGCGGGGCGCGTGGCACGCGACGTCGTGCCCGGTGGCGACTACCGATTGGTGGTCCCCGGGCTGACCACATGGGCGGTGACGTTGCTGATCATGTTCGGCCCCCGCTGGTCGGTGTGGCCGGTGATGCTGGGCGGCCTGCTGGCGTGTGCGGTCGCCCTACTCGCCGTCGCGCGCAGGTGGGTGACGTGGGCGGCGGTGTCGTTGGTGGTGATCGCATCCGGGATGGCGACGGTGACCGCCGGCGCGATGGCGGTGCGCCTGGCAGCCGCAGCGACTCATCCGCTGACCGACATCGACGGGAAGGCGTGGGTCGAGGGTGTGATCCGCGACGATGCGGTGACGCTGGGCGCTGCGTCGTCGCGGGTACGGGTCGGAGTCGACGTGACCGAGATCTCGGGCCGGACGGTCGCCCCGGCCTCCGCGGAGTTGACCGGACCCGCCGAGAGCTGGTCGGAACTCGCGGTGGGCCAGCGCTTCTCGGCCACCGTCCGGGTGAGTCCACCGCGACGAGGCGAACTGCTCGTCGCGCGTCTGTCCGGGGTGTCGGCTCCGCGGCTGTCCGGTCGACCGCCCCCGCACCAGCGGCTGGCGACATTCATCCGTCAACGGCTGCAGCAGATATCCGCACGTGCCCTCGGGGTGGACGCGGCCGGGTTGTTGCCCGGTCTGGTACTCGGCGACACCAGCGGGCTCGATGCGGATGTGCGGGCCGACTTCCGTGCGGCGGGGCTCACCCATCTGGTCGCGGTGTCGGGGAGCAACTTCGCCATCGTCTGTGGCGCTGCGGTGCTGGCGGTGCGGATGCTCGGGGCGTCGCCGCGGTTGACGGCCGTGGTCGGGGCGGTCGTGGTGGTGTGCTTCGTCATCCTGGTTCGCCCGTCGCCGAGTGTGTTGCGGGCGGCGATGATGGGCCTGATCGGATTGTTGGCGTTGATCAGGTCGCGGCGGGCGCAGGCGTTGCCGGCGCTCGGGTCGGCGGTCGTTCTCGGTGTGTTGTGGTGGCCGGAGCTCGCGGCAGATCCGGGATTTGCACTGTCGGTGATCGCGACGGCGGGCCTCGTGCTGTGGTCGGCGCCGGTGCGGGACCGGTTGCGGGGGTGGGGAGTGCCGTCCGGGCTGGCCGAGTTGATGGCGATGGCGTTGGTGGCGCAACTGGTCACGGCCCCGGTCGTCGCGATGATCAGTGGCAGGTTCAGTGTGGTCGGGTTGCCGGCGAACATTGCGGTGGCCCCGGTGGTCGGGGTGATCGCTATCGTCGGGACCGCGGCCGCCGTGGTGGGGGCGTTGGGTGGGCCCGGCGGTCTCGGTGCTCTCTGCGCCGAGTTGATGATCCGGGCACTGGCACCGGAGATGTGGTGGATGCTGACCTGCGCGCGGGTGTTTGGGCGAACGTCGTGGGCGGCGATGGCTGTACCGTCCGGGCTGACCGGTGCGGTGGTCGTGTCGATCGTGACCGTGTGCGCCCTCGGTGCTGTCGGCGTGGTCTGGCAGCATTGTCGGCGTGAGTGAACGCCTGCATCTGCTGCTCGGAGACGACGACTTCCTGACCGGTCGGGTGATCAGCTCGATCACTTCTGCGCAGGCTGCGGCTGCCGGCACGGACGTCCCGGTCACGCGGGTGCGCGCCGGGGATGTCACCGAACACGAGTTGGCGGAGCTGCTGAGTCCGTCGCTGTTCGCCGAAGACCGGATCGTGGTCGTGGAGTCGGCGGCCGACGCGGGCAAGGAACCGGTCGCGTTGATCGCACAGGCGGCCGGGGAACTGCCCGACGGGATCACGCTGATGGTGATCCACACCGGCGGTGGTCGCGCGAAGTCGTTGGTGCCTGCGTTGAAGAAGGCCGGAGCGACCGAACACGATTGCGCAGCGCCCAAATGGCCGTCCGAGCGGATGGACTTCGTACGCAGAGAATTCCGGATACTCGGTGCGCGGGTGAGCAACGACGTGGTGGAGCAGGTCGTCGAGGGAGTCGGGGCCGAATTGCGGGAGTTGGCCGCGGCCTGCGCTCAACTCGTCGCCGACACCGACGGGAAGGTCACCGTCGACGCGGTGCGTCTCTACTATCAGGGCCGCCCGGAGATCACCGGATTCGAGGTTGCCGACAAGGCGGTGACCGGCGACCGGCCGGGTGCACTGGAGTCGCTGGCCTGGGCCGAACACCATGGGGTACCGCGTGTTCTGCTGGCCGATGCGCTGGCCGAGGCCGTGCATGCAATCGCCCGGGTACGCGCGATCGGGTCGATGGATCAGTATGCGGCCGCGTCCGAGCTGGGCATGCCACCGCGGCGGGTCAAGAAGGTGCAGGCGCAGGCGCGTGCCTGGGACTCGGCGTCCATCGCGGCTGCGGTTCAGGTGGTCGCGCAACTCAACGGAGACGTGAAGGGCCAGGCAGCCGACCCGGCCTTCAGCCTCGCCAACGCCGTCGGAACCGTGGCGGATCTGCGTCCGGCGCCCGGACAACGAAGTTCACCCCGGTGACCGCGTGGGACGTCACCGGGGTGAACTGAAAGACTTCAGCAGAATCAGAGCTTGTTGACGGCGATGGCCATCGCCGACTTCTTGTTGGCGGCCTGGTTGGCGTGGATGACGCCCTTCGAGGCAGCCTTGTCGAGCTTGCGGCCCGCGGCACGCGACAGCTCGGCGGCCTTGTCCTTGTCGCCGGAGTCCACGGCTTCGCGGAAGCTGCGGATCGCGGTGCGCAGCGACGACTTCACCGACTGGTTGCGCTGACGACGCTCCTCGTTGGTGCGGTTACGCTTCATCTGCGACTTGATGTTGGCCACGCGTGTATCCCTCTTGATCTGGTTGGTAGTTGCCTTGTTTCCAGCAGGTCTGTTGCCGTGAATCCGGTGGATCACGTCGACGCTGCGACAGCGATCGACATTACCAGTAGGCTCCCACCCTGCCCAAATCGTCGGCGGTGACCATTAGGCTGACCATCATCATGTCAGTCGTCTTCCTTCACATCGGCCTGCCCAAAACCGGCACCACCCACCTCCAGGACCGCCTCTGGCGTAATCGTGACCTGGCGTTACGGTCGTCGGGACTGCTCTATCCGGGCAATCACATGACCGATCACTTCCATGCCGCCACCCATCTGCAGCCCGAGCGCTACCTGGACTGGGTGAACCCGGACTTCGATGACGCGTGGCCCAACCTTCTGGGTCAGATGAAGGCCTGGCCGGGAAAATCGCTGCTCTCCCACGAGCTGTATGCGACGGCCACACCGCGACACATCGACACACTGATGTCGGACCTCTCCTTCGCCGACGAGATCCATGTCATCGCAACCGTCCGCGATCTGGCGCGGCAACTGCCCTCGGTGTGGCAGGAGAACATCAAGAACCAGCGGCGTGCCGATTTCGCCGAGTTCCTGGCGTCGGTGCGTGAGCACGGACCGGCGGTGCCCGGCTTCGTGCCACCGACCGACGGCGGCGAAGAGGAACCGTTCTGGGAGTTCCAGGACTATGTGCGGATCCTCGCCGACTGGGCCGACGCGGTGGGCCCGCAACGAGTGCATCTGGTGACCGTACCGACCCGCCGCGACACTCCCGGGGAATCGATCTGGGAGAGATTCCTGCGGGTACTCGACGTCGATCCGGCGCCGCTGACGATGGATGTGCCGAACCTGAACTCGTCGTTGCCGGCGGCACAGGCCGAGTACCTGCGCCGACTCAATCACCATCTGCAGCCGTCGGACGTGCATTGGAGCCGCTATGACGGGGTGGTCAAGGGTCAGGTCATCCAGATCCTGAAACGCGCGCACGGCGCGCCCCTGGGGCTCAGCGCAGAACAACGTGTCTGGGCGGCGAGCGCCGCCGATGACATGGTGGCGGCCGTCCGGTCGCGTGGCTACGTCATCTCCGGCGATCTCGCCGATCTGGAGGTGTCCACCGCCGCGGGTGCCGACGCCGAGCCGCCGACCACGCAGGACATACTCGACGTCGCTGTCACGACCATGGCGGAGATGGTCAAGGAGGCGCCGATCCGTGACGACCGCCCAAGGCTGCGGACACGCGCGATGAACGTGGCGCGTCGTGCCCGGCGTCGGGTACGCGCGCTGCGCCGTCGGTGATCGGCGTGGCACGCCCGTGACCAACAGTCCTGCCGAATCGCGGTTTTTGTAGCACCATGTCAAGTTATGAGTCCCGCGCCGACGACCTCCGCCAGCAAGCGAGCCGCCAGCAAGGCCACGAAGTCCACCACGACTACTGGTAGCCCGGCGAACAAGTCGACCAAGGCCACCAAGTCGTCGTCCGGGCGAAAGTCCGACACCAAGGCCGCGGGCACCAAGGGGCGGTCCAAGGAACCGGCCAAACGTGCCAAGACCACGGTCCGTGAACCCAAGGCGATCGACAACACGATCTTCGCCGGATACTCGAAAGGGCCGTACGGCAAGGCCTTCGACGAGATGTTCGACGCCGACGGCGAGGTGCGCGCACCATACCGCGGCATCTACAAGGCGATGTCGGCCTACGATACGGCCGACCTCGACGTGCGGGTCGATGCACTCGGCCGCGCGTTCATCGATCAAGGTGTCACGTTCTCGCTGTCCGGCAAGGAACGACCGTTCCCGCTCGACGTTGTGCCGCGGGTGATCTCGGCGAGCGAATGGAGCAAGCTGGAAGCCGGTATCACCCAACGGGTGCAGGCCCTGGAGTTGTTCCTCGACGACATCTACGGCGAACAGGAGATCCTGCGCGACGGGGTGTTGCCGAAACGGCTTGTGCACTCGTGTGAGCATTTCCATCGGCAGGCCGCAAACATCCGTCCGCCCAACGGGGTTCGCATCCATGTCGCGGGTATCGACCTCATCCGTGACGAGAACGGCGATTTCCGGGTACTCGAGGACAACCTGCGATCCCCGTCCGGCGTCTCGTATGTGATGGAGAACCGGCGCACCATGGCGCGGGTCTTCCCGGATCTGTTCTCCTCGCATCGGGTGCGTGCGGTTGCCGACTATCCCAGTCACCTGTTGCGCGCGTTGCGGGCATCGGCGGCGTTCAACGAGGCCGATCCCAACATCGTGGTGCTCACCCCGGGTGTCGCGAACTCCGCCTACTTCGAACATTCGCTGCTGGCGCGACTGATGGGCGTCGAGTTGGTCGAGGGTCGAGACCTCTTCTGCCGCGACAACATCGTCTACATGCGCACCACTGAGGGTGAGCAGCGGGTGGACGTGATCTACCGCCGCATCGACGACGATTTCCTCGATCCGATGCAGTTCCGGCCGGATTCCATGCTCGGCGTCGCAGGCCTGCTGAATGCCGCCCGCGCCGGCAACGTGGTTATCTCGAGTGCGGTCGGCAACGGCGTCGGCGACGACAAGCTCATCTACACCTACGTTCCGGACATCATCGAGTACTACCTCGGTGAGAAACCCTCGTTGCAGAACGTGGACACGTTGCGGTGCTGGCTCGACGACGAGTGCGAAGAGGTGCTCGACCGGATCGACGAACTCGTGGTCAAACCGGTGGAGGGTTCCGGCGGCTACGGCATCGTGTTCGGTCCGGACGCCACCAAGGCAGAATTGAACACGTTGGCCCGCAAGGTACGCAACGACCCCCGCGGATGGATCGCACAGCCCGTCGTGCAGTTGTCGACGGTGCCGACCAAGATCGACGGGGAGGTGCGGCCCCGGCACGTCGACCTGAGGCCGTTCGCCGTCAACGACGGGGAGTCGGTGTGGGTTCTGCCCGGTGGTCTCACCCGCGTCGCCCTGCCCGAGGGATCGTTGGTGGTCAACTCCAGTCAGGGCGGCGGCTCCAAGGACACGTGGGTGCTCGCGTCGGCGCGCTCGTCGGAAGATCGTGAACTCTCCGGGGCGAAGGTGGTCAACGCCAGCGGGGTCGCCGCCGCCCGCCCGGCCGAGAACGCTCCCGACCCGCTGCACACCCAGACCCAACAACAGCAGCAGGGCCTCGAACAGCAGGGTGGTGAGCACTGATGATGTTGGCGCGCAACGCGGAATCGCTCTACTGGATCGGCCGCTACGTCGAACGTGCCGACGACATGGCACGCATTCTCGACGTCGCGATCCACCAGTTGCTCGAGGATGCGACTGTCGACGTGGACCGTCAGGCACGCCTGGTTATCCAGGTTCTGGGTCTGGACACGCCGAGTACCGACGATCTGATCGACGTGTGGGCCCTGACCGAGCGCGTCGCCTACGACAAGGACGCAATCGGTTCGATCGTCGACCTGATCCGGTCGGCCCGGGAGAACGCACGTGGTGCGCGTGAGGTCACGTCCAGCGAGATGTGGGAGTGCCTGAACACCACCTACAACGGTCTCAACGACGCCGAACGTCGGGCTCGCCGGCTCGGCCCGCACGAGTTCCTGTCCTACGTGAAGAACCGGGCCGCCATGTTCGCGGGACTCGCCGACGCCACCCTCAGCCACGACGACGGCTACCGGTACCTGCTGCTCGGGCGGTCGGTGGAACGCGTGGACATGACCATTCGGATGCTGCTGTCGCGCGCCGGCGATCGCGTCACGTCGCCGTCGTGGGTCAGTGTGCTGGTGTCAGCCGGTGCACACGACACCTTCCTGCGCACCTACCGAGGACGGCTCGACGCGGAGAACATCGTCGAGTTCATGTTGGTGGACAGGCTGTTCCCGCGGTCGGTGTTCCACGCGCTGCGGGTGGCCGAGCACAATCTGAACGACCTGGAGAAGCGGCCGAGCCGCGTCGGCACCCAAGCCGAGGCGTTGTTGCTCCTCGGCCGTGCGCGCAGCTCGTTGGAGTTCATCGAACCGGGCAATCTGCTCGAGGACCTGCAGGACCGTCTGCTCGATCTCCAGGACACCTGCCGCGCGGTCAACGAGGCGGTGACCGGCCAATACTTCCATGTGTCGCCGTATGTCTCGTGGGCCGACGCCCGCGTGAGCGATTCGGAGGACCACATGATCGAGGAGAGTGAACTGTGAGCTGGCGTCTACGCGTCGTCCATTCCACCGGATTCGCCTACAAGAGTCCGGTGACGTCGTCGTACAACGAGGCCCGCCTCACGCCCCGCAGCGACAACCGGCAAAACGTCATCATCAACCGGGTCGAGACGGTGCCGGCCACGAGGTCCTACCGCTACACCGACTACTGGGGCACTGCGGTGACCGCCTTCGACCTGCACGCACCGCACGAGGAACTCGAGGTGTCCGGCATGTCGGTGGTGGAGACCGAGGCCGGTGGCCGGGTCCCGGTCGCCGAGCAACGCACCTGGGACGACGTGCGCAGCGACTACGTCGAGGACCGCTACGACGAGATGCTCTCTTACACCGGGTACGTGCCGAAGAACCGACAGCTGGCCTCGGCGGCGACGCGACTTGCCAAAGGGCTCGATCCCGATGCGGCCGTCGAGGCGGTGTGCCGCTACGTGCACGAGGAGATGAAGTACGTGCCTGGCACGACCGGCGTGCACACCACCGCCGTCGACGCATGGAACGAACGCAAAGGTGTCTGCCAGGACTACGCGCACCTGTCGTTGCTGATGTTGCGCAGCCTCGGCATCCCCGCCCGATACGTCTCGGGGTATCTGCACCCGAAACCCGATGCGGCCATCGACAAGACGGTCGAGGGGCAGAGCCACGCGTGGATCGAGGCGTGGACAGGTGGTTGGTGGGGTTACGACCCGACGAATGCCACCGGCATCACCGAGCAGCACGTGTCGGTCGGAGTCGGACGCGACTACTCGGATGTGTCACCCCTGAAGGGGATCTACACCGGTGGCGGGGCAACCGATCTCGATGTCGTCGTGGAGATCACCCGGCTGGCCTAGCGGTCAGTGCCAGCCGAAGTCGGCGCGTAGACGGGCCGCGACCCGGTCGAACCGCGCACGATCGAGAATGGCGCCCTCGCGACGGATGCCGTGTTCGGCAACGACCAGGACCCGGTCGAGCCGAACGAAACTCTCCCGCCGCGACGCATCCCACACCCCGCTGCCGATACCCATCCAATCAGGGTCCTCGCGGTGATACTCCCTGCTGGACAGCATCAATCCGAGGAGATTCGCGCCGGACCGGCCGACAACGAGCACCGGGCGGTCCTTGCCCTGATCGGGATCATCCTCGTAGCGCACCCAGGTCCACACGATCTCGCCCGGATCGGCGGCGCCGTCGAGGTCAGGGGAGTAGCAGATCGCGCGCGCGAGAGTACGTGTCGCAGCGGTACGCGGAGTGAGTCGCATCGCGGGTCAGCCCATCAGGGTATCGAACACGGCGTCGGCGGTCACCGTGGCGGTGGGTGCGCGATCGGGGTTGAGATTGTGGCCGACCTTCTCGATCTCGACGACGCGGGTCGGCGACGGGATCAACGCCACCGCGTCGGCGAGTTCCGCAGGTGTGGCGAACGGATCGGTACTGCCATGCACGATCACCGTGGGCACCGAGATCGACGACAGATGTTCGGTCCGCAGCCGGTCGGGTTTGCCCGGCGGGTGCAGGGGATAGGACGTCAGCAGCAGGCCATCGGCCAGATCCGGATTCTCGGCAACCGCCATCGAGGCCTGCCGACCGCCATAGGAATGACCGCCGACGATCAGCGGAACACCGTCGAGCCGGAACGTCTCGCAGGCCGCGACGATGCCGGCACGATCGGCAGCCGCCGTCGACGGGCTCGGCGGGCCCTTGGGGCGTCGTTGTCGGTAGGGCAGATCGATACGGGCCACCAGCAGGCCCCGCGCGGACAGCTCGTCGGCCAGCACGCGCAGGATGACCGCGTGTCGGTTGCCGCCGGCGCCGTGCGCGAGCACAGCCACCCCGATCCGATCGTGGCCGGGTTCGGTGACCTCGGCCACCACCGAGTCGGCGTCGTACGTATGCGACTCGGGACTGTTCGGAGGGGGCGCGGCAGCCATTGCACAACCGTAGCGGCGAGCGTCGCCGACGCCGACCGTGGCGGGCATGAGAAACTGGACCCAGCGACGTGGTCACCTTCGGCCGCGTCACCATGCCGCACGTCCGAGGAGCAGTTCGATTCCCACCTTCGCTGACACCACCTTCACCGACCCCGCGCGGATCCGGAACTTCTGCATCATCGCCCACATCGACCACGGGAAGTCCACCCTGGCCGACCGTATGTTGCAGCTGACCGGCGTGGTCGAGGAGCGTCAGATGCGCGCGCAGTACCTCGATCGGATGGACATCGAACGTGAGCGCGGCATCACCATCAAGGCGCAGAACGTGCGCCTGCCGTGGCAGGTCACCGAGACCGACGGCGCCACCACCGACTACGTCATCCACCTGATCGACACACCCGGCCACGTCGACTTCACCTATGAGGTATCGCGTGCCCTCGAGGCCTGTGAAGGGGCGATTCTGCTGGTCGACGCCGCCCAAGGCATCGAGGCGCAGACGCTGGCCAACCTCTACCTGGCGATGGACAAGGACCTGACGATCATCCCGGTCCTCAACAAGATCGATCTGCCGGCGGCCGATCCGGACCGCTACGCCGCGGAGATCGCGCACATCATCGGCTGCGAGGCCGACGAGGTGCTGCGGGTGTCGGGTAAGACCGGAGCCGGCGTGGCCGAACTGCTCGACGAGGTCATCCGGCAGGTCCCCCCGCCCGAAGGTGATCAGGACGCTCCGGCGCGCGCAATGATCTTCGACTCGGTCTACGACACCTACCGTGGGGTGGTCACCTACGTCCGTGTCGTCGACGGACGCGTCCTGCCGCGCGAGAAGGTGCTGATGATGTCGACCGGCGCGACACATGAACTTCTCGAGGTCGGCATCGTCTCGCCCGAACCGAAGGCATCCAAGGGGCTGGGAGTCGGTGAGGTCGGCTACCTGATCACCGGTGTGAAAGACGTGCGGCAGTCCAAGGTCGGCGATACCGTGACCACGGCCAAGCACGGGGCCGAGGAGCCATTGACGGGCTACCGGGAGCCGCAGCCCATGGTCTACTCGGGGCTCTACCCAGTGGACGGCTCGGACTACCCGGTGCTGCGCGAGGCGCTGGACAAGCTGCAACTCAACGACGCGGCACTCGCCTACGAACCGGAGACCTCGGTGGCCCTCGGGTTCGGTTTCCGCTGCGGCTTCCTCGGGCTCCTGCACATGGAGATCACCCGTGAACGCCTCGAACGCGAGTTCAACCTCAACCTGATCTCGACAGCACCCAACGTCGTCTATCGGGTCATCATGGAGGACGGGCAGGAGATCACCGTCACCAATCCATCGGACTGGCCTGCGGGCAAGGCCAAGCAGATCTTCGAGCCGATCGTGAAGATGACGATCATCGCTCCGAGCGAGTTCGTCGGGGCGATCATGGAACTTTGTCAGAGCCGGCGCGGTGATCTCGGCGGGATGGACTACCTCTCGGAGACCCGCGTCGAGCTGCGCTACACGATGCCGATGGCCGAGATCATCTTCGACTTCTTCGATGCACTCAAGTCGCGCACCCGCGGCTACGCCAGCCTGGATTACGAGGAAGCCGGCGAGCAGGAAGCCGAGCTGGTGAAGGTCGACATCCTCTTGCAGGGGGAGGCCGTGGACGCGTTCAGCGCGATCGTGCACAAGGATGCGGCCTATGCGTACGGCAACAAGATGGCCACCAAACTCAAGGAACTGATCCCGCGTCAGCAGTTCGAGGTACCGGTGCAGGCGGCCATCGGCTCCAAGATCATCGCGCGCGAGAACATCCGTGCCATCCGCAAGGACGTGCTGGCCAAGTGCTACGGCGGTGACATCAGCCGCAAGCGCAAGCTGCTCGAGAAGCAGAAAGAGGGCAAGAAGCGGATGAAGACGATCGGGCGGGTCGACGTCCCGCAAGAAGCGTTTGTCGCCGCGCTGTCCACCGACTCACTGGGAGACAAGCCGAAGGGGAAGTAGACCGTTGGACAACCGCCGCAACCCGGTACTGGCCGAGAGTCCGCTGCCGCACGGACTGCCCGACTTCGCGTCGATCTCCGACGACGACTTCGTGCCCGCCTTCGGTGAGGCGATGGCGACCCATCTCGCGGAGGTGGAGTCGATCGCCACCGACCCACGGCCCGCGACGTTCGCCAACACCGTAGAGGCGTTGGAACTGTCCGGGCGGGATCTCGCTCGGGCCGGCGGGATCTTCTTCAATCTCGTCGGGCCGGACACCAACCCGCAGCGCAACGAGATCTCCCAGCAACTCTCGACCTTGCTGACCGACCACGCGAACACCATCGCCATGGATCGGCGACTGTTCGAGAGGATCTCGGCGCTGCACGACCGCGCAGACGAACTCGACCTGACCGAGGCGCAGCAACGGTTGCTCGCCAAGCGCTATCGCGAATCGGTGCGGGCCGGCGCCGGGCTCGGCCCGGACGAGCAAGAACAGATACGCCAGATCTCTTCGCGGCTGGCATATCTCAGCACGACGTTCTCGCAACGCATTCTCGATGACACCAATGCCTCGGCGGTGCTCGTCGACAACATCGCCCAGCTCGACGGGCTCTCGGCGGGACAGGTCGCCGCCGCTCGCCGGGCGGCAGCCGACGCGGGACACGAATCCGGTTACCTGCTCACCCTGGAACTACCCAGCAGCCAGGCGGTACTCACGGGGCTCACGGATCGTTCGGTGCGGCAACGGGTCTTCGACGCGTCGATCTCGCGCTGTGCGCGGGGTAACGACCACGACACCCGTGAGCTCGTCCTCGAGATCGTCGGGCTTCGCGCTCGACGTGCCCGACTCCTGGGGTATCGCGACCATGCCGAGTATGTGATCGCCGAGGAGACCGCACCCAACCCGGCCGCGGTCGTCGAGTTGCTGGCCGAGCTCACCGCGTCCGCCCTGCGGGCGGGCGGACGCGAACTGACCCGCCTGAACCGGTTCGCCGACGAGGAGATCGGCTCGGCCGACCTCACCTACTGGTTGGAACGGGAGCGGCGGGCCGCGTCTGCGGTTCCGCTCGACGACTTCGGTGACTACTGCGAGCTCGACAATGTGTTGCAGCGCGGGGTGTTCTATGCCGCGGGCAAACTGTACGGACTGCGATTCATCGAACGAACCGACCTGCACGGCTACCACCCCGACGTGCGGGTGTGGGACGTGATCAACGAGGCGGGGCGCAGCATCGGCCTGTTCCTGGGTGACTTCTATGCGCGCCCGTCCAAACGGGGCGGCGCCTGGATGAACAACATCGTCGACCAGTCGATGGTGTTGTCCACACAACCGATCGTGGTGAACGTCGCCAATCTGACCAAACCCGATGACGGCGCGCCCTGCCTGCTGACGATGGACCAGCTGACCACTCTGTTCCACGAGTTCGGACACGCCCTGCACGGTTTGTTGTCGGCTGTCGACTACCCGTCGCAATCGGGTACGTCGGTGCCGCGGGACTTCGTCGAGTTCCCGTCGCAGGTGAACGAGATGTGGGCATTGCATCCAGATGTGTTGTCGCAGTATGCCCGGCACCACGCCACGGGTGAACCCATTCCGGCGGCGCTGGCCGATGCGGCACGCGATGCGGCGAAGACCGAGAGCGCGCACTCCACGATCGAGTATCTCGCTGCCGCGCAGCTCGATCTGGCCTGGCATCGGATCACCGCCGACGACACGGTCGACGATGTCGCGCAGTTCGAACGAGATGCGTTGCGGGCGGCAGGTTTCACCGGTGACCTGATCCCGCCGCGGTATCGCAGCGCGTACTTCAACCACATCTTCGGCGGCGGCTATTCCGCGGGCTACTACTCCTACATCTGGTCGGAAGTACTCGACGCCGAGACCGAACAGTGGTTCCTCGCCGAGGGCGGACTGCTGCGCGACAACGGCCGGCGCTTCGCCGAGGCAACACTTTCGCGCGGCGACAGCATCGACCCGTTGGCCGCCCACGAGACGCTCATCGGGCGGACTCCACGCATCGAACCGCTGCTCACCCGGCGCGGACTCGTCGCGTCCGAGGAACGCTAGCCGCGGCGATGGAATCCGGGGCCGGTTCTCGTCGCGACAGCCGCGGCGATCTAACGCGGTTCGCTCTGCTCAGTGTCGCGGCTGCCGTGGTCACCATCGCGATGAAGGTGATCGCTTGGCAGATCACCGGTTCCGTCGGTCTGCTGTCCGATGCGGCCGAGTCGGTGGTGAATCTCGTTGCGGCGGTTGGCGCGTTCGTGGCCCTACGGATAGCCGCCCGGCCGGCCGACACCGGTCACAACTTCGGCCACACCAAGGCCGAGTACTTCTCGGCCGTCATCGAGGGTGTGATGATCTTCGTCGCGGCCGGCGCGATCATCGTCACCGCGATCAACCGGTTGATCAACCCCACGGAACTGGAGGCGGTGGGCCCCGGTCTGGCCATCTCGGTCGGGGCCACGGTCATCAACGGCGTAGTGGCGGTGGTCTTGTTGCGGGCCGGGCGACGTCATCGATCGATCACCCTGGAAGCCGACGGCAAACACCTGATGACCGACGTCTGGACCACAGTGGGGGTGGTGTTCGGGGTGTTCCTGGTGGCCGTCACCGGCTGGCTTCGGCTCGATCCGCTCATCGCCATGGCCGTCGCGATCAACATCCTGGTGGTGGGCAGCCGACTGATCTGGCGCTCCGCGGCGGGGATGATGGATGCGGCGCTACCGGAATCCGACCTGGCGGTGATCGACACGACGCTGAGCCCACATCGCGACCGCGGCGTGGTCTTCCACGACATCCGCACCCGTGAGGCCGGACATCGTCGGTTCGTCCAGATGCACATGCTGGTGCCGGGTGAGTGGTCGGTGCAACACGCCCACGACCTCGCCGAAGAGGTCGAAGGCGAGTTGCGGGCCGCCCTGTCACACCTCGACGTCGCCATCCACGTCGAACCGGTCGACGATCCGCGCGCCTACGAGTCCTGGCGCCTGAGCTAGTGTCCCCTCAGTGGTGGGCGGGCTGGAACGTGCCGTGGCTGGCGGCCTCCTCGGCCCGGATCACGTGCATCACCGCGTTGATCAACGCCAGGTGGGTGAACGCCTGCGGGAAGTTGCCGAGATGCTGGCCGGTTTTGGCGTCGATCTCCTCGGCGTAGAGCTTGAGCGGGCTGGAGTAGGAGAGCAACCGCTCGCACAGCACCTTGGCGCGATGCAACTCACCGATCTCAACCAGCGCCGAGACCAACCAGAACGAACAGATGGTGAAGGTCCCTTCCTCGCCGGAGAGTCCGTCGTCGGTCTCCTCGACGCGGTAGCGCAGCACCAGTCCGTTGTCGGTCAACTCGTCGGCGATCGCGAGCACAGTGTTGCGGACCCGGTAGTCGTCCGAGGGCAGAAAGCGCAGCAGCGGGATCAGCAGTGCGGACGCGTCGAGCGCTGGGTCGCCGTAGCGCTGGGTGAACACCCCACGCTCATCGACGCCGTGTTCGAGGATGTCGGCGCGGATCTCGTCGGCGATGCCCGCCCATGTCTTTGCATACGACTTCTCGCCATGAAGGGCGGCGAGCCGGGCGCCGCGATCGAGAGCGACCCAGCACATCACCTTCGACGAGGTGAAATGCTTTGGTTCGCCGCGCACTTCCCAGATCCCGCGATCGGGTTTGCGCCAGTTCTTCACTGCCTCCTCGACCTGTGCCTTCAACACCGGCCACAGGGTCTCCGGGACCGCCTCGCTGGACTTGGTGTTGAGGTAGACCGAGTCGAGCATGGTGCCCCAGATGTCGTGCTGCGCCTGGTTGTAGGCGCCGTTTCCGATACGCACCGGACGGGCGCCGTCGTATCCGGACAGGTGATGGAGTTCTTCCTCCTCGAGGGTGCGCTCGCCGCCCACCCCGTACATCACCTGCAACGGATGGTGCTCGCCGTTGGTGGCCCCCGACACGTCGGCGATGAACGAGAAGAAGTCATCGGCCTCACGGTCGAGTCCCAGGGTGTACAGGCCCCACAGCGCGAACGTGGAGTCACGCACCCAGGCATATCGGTAGTCCCAGTTACGTTCCCCGCCTGGTGTTTCCGGCAACGATGTGGTCGCTGCGGCGAGGAGTGCGCCGGTGGGCGAGTAGGTGAGGCCCTTGAGAGTCAATGCCGAACGCTGCAGATGCGTGCGCCACGGGTGGTCGGGGAAGGTGCCGGCATTGATCCATTGCCGCCAGCACTCGGAGGTCGACCACATCTTCTGCGCCGCCTCCTCGTAGTTCTGCGGCGCGGGCTGTCGTGACCAGGACAGTGCGACGAACTTGCTGTCGCCCTCGACCAGACGTGTGCGGGCCCGGGCCTCGCGGCCTTCGAGCCCGAGCCGGAGATCGGTCGTCAGTTTGAGCGTGGGACCGGGGGCCGTGGTACCCGATCCGGTGGCGATCGCCTCGCCGTAGGCAGGCCCCGAATACTCCCACACTGTCTTGCCACGGTGATAGTCGAATGCCGGTTCGCAACTCAAGGCGAGTTCCACGGTCCCTGAGACACAACGCACCGTCCGCAAGAGAATGTGTTCGGCGTCCCAGTCGGTGGGGGTGCGGCGATGTGTGGTGGACCGACGTTCGTGGTCGTGCCAGGGACCCATCACCAAGGCATCGCGCACCACGATCCACCCGGTGTCGGTCTGCCAGGTCGTCTCCACCATCAGGCTGCCCGGCAGGTACCGCCGATCGACCGGCACGTTCACGCCGTACGGGGCCAGTCGGAAGTGCCCGGCGCTGCGATCGAGGACGGCTCCGAACACGCTGGGCGAATCGGGACGTGGCACACACATCCACTCGACCGAACCGTTACGCGCGATCAGACAGTTGGTCTCGGTGTCGGAGAGGAAGGCGTAATCGCCGATGGGTGGGAACGCGTTGTGGCTTGGTGTGGCGGGCGAGAAGGCCTTTGCCTCCGGGTCGATTCCGGTGGCATCGGAATGCGTGCTGCCGGCGGCGTCGATGTGCGTGGCGTTGTCGATGGGCAGCGCAGTGACGGCAGCGTCTTCCGGTGGAGTCATGGCTATATCATTGCGATCAGGCCCGACCGTCGCCACTCGGCCGACGTCGGGATCTCGCCGGGTTTGAATCAGCCTGAGCGAAACCCAGGTGCGCCCACGAGTCGGGCCGGAAAGACGATGAGGTGATACGTCATGTCGCTGCTCACCTGGTGGGACGGGGTCGAGGAGTGGCTGACCGGTCTCTCGTTCGTTCCGCAGCTGCTGGTGACCCTCGTGGTGGTGATCCCGTTCGCCGTGGTGGTGGCAGCGGTGCTCAATGTGCTGGTCGACGCGGTCTCGACGGTGTTCGATCGACGACGATTCGCCGACGACGATGGAAAGGGGCTGTAGGCGATGTTCCGTTCTCGCGTGACGTTGGCGTTGGTGGCACTCATCGTGCTGGTGATCCTGGCCTGGGTCCTCACCCGCTGACCTGGCCGCGGTAGTGAGGTGGCGCCGGCGCGAACGCATTGGTGGCACGGCCCCGGCCGTTGCTAGCGTCTATGAGTTCGGTGTGACGCAGCGTGGGAGGAAGTGAGCGTGACGAAGTCGGTTGGCGTGCGCTCGAGGCGCCCCGCGATGGCGGTGGCCATCGCGGCAACCCTGACGCTCGTCCTCGCGGCCTGCGGAGGCGGGTCGACCGATGAGCCCGGCGGCGAGGACATCTCCACCGGCTCGCGTCATGTGAACCTGATCGCCTACGCGACCCCCAAACCGGGTTTCGACGTGGTGATCCCGGCCTTCCGCCGCACCGAGAACGGTCACGACATCGGGTTCTCCCAGTCGTACGGCCCGTCCGGTGACCAATCCCGCAAGGTGGCCCGTCGCGTGCCCGCCGACGTCGTCAACGTCTCGGTGCAACCGGACATGACCCGACTCGTCGACGCCGGCGTGGTGGACGCGGATTGGCAGCAGCGCGAACCCAACAACAGCGTTGCGTTCGGGTCGGTGGTCGCATTTGTGGTGCGCAAGGGCAACCCCAAGAACATCCGCGGCTGGGACGACCTGCTCAAGCCGGGCGTGCAGGTCATCACCCCCAATCCGGGCAGCTCCGGATCGGCCAAATGGAATCTGCTCGCCCCCTACGCGGTGAAGAGCAACGGCGGCCGCGACAACCAGGCAGGCCTCGACTACATCGCCGAACTGATCCGCGACCATGTGACCGTGATCCCCAAGTCGGGACGCGAGGCCACCACGGCCTTCGAACAAGGGCAGGGCGACGTCCTGATCAGTTACGAAAACGAGGCGATCATGCTGGATCGGGCCAACGCGACTGCGAGCCCGGACCAGCAGGTGGAGTACTTCGTGCCGCGCGAGACCTTCCAGATCGAGAACCCGGTGGCGGTGGTCAATACCACCTCCGACGAGCCCGCCGCACGCGCCTTCGTGGACTATCTGTTCACCGACGAAGCGCAACTCCTGTGGGCCGAACAGGGTTTCCGGCCGGTGACGGATTCCGTCGCGGCGGCGACCACAAAGATGTTCCCGGGACAGATCGAGAAGCTGTGGACCATCGACGAAGTCGGCGCGGTTCTCGGTCCGCAGGCCGGCCCTGCCGCCGACGGCTCGATCCGCACCGGCTGGGCGGCGGTCGACACGGTGCTGTTCGGTTCGGATGGTTCGATCACCGAGCTCTACGACACGGGCGGCCGACAGTGAGCACGCCGGTCATCGACAGTGGTTCCCAAAGAGTGGCTGACCGTCATCGTGCTGTTGCCGCTGGCCGCGATCACCGTCTCGTCGTTCTCTGATGGGTGGTCTGGGTTCGTCGACGCCGTCACCGACCCCAACGCGCTGGCCACTTTGCGGATCACCGTCATCGTTTCGCTGGTGGCCGCATTGATCAATGTGGTCTTCGGCACCATCATCGCGTGGGTGCTGGTGCGGGACCAGTTCTGGGGCAAGGGATTCGTCAACGCCATCATCGATCTCCCGTTCGCGTTGCCGACCATCGTGGCCAGCCTGGTGTTGTTGTCGCTGTACGGCCCGAACAGCCCGATCGACGTTCACATCAACGCCACCAAACCCGCAGTGGTCGTGGCGTTGACGTTTGTCACATTGCCGTTCGTGGTGCGGCAGGTACAGCCGGTGCTGATGGAACTCGACACCGACGTCGAAGAGGCCGCTGCGGTGTTGGGCGCGACCAACTGGACCACCTGGACCAAGATCGTGCTGCCTGCGCTGCTCCCGTCGATCCTGACCGGTGCAGGCCTGGCGTTCACCCGCGCGATCGGCGAGTTCGGTTCGGTGGTGCTCATCGGCGGCAACATTCCGCGCGACACCCAGGTCGCCTCGCAATACATCCAGCAGCAGATCGAGGTCGACGACCCGGTCGGGGCGGCCGCTGTCTCGGTGATGCTACTGCTGATCGCCTTCTGTGCGTTGCTCGTGTTGCGACTGGTGGGTCACCGGCAACGGATGCGAGAGGAGCGCGACCAGTGAGATTGTCGCCGTTGACCCGCTACGGTCTGCGTGCCGTCGCGCTCATCTATCTGTTCGTGCTGTTGATCGTGCCGGTGACCCTCATCTTCTGGCGGTCGTTCGAACACGGGGTCGGGCAGTTCTGGGAGTGGATCACCACACCCGCCGCGATCTCCGCCCTCCAGTTGAGCCTGGCGATCGTTGCGATCGTGGTGCCGCTGAACGTGGTGTTCGGCATCGTGACCGCGCTGGCCCTGGTGCGCGGCCGATTCCCCGGCAAGGGGATTCTGCAGGCCGTGGTGGACCTCCCGTTCGCTGTGTCGCCGGTGGTGGTGGGCGTCGCATTGATCCTGCTGTGGGGCTACGGCGGATGGTTCGGCGGCATCGAGAGCGCCGGGTTCCGCATCATCTTCGGTTTCCCCGGTCTGGTGCTCGCCACCATCTTCGTCACGCTGCCGTTCGTGGTGCGCGAGGTGGAGCCGGTGCTGCGCGAGATCGGTACCGAGCAGGAACAGGCGGCTGCGACGTTGGGGGCCAACGGCTGGCAGACGTTCAGCCGGATCACGCTGCCGGCCATCCGGTGGGGTCTGACGTACGGCATCGTGCTGACGGTGGCCCGGTCACTGGGCGAGTACGGCGCGGTGATGATGGTGTCGTCGAATTTCCCCGGCATCTCGCAGACCCTGACCCTGCTGGTTCACTCTCGTTACGTCGACGACTACAACGAGTACGGCGCGTATGCTGCGGCCACATTGCTGATGTTGGTGGCCATCGCGGTGTTGATCGCGATGACACTCATCGAACGCGGTGCCCAGAGCCGGGTCGGCGACACCGACGAGGCGGCCGGTGACGAACCGTCGACTGGTGAGGCGCCTGCCGAAGATGCCGCGCCGGCTGTCCCGTACGGCCCTGCCTCGACCGAACCGCACAAGGAAGGCATGTGACATGTCGATCTCGGTGATACGCGCGAACAAGAGGTATGGCGATTTCGCCGCTCTCGACGACGTCTCCATCGACATTCCGGAAGGGTCGCTGACGTCGTTGCTCGGCCCGTCCGGCTCGGGCAAATCGACGCTGCTACGGGCGATCGCCGGTCTCGACAGCCTCGACTCGGGCACCGTGCTCATCAAGGGCAACGACGTCTCCACCGCATCGCCGCAGCAACGCGACATCGGATTCGTGTTCCAGCACTATGCCGCGTTCAAGCACCTCACCGTGCGCGACAACATCGCGTTCGGCCTCAAGATCCGCAAGCGTCCCAAGGCTGAGATCGCGGCGAAGGTCGACGAGCTGCTCGACGTGGTCGGGCTGACCGTGTTCCAGAAGAGGTTTCCCGCGCAATTGTCCGGCGGCCAACGCCAGCGGATGGCCCTGGCGCGTGCATTGGCCGTCGACCCGCAGGTGCTGTTGCTCGACGAACCGTTCGGTGCGCTCGACGCGAAGGTCCGGGAGGATCTCCGAAAGTGGTTGCGTCGCCTGCACGACGAGGTGCACGTCACCACCGTGCTGGTCACCCACGACCAGCAGGAGGCGCTCGACGTGAGCGACCGCATCGCGGTGCTGAACAAGGGGCGTATCGAACAGGTGGGCACACCCGACGACCTCTACGACCGACCGGCCAACGTCTTCGTCGCGTCGTTTCTGGGGTCGACGGTGCGCCTCAACGGCGAACTGGTCCGTCCGCACGACATCCGCATCGGGCGCAACCCCGAACTGGCACTGCCGGCAGCAGACTCGGCATTGGACACCGGGGTCATCAAGGCGACGGTGACGCGGGTGGTGCATCTCGGATTCGAGGTGCGGCTGGAGCTGATCGCCGCCACGACCGGTGACGAGTTCCAGGCGCAGATCACCCGAGGCGACGCGTACGCGTTGAATCTGAAACCCGGAGAGGTGATCTACGCCCGCGCGACGAAGGTGGCCGCGCTCAGCGACTCCTGAGTAGAGTCGCGGGTCGCCACCGCCCGGTATTGACGGCAGACGGCCTCGATGACGTCACGGTGGGCGCCCAGCGGTCCCGCGACCACCGCATCGCTGGTGTGGCGATCGACTGCGGCCTCGACCCGCTCGGTCAGCAGGCCGGCGGACAAGAAGTACGGGCTCACCGCGATGCGCTCCGCGCCGGCGGATCGTAGGCGACGGATGGCGGTCCGCAGACGATGATCACGCGCGCCCAGTTTGGTCGCGAACACCACCTCGACCGGTCGGTTCAGGAGCGTGGACAACTCGATCGCGCGCCGGCGGACGTGGCGGTCGGCGGCGGCGTCGGAAGAGCCCACGGCGGTGAGGATCACCCCGACACGATCGGCGACCGGATCGGTGACCCCGGCCTCCACGAGGCGGTAGGCCAAGGCCTGGGCGAGTGGTGACGAGCCGATGACGTCGGTCTGGGTGACCGCACGCCCGCGACCGGTGTGGTCGGCGATGATCGTCGGCAGGTCGATCTTGCTGTGATAGCCCGCCGCGAACAGCAGCGGAACCACCACGCAGTCGCCGGTGACCTCCTCGAGCGCCGTACCGACCAGCGGAGCGTCGAGGTCCAGATAGGCGAGTTCGGTGTCGACTCCCGGCATGACGCGGCCGACCGCGTCGCGGATGCGCGAGGCGGTGGCCGCGAACCGGGGGTCACGGCTGCCGTGTGCCACCAACAGCAGTGTCGGGTTCATCAGCTTGTCCAACCGAACGGGATTCAGACGAGCTCCGGCGTCTGCGACAGGTGCAGATGCGCCAGCGCGTCACCGACGAGGCCGGCCCCGAGGGTGTTACCACCCTGCGGATCGATCAGCAGGAAGCTGCCCGATTCGCGGTTGACCTGATAGTCGTCGGCGGCGATGGGATCGGCGGTCTGGATGGAGATGCGGCCGATCTGGTTGAGCTCCACGGTGTCCGGAGCGTCGATCAGCGACAGGTGTTGCTCGTCGAAGAGCACCTCGAGGCCGCCGATGATCGCCTGTGTGGTGCGGGTGCCGTGCTTGAGCAGCAGACGGGCACCGGGGCGCAGCGGCTTCTCGGCCAACCAGCAGACCGTCGCGCTGAACTGCTGCAACGGTTCCGGGGCGTCGGCGACAGCGGCGATGAGGTCGCCGCGCGAGATGTCTACGTCGTCGTCGAGCAGCAGCGTGACACTGCGGCCGGTGTGCGCGGTGGCGAGCTGCCCGTCGGCGGTATCGATCTGCCGGATGGTGCTGCGGGTGCCCGCAGGCAGGATCACGACCTCGTCGCCCACGGAGACCCGGCCGGCGGCGATCTGTCCGGCGTACCCGCGGTAGTCGGGGAACTCAGGTGTGCGCGGGCGGATCACGTACTGCACCGGGAAGCGCAGGCCCACCGGCCGAGGGTCGGTGACATTCGGCACCGTCTCGAGATGCTCGATGAGTGCCGGACCGTCGTAGTACGGGGTGGACTCGGACCGGGTGGCGATGTTGTCGCCGTGCAGTGCCGAGACCGGGATCGCGGTGACCTGCTCGGCCGACCAGCCCAGCGAACGGGTCAGTTCGGCGAACTCGGCCGAGATCTGCGCGAAGGCGGTGGCCGGGTCGTCGACGAGGTCGATCTTGTTGACCGCCAGAACCAACTGCGGCACACCGAGCAACGCCATCACGGCGGCATGGCGCCTAGTCTGCGCGACGACACCGTTGCGGGCGTCGACCAGCAGGATCACCAGCTGGGCGGTGGATGCACCGGACACCGTGTTGCGGGTGTACTGCACGTGGCCGGGGGTGTCGGCGAGCACGAAAGAGCGTGCTGGCGTGGCGAAGTAGCGGTAGGCGACGTCGATCGTGATGCCTTGCTCACGCTCTGCGCGCAGCCCGTCGACGAGCAACGAGAGGTCGGGACCCTCCAGGCCGCGGTCGACCGAAGCCTTGGTGACGGCGTCGATCTGGTCGGCGAGAACCGATTTCGTGTCGTAGAGCAGGCGGCCGACGAGGGTGGACTTGCCGTCGTCGACGCTGCCGGCCGTCGCAATACGCAGGAGGTCGGGGGCGTGCTTCATCTCAGAAATATCCTTCGCGCTTGCGGTCTTCCATGGCGGCCTCGGAGACGCGGTCGTCGCCGCGGGTTGCGCCGCGTTCGGTGAGTCGGGAGGCGGCGACCTCGGCGAGCACGGCCTCGTTGTCGGCGGCGTCGGAGAGCACCGCGCCGGTGGTCGAGCCGTCGCCGACGGTGCGGTAACGCACCACGCGCTTCTCGACGACCTCACCCTCGCGGGGTCCGCCCCACGGGCCGGTGGTCATCCACATGCCGTCGCGCGAGTAGACCTCACGCTCGTGCGCGTAGTACAGCGGTGCCAGCAGGACCTGTTCGCGGGCGATGTAGCGCCAGATGTCCAGCTCGGTCCAGTTGCTCAGCGGGAACACGCGCACGTGCTCGCCGGGTGCATGGCGGCCGTTGTAGAGGTTCCAGAGTTCCGGGCGCTGACGCTTGGGGTCCCACTGCCCGAAGGCATTACGCAGCGAGAAGATCCGCTCCTTGGCGCGCGAGCGCTCCTCGTCGCGTCGGCCGCCGCCGAACACCGCGTCGAAGCGGTTCTCGGTGATGGCGTCGAGGAGCGGGATGGTCTGCAGTGGGTTGCGAATGCCGTCCGGTCGTTCGGTGAGGCGACCGTCGTCGATGTACTCCTCCACCGACGCGACGTGCAGGCGCAGGTTGTACCGCTCGACGATCTCGTCGCGGAACGTGATGATCTCCGGCAGGTTGTGTCCGGTGTCCACGTGCAGCAGCGAGAACGGCAGTGGCGCAGGCCAGAAGGCCTTGATCGCCAGGTGCAGCAGCACGGTGGAGTCCTTGCCGCCGGAGAACAGGATCACCGGGCGTTCGAACTCGCCGGCGACCTCACGGAAGATGTGGATCGCCTCGGATTCGAGGGCGTCGAGGGTGGTGAAGTCGTCGGCGGAGTCGACCACGGCCCGTGCGGTGTCGGGGGTGGTGGTGGACGAGGTGTCGGCGATGGTCATGCGTGCAGCCCACATTCTGTCTTGGCGCGACCGGCCCAACGGCCACTGCGCGGATCGGATCCGGGTTCGGGTTTGGCGGTGCAGGGTGCGCAGCCGATCGACGGGTAGCCGTCGTCGACGAGCGGGTTGACCAGCACTCCGTTGGAGTCGATGTAGTCCTGCATGGTCTCGTCAGACCAGGCGGCGATCGGGTTGATCTTGACCAGCCCGAAGCCCTCGTCGAAGGAGATCAGCGGAGCGTTGGCGCGCGTGGGTGCCTCCACGCGCCGGATGCCGGTGATCCAGGCGTCGTAGCCGGCGAGCCCGTTCTTGAGCGGAACCACCTTGCGCAGCCGGCAGCATTCGCCGGGGTCGCGGGCGAACAGGTTGCGGCCCAACAGTTCGTCCTGCTCGGCGACGGTGTGTTCGGGGGTCAGGTTGACCATCTCGACGCCATACACCTGCTCGACCGCGTCCCGGGTGCCGATGGTCTCGGCGAAGTGATAGCCGGTGTCCAGGAACAGCACCTTGAGCTTGCTGCCGTGCAGCGCCTCGTCGTCGATGTTCTTGGTGGCCAGGTCGACCAGCGCTGCGTCCTGCATGTTGGAAGCGACCACGAAATTGTCGCCGAAGGTTTCGGCGGTCCAGCGCAGCAGGTCGGCGGGAGTGGCGTCGGGGCCGAGGTCGGCCGCGCCCTTCTCGGCGATCGCGCGTAGCTCGTCTTCGCTGAACCGTCGGCCGGTCGCTGTCGTGTCGGTGGACGTGCTCATCGCAGTGCCTCCTCGTCAGCTCGAACGGCCCACTGCGCGAACCGTTCTCCGTCGTGTCGCTGCTCCACGTACTGGCGGACCACCCGGTCGATGTAGTCGCCGAGTTCGGTGGAGAGCACCTTGTGTTGCCGCAGCTTGCGGCCGAATCCGGCGTCCTGGCCCAGGCTTCCGCCCAGGTGCACCTGGAATCCCTCGGTCTGTCCGCCGTTGCCGTCCTCGACCAGCTGACCCTTGAAGCCGATGTCGGCGACCTGCGAACGGGCGCACGAGTTGGGGCAGCCGTTGATGTTCACGGTGATCGGGGTGTCGAGGTCGGCGTTGATGTCGGCGAGGCGCTCCTCGAGCTCCGGGACCAGCCGCTGCGAACGCTTGCGGGTTTCGGTGAAGGAGAGCTTGCAGAACTCTATGCCGCTGCACGCCATCAGGTTCCGTCGCCAGTTGGATGCCCGGGCACTGAGGCCGAGCTTCGCCAGGTCGGCGATGAGCTCGTCGACCTTGTCGTCGGCGACGTCGAGCACCACGAGCTTCTGGTACGGGGTGAAGCGGATGCGGTCGGACCCGACTCGTTCGGCTGCCTCGGCCACCTTGGTCAGGATGGTGCCGGAGACACGGCCGGCCATCGCGGCGAAACCGACCGAGTTGAGGCCGTTCTTGAGCTTCTGCACGCCGACGTGGTCGCGCGGAGCGGTCAGCGGCTCGGGTGCCGGACCGTCGATCAGCTTGCGGCCGAGGTATTCGTCCTCGAGGACCTGGCGGAACTTCTCGATGCCCCAGTCCTTGATGAGGAACTTCAGGCGTGCCTTGGTGCGCAGTCGGCGGTAGCCGTAGTCGCGGAAGATGGCGACCACGCCCTCCCACACGTCGGGCACCTCGTCGAGCGGAATCCAGGCGCCCACCCGCTGCGCCAGCATCGGGTTGGTGGACAGCCCGCCGCCGACCCAGAGGTCCAGGCCCGGGCCGTGTTCGGGATGGTTCACGCCGATGAAGGCGACGTCGTTGGTCTCATGCGAGACGTCCTGCAGACCGGAGATGGCAGTCTTGAACTTGCGCGGCAGGTTCGAGTACTGCGGGTCACCGATGTAGCGGCGGACGATCTCGTCGATCGCCGGGGTGGGGTCGAGCACCTCGTCGACGGCCTCACCGGCGAGCGGGGAACCCAGGATGATGCGCGGGCAGTCGCCGCACGCCTCGGTGGTATAGAGCCCGACGCTTTCGAGCCGCTCCCAGATGGTGGGGACGTCCTCGATGCGAATCCAGTGGTACTGGACGTTCTCGCGGTCGGACAGGTCGGCTGTGTCGCGGGCGAACTCGGTGGACAGTCCGCCAAGGGTGCGCAGCTGGTCGACGTTGAGGGCGCCCGCGTCACAGCGCACCCGCATCATGAAGTGGCTGTCCTCGAGGATGTCGATGTTCTCGTCGCCGGTCCAGGTGCCGTCGTAGCCCTCGGCGCGCTGGGTGTAGAGGCCCCACCAGCGCATCCGGCCGCGCAGATCCTGCTTGTCGATCGACTCGAAGCCCTGCTTGGCGTAGATGTTCTCGATGCGGGCCCGGACGTTGAGCGGGTTGTCGTCCTTCTTGACCTGCTCGTTGGGGTTCAGCGGCTCACGGTAACCGAGTTTCCACTGGCCCTCGGCGCGGCGCTTGGCCGGGCGCTTCTTACGAGCGGGGCGGTCCGCGGCCGGCGCGGCCTTGGCGGCTGCGTAGGGCGTGGTCACGGACAGATCGTCGGTGGTGGACGTCATGAAGTCTCCTGAGCTGACGCAGGCACACGTCAGCGATCACGAAAAAGGTGGGCTGGAAACGTGTCGGCATCCCGCGTCGAGCGGGGGACTTCTCAGGGCCGAACTGTCGTCTGCCGACGACAGGGCAACACGTCGTCTAAGGACGACAGAATGCGCTGCAGACGCGCTTGAGATCGATGTGGCGTCGGGCTGCGAGCCACACCCCTGGGGAAGTCACGTCGTTCATAGTGCCACGATCACCCTTGCCGCGTCTACTTGGGGTTATTTTTCCTCACGATGAGGCAAATGTCCGTTACCGGTGCACCTCGAGGTCCATTCCTTTGGGGTCAAGGCGTTCGGTGCGACGTCTATTCCGCGTCCGCGAAGTGACACCGAAACCGACGAGGTGGCGCTCATCACACCGCACCGAGCGCGCATGATGGACCCATGAAGCTCGAAACCGAGCCCGCAGTCGACAGCGCCGTCGAAGTAGCGTGTGGTGCGGTCGACCCGGCGACACCACTCGGCCTGTATCTGCATGTGCCGTTCTGTGCGACGCGCTGCGGGTACTGCGATTTCAACACCTACACGGCAGGGGAGTTGGGCAGCTCCTCGTCGCCTGAATCATGGCAGCAGGCGGTGGAGCGGGAGCTGGACAGCGCCGCACGGCTGCTGAATCCGGCCCGAGGGGTCTCGACGATCTTCGTCGGCGGTGGCACGCCGTCGCTGCTGGGGGCCGACGGTCTGCGGCGCCTCCTGGACGCGGTGCGTGCCCGGTTCGAGCTCACCGACGACGCCGAGGTCACCACCGAGTCGAACCCCGAATCGACCTCGCCGGAGTTCTTCGACGGTTTGTTGGCAGCCGGATTCACCCGGGTCTCGCTCGGGATGCAGTCCGCGGCACCGCATGTGCTCGCGACACTGGACCGCACTCACACGCCGGGGCGGGCGGTGGCCGCCGCCCGCGAGGCCACCGCCGCCGGTTTCCGACATGTCAATCTAGACCTCATCTACGGAACGCCGGGGGAGACCGATGCGGATCTGCACGCCAGTGTCGACGCCGTACTGTCCACCGACGTCGACCACGTGTCCGCCTACGCCCTGATCGTGGAGGACGGCACCGCGTTGGCGCGTCGGATTCGTCGTGGCGAACTGCCCGCACCTGACGACGACGTGCTCGCCGATCGCTATCAGATCCTCGACAGCCGCCTGCAGGCCGACGGATTCGATTGGTATGAGGTGTCCAACTGGTCACGCGGTGAGGACAGTCGCTGCCGCCACAATCTCGCGTACTGGTACAGCAGTGACTGGTGGGGTATCGGACCGGGTGCGCACTCCCATGTCAATGGTGTGCGGTGGTGGAACCAGAAGCATCCGGCCCGATACGCCGACGCGCTGACCGATGCGCGGCTGCCGGTGGGCGGTCACGAAGTACTCACCGACGAAGACCGCCACGTCGAGTCGGTGATGTTGACCGCGCGATGCCGCAACGGGCTGTCCGTCGAGCACCTCACCGCCGAGGAGTTCCGGCGGGCATCGGGCTTCGTCGACGACGGGCTGCTCGCCTTCGTCGGTTCGGTGGGCGCACGGCTGGTGCTCACCGACGCCGGACGGCTGCTCGCCGATCGGGTGGTGCGGGAGATCCTGTACGCCGGGTGACGGTGGCTCACCACTGTGGAGGGGTAGTCGACGGGAGGGTCCAGCCGGTGCTGCGGGTGGCCTTGCGATGGGCGCCGCCGGGCACCGGAGCCCGGCCCGGCGACGGTAGGCGTTTGGTGTCGAGCCGGTCGGCCACCGAGTCCGCGTCGGTGTCGAGGTCGATGGCGTCGAGATCGAGCATGCGGGCATGGATGATGTGTCGGTTACGGAGTGCCGAGCGCACTGCTCGGTGCAGCCCGTCCTCCAGATACAGATCGCCACGCCACCGCACGACATGCGAGAAGAGATCGCCGTAGAACGTCGAATCCTCGCTCAGCAGGCGGTCGAGCGCGAGGACCGTGGTGACCGTGGTGAGTTCATCGAGTCGGAACTGCCGGGGCGGGATCTTGGCCCATGCACTCGCCGACATCCCGTGGTCGGGATAGGGCCTCCCGTCCCTCACCCCCTTGAAGATCATCGAGCACTTCCTGGTCCGGCGTGCGTGGGGACGGGCGCGTGGACGATGCGTCCGACGGAATTCACGCAACGGTTCGTAAGATGGATGTCACCTACTGTATGGCAGAGTGCACGATCGGGAGGTGTAGACGGATGTCGACCACGGACGATCGCAGATTCGAGATCTTGCGTGCGATCGTGACCGATTTCGTCTCCACACAGGAGCCCATCGGTTCGAAGGCGCTCGTGGAGCGCCACCAGCTCGGGGTGTCGAGCGCGACGGTCCGCAACGACATGGCGGTGCTGGAGGCCGAGGGCTACATCGCCCAGCCACACACCAGTTCCGGCCGGGTACCCACCGATAAGGGTTACCGGATGTTCGTCGACCGGATCAGCGAGGTCAAGCCGTTGTCGGCGGCAGAGCGACGCGCGATCCTGTCGGTCCTCGATTCCGGGGTGGACCTCGACGACGTGCTGCGACGCTCGGTCAAATTGCTCGCTCAGCTCACTCGGCAGGTCGCCGTCATCCAGTACCCCGTACTGTCGACGGCCACCGTGCGGCACCTCGAGGTGGTGTCGCTGTCGCCGTCGCGGCTGTTGCTGGTGGTGATCACCGATACCGGTCGGGTCGAACAGCGCATGGTGGCGCTCGGTGACGACCTCGACGAGGACGACTACATCCGCTTGCGCGACATGTTCTCCGCGGCCTTGCACGGCAAACGTCTGGAAGAGGCGTCGGTGGCGGTCGCCGAACTGGCCAACGATGCCCCGGACGACATCCGCGATGCGGTGATCGCGGTGGCCACGATTCTCGTCGAGACGCTCGTGGAGCGTGGTGACGACCGTCTCGTTCTCGGCGGCACGTCCAATCTGGCCCGTTCGGCCGCCGACTTCGCGCCGGTGTTCGGCGGGATGGACACGGTGCTCGACGCCCTCGAAGAGCAGGTGGTGGTCTTGAAGTTGCTCGCCACGAGCCAGCGTATGGGACGGGTCACCGTCCAGATCGGGGAGGAGACGCAGACCGAGAACCTGCGTGGCACCTCGGTCGTGTCGACAGGGTACGGTGCTTCGGGCACGGTGTTCGGCGGCGTCGGCGTGGTCGGTCCCACCCGTATGGACTATCCGGGAACAATCGCGTCTGTCGCAGCCGTTGCCAAATATGTCGGCGAGGTGTTGGCCGATCGCTGACCCGTGCGGCCGCCCGCAGCGGCCCGGGAGCGATGCCGGACCACCCGAGCCCAGTGTGACCAGTGAGACGACAGGACCGAGACGACCGTGGCACGTGATTATTACGGAATCCTGGGTGTGGCCAAGGGTGCCTCCGACCAGGAGATCAAGCGCGCTTACCGCAAGAAGGCGCGTGAGCTGCACCCCGACGTCAACCCGGGCGAAGAGGACCGATTCAAAGAGGTCAGCACCGCATACGAGGTGCTGACCGACCCCGAGAAGCGCCGCATCGTCGACGCCGGCGGGGACCCGATGGCGGGTCCGGGCCAAGGCGGCTTCTCGGGCGGCGGCTTCGGAAGCGGCGGTCTGGGAGATGTCTTCGAGGCATTCTTCGGTTCCGGCGGCGGCGGAGGCTTCGGTGGGGGATTCGGCTCAGGTCGTGGACCGCGCAGCCGGGTGCAGCCGGGCGAACCCGCGTTGGTCGCCGTGGAACTCGACCTCGACGAATGCGCGGCCGGAGTCAACAAGGAGATCACCGTCGACACCGCGATCCTGTGTGACCTGTGTAAGGGATCGGGTACCCACGGCGATTCGAAACCGACCAGCTGCGACACCTGTAAGGGTCAGGGCGAGATCCAGGCCGTGCAGCGATCCTTCCTGGGCCAGGTGATGACCGTGCGCGAGTGCCCGACGTGCCACGGCGTGGGCGAGGTCATCCCCGACCCGTGTCGAAAGTGCGGGGGCGACGGCCGTGTCCGCTCCCGCCGCACGATGACGGTGAAGATCCCCGCCGGCATCGAGAACGGCATGCGCGTGCGACTGTCCGGACAAGGTGAGGTCGGCCCGGGCGGTGGGCCTGCCGGTGATCTCTACGTCGAGGTCACCGAGCGTCAGCACGAGGTCTTCGTCCGCGACAAGGACGACCTGCACTGCACCGTCCGCGTGCCGATCGCCGACGCCGCGCTCGGCAACGAGATCGACGTCGACACGATCCTCGACGGCACCGCGCGCGTCACCATCGCGCCGGGGACCCAGCCCGGACATGTGGTGAAGGTGAAGGGCCAGGGCATGCCGCACCTCAACACCGGGGTCCGCGGCACTCTACACGCGCACCTCGAGGTGGTGGTTCCCACCAAACTCGACACCGCCCAGACCGAGGCGCTGAACCAATTCCGCGAGGCATCGCATGAGCAGCCGGAGGTCGTCAGCTCCGCGACGGGCGCCGCAGCCGGTGGGCTCTTCTCGCGACTGCGTAACGCTTTCGCCGGACGCTGAACCCGACGACGAACTGACAAGAGCTACGCGTGAGTCCACCACTGTTCTGGGTCGAGGACGTACCGCGTGCCGGTACCGACGTCGTGGTGTCTGGTTCCGAAGGCCGCCATGCGGTCACGGTCACCCGACTGGCCGTCGGTGCGGAGTTGATCGCCGGCGACGGACGAGGGTCCACCGCCCGCTGCGAGATCGTGGCGATCACCGGCAAGGACTCACTGGTGGCCCGGGCGCATTCGTACGCCTACGTCGACCCTCCGCGGCCCCGCGTGACGGTGGTGCAGGCACTGCCGAAGTCGGAGCGGTCGGAACTGGCGGTCGATCTCGCCACCGAGGCCGGGGCCGACGAGATCGTGCCGTGGCAGGCGGCGCGGTGCGTGGCCCGGTGGACCGGCAAGGCCGACAAGGGGCGGGACAAGTGGCGGGCGGCTGCGGTGGCTGCCGCGAAACAGAGTCGGCGACCGTGGATTCCGTCGATCGCACCGCTGGCGTCCACGACAGATGTCCGCAGTCGCTGCGCTGACGCCATCGCCGGCGGCGGTGTGGCGGCGATCCTCCACGAGGATGGCGGCGTCGGGCTCCGCGACCTTCCGATCGCCGAGGCCTCCGAGATCGTGTTGGTCGTCGGACCCGAAGGGGGCGTCGACGACACCGAGATCGCCGATCTCACCGCGCTCGGCGCAACGCCGGTGATCCTGGGGCCGGAGATCCTGCGCACGTCGAGCGCCGCGGCCGTCGCGCTCGGCGCGATCGGAGTCCTGACCGATCGGTGGGTGACCCGGTGAGACGATGCGCCGTTCATCGGACCAAAGTGGAATACGGTACGGCGCCATCGCAATTCGGGCATGTATATCTCCCCGCAGACGGCGTCGGACCCGAGGACACGGTGCGGCCGGTGGTGCTCATCCATGGCGGCTACTGGAGCACCGAGTTCGCTCTGACCATCGAGACCGCGATCGCTCGTCTGATCGCCGAACGTGGTTGCCTGGTCTGGAACATCGAGTACCGCCGTGTCGGCGAGGAAGGCGGCGGCTGGCCGGGCACCGGCCGAGATGTGCTGGCCGCGCTGCGGGCTCTCGACGGTCCTGTCCGCGATGTCGTACCGCCCGAGATCGGCTCGCGAGTGGACTGGGATGCGGTCGCGGTGGTCGGCCATTCGGCGGGCGGACAACTCGCCGTCTGGGCGGTGGCGCAGCTGGGGGCGCGCACCGCGGGCACCACGATCACCCAGGTCATCGCTCAATCGGCGGCACTGGACCTCGAAGCAGGCGCGAACCGGCCGTCAATCCGTGGGCTGATGGGTCGACCGGTCGACGAGATCCCACATCGCTATCGGGAGGCATCCCCGCTGTGTCAGGAGCCCTTCGAGGCGCATGTGGTGGCACTGCACGGTGAACTCGACAGCGCGATTCCGGTGGAGTCGAGCCGGCGTTACGTGCAGACGGTCACCGCGGCCGGCCAATCGGCCGAACTCGTGGTGGTGCCGGGTGAGGGCCACGACGCGTTCGTGGATCCGCACAGCGTCTCCACTCGGCAGACGATCCGGTTGCTGGGTGTGTGAACCGGCGCCGGGCCTGTGTACGAGCGGAATAATGCCTGCTGATGCCCCGTTCAATCGCGTTAGACTGGCACCATCGCGGCGCAACAGCTGCACCGAACATGGACCCTGAGGAGGGATTTCATACGTGAGTGACGACACCCCGGACGCGAGCACGTCGTCGAACAGACCACCCGCGGGCCGATCTGTCACCTCCAACGTGGAAATCTCTTCCGAGGTGGTGTTCGGCCTGCTCGGAGCAAGTGACGTCAATCTCCGTACTCTCGAACAACTGCTGCCGGCGGATATCCATGTACGGGGCAACCAGGTCACCCTGACCGGTGCACCCGCCGATGTGGCGGCGTCCGAACGTGTGATCGCCGAGCTGGTCGATCTCGTCGGTCGCGGCACCCCGCTGAGCCCCGACCTGGTTCGGCACAGTGTGTCGATGCTGTCGGAAGGTTCGAGTGAATCGCCCGCCGACGTGTTGTCGCTGGACATCATCTCCCGCCGCGGCAAGACCATCCGGCCCAAGACGCTCAATCAGAAGCGCTACGTCGACGCGATCGACAACCACACCATCGTGTTCGGCCTCGGGCCCGCCGGTACCGGCAAGACCTATCTGGCGATGGCCAAGGCCGTGCAGGCGCTGCAGTCCAAGTCGGTCAACCGCATCATCCTGACCCGCCCGGCTGTCGAGGCCGGTGAACGTCTCGGCTTCCTGCCGGGCACGCTCAGCGAGAAGATCGACCCCTACCTCCGGCCTCTGTACGACGCGCTGCACGACATGATGGACCCCGAGGCGATCCCGAAGCTGATGGCGGCCGGGGTGATCGAGGTGGCGCCGCTGGCGTATATGCGTGGCCGGGCGCAACCCTTGTCGACCCGAGTGCTGACACCGGGGGGGTTCCGCCCGATCGGCGACCTGGAGGTCGGCGATCAAGTCATCGGCTCGAACGGCAAGCCCACCGAGGTGCAAGGCATCTACCCGCAGGGCTTCAAGGACATCGTGCGGGTGACCGCACAGGACGGTGCCTCGACTCTGTGCTCCACCGATCACCTGTGGTCGGTGTACACCCGCAGCGACCGACGTCGCGGCAAGGGGCCCCGGGTGCTCGCCGCCAAGGAGATGATCGGCAATCTCCGCGCGGCGCACTACCACCGCTACGAGCTGCCGATGCTGGCTGCGCCGGTCTCCATCGACGCCCAGCCGGTACCTCTCGACCCGTACGCCCTCGGACTGATGCTCGGTGACGGATGTATGGCGGGCATGACGACACCGTCGTTCACCACCGCAGACCCCGAACTCATCGACGCGCTCGTCGCCGCAGTTCCCGGCATCCGGGCCCGACAGAAATCGGACGTCGACTATGTGCTCAACCGCATCGGCACGCCGGGCGAGGTGATCACGATCGAGAACCCGGTCACGCATGCGATGCGTGCACTGGGGCTGTGGGGGAGCAAGTCGTCCACGAAGTTCGTGCCCGCCCAGTACCTGCAGAACTCCGCCGACGTCCGACTGGCCGTATTGCAAGGACTGCTCGACACCGACGGCGGACCCGTCGGCCAGTCGGGACGCACCTGCCGCGTCCAGTACACGACGGTGTCCGACCGCCTGCGAGACGACGTCATCTTCCTCGTGCGCTCTCTCGGGGGCGTGGTGTACTCACGCACCCGGAAAGCAGCTGGTCGTGCTCCGGGCAAGGCACGCGGACGTGAGGTTCCCTACCGCCATGATGCGCACGTGCTCGACATCCGGCTGCCGGCCGGCCTGGCGCCGTTCCGGCTCGGCCGCAAGGTGGAGAAGTACGCGGCGGGCGCATGCAAGGAGCCGAAGCGCTACATCGAGAGCATCGACGAGGTGGGCACCGAGGAGGCGGTCTGCATCAAGGTCGCCGCCGAGGACTCGCTGTATGTGACGGAGGATTTTCTGCTCACGCACAACACCCTCAACGACGCCTTCATCATCCTCGACGAGGCGCAGAACACCACCGGCGAGCAGATGAAGATGTTCCTCACCCGTCTCGGCTTCGGCTCCAAGGTCGTCGTCACCGGCGACACCACCCAGGTCGACCTCCCGGGCGGGGCGCAGAGCGGCCTGATGGCCGCCACCCGCATCCTCGACGGCATCGACGACATCCACTTCTCCACCCTCACCAGCCAAGACGTGGTCCGGCACCGCCTGGTTGCCGACATCGTCGACGCCTACGGCCGGGCCGAGGAGAATCAGCGGTCCGGTGGCCTGCGTGATGCCGATAGATTGCCCGGCAACCGCGCGTCGCGTCGCGCCGCCAACCACGGGCGTCGGTCATGAGCATCGAGCTGGCCAACGAGTCCGGCGTCGAGGTCCCGGCCGATCTGATCATCTCGGCCGCTCGTTTCGCGGTGGCGGCGATGGATGTGCATCCGGCGGCGGAATTGTCCATCCTGTGTGTCGATCAGGACGCGATGGCCGACATGCACATGCAGTGGATGGACCTGCCCGGACCGACCGACGTGATGAGCTTCCCGATGGACGAACTCGCGCCGGGCGGCCGGCCCGACGCAGCCGAACCGGGACCGGCCATTCTCGGTGACATCGTACTGTGCCCGGAATTCGCGGCCGAACAGGCGAAATCGGCGCGACGGTCGTTCGAGCACGAGCTGTCGATGCTGACCATCCACGGGGTGCTCCATCTCCTGGGCTACGACCACGCCGAGCCCGAAGAGGAAAAGGAGATGTTCGGTCTGCAGAACCGAATCCTCGAGGACTTCTATGCCGACCGGCATCGTCAGGCGCAGCAACGTCGACAGTCCGACCGCGACACGCGGCTGCTGACCAACATCGGCTTCACCGATCTCACTGCGGGCGACAACGCCTCCACCGAGGACGAGTGACGGTGCCTGACGACGTCATCTTCGTCGTGGCCGCGATCGTGCTGCTCTTGTTCGGCGGGATCTTCGCCGCCATGGATGCCGCCCTGTCGACGGTCTCGATAGCCCGTGTCGAAGACATGATGAAAGAACAGCGCGCCGGTGCCGTCCGATTGGCGACCGTGCTCCAGAGCAGGGGCACCTACGTCGGTCTGGCGGTGCTGCTGCGCGTCACCTGCGAAACGGCCTCGGTCGCGTTCATCGCACTTGCCTTGACCGACTGGCTCGGCGTGGGATGGGGACTGTTCGCCGCGATTCTCGGCATGGCGGTGGTGCTGTACGTGGCCGTCGGTGTCGGTCCACGCACCCTCGGCCGCCAGCATGCGTACACCATCTCGCTGGGTTCGGCGATCGTGCTGCAGGCCATCGGGTTGCTACTCAAACCGCTGACCCGGCTGCTGATCCTGATCGGTAATGCGATCACCCCGGGCAAGGGCTTCCGCAACGGACCATTCGCCACCGAGGTGGAACTGCGGGAAGTCGTCGACCTCGCCGAGGCCAGTGGCGTGGTGGCGGCCGATGAACGCCGGATGATCCAGTCGGTCTTCGACCTCGGCGACACCAACGCCCGCGAGGTGATGGTGCCGCGTCCGGAGATGATCTGGATCGAGCAGGACAAGACGGCGGCACAGGCGATGAGTCTGGCTGTGCGGTCCGGTCACTCCCGTATCCCGGTGATCGGCGAGAACCCCGACGACATCGTCGGGGTGGTGTATCTGAAGGACTTGGTGTCAGGCGAATCCTCGACGACGGCGCGGGTACACGAGGTGATGCGCGATGCCGAGTTCATTCCCGACTCCAAACCGCTGGACAAGGTTCTCGCCGACATGCAGCGCACCCGCAATCACATGGCTTTGTTGGTCGACGAGTACGGCGGCATCGCGGGTCTGGTCACCATCGAGGATGTCCTGGAGGAGATCGTCGGCGAGATCACCGACGAGTACGACACGGACGAGGTCGCACCGGTCGAGGAACTCGACGACGATGCGGTGCGGGTGTCGGCCCGGCTGCCGGTGGAAGATCTAGGCGAGTTGTTCGACATCGATATCGACGACGACGAGGTGGAAACCGTCGGCGGTCTCCTCGGCCTCGAACTCGGTCGTGTCCCACTGCCCGGGGCGCGGGTGGAGTCGCACGGACTGCTTTTGGTCGCCGAGGGTGGCCCGAACCGTCGAGGGCGTCAGCGCATCATCACCGTGCTGGTCACCCGCATGGATGAGCCCGAGACCGACGACACCCGATCTGGCCGCGGTGAGCACCATGACAGCGACATTCCCGATGATGAGGTGGCCGATCGGGATCGAGGTGGGGAATACTCCATGTCCAGCCGAGGGTCGTCGCAGCGATCGCGCGGCGAACGCACCAAGCACACCAACAGCAGCGAGGACAGAACGTGAGCACAGCCCCGGGTGAGAACACCGACCTCTCCGACGAGGACCATAAACTCGTCGTGCTCGCCCGGGGAGCACTTGCCCGCGCCGAGACGAGTACGGCGGCAGCCGTCCGTGACGGCGATGGGCGCACCTACGCCGGTGCGCCGGTCAGCACTAACTCCCTGGAACTGTCCGGACTGCAGGTGGCGATCGCGACCGCGCTGTCCTCGGGAGCGCGTGCCTTTGAGGCGGCCGTACTCATCAACGGCGCGGCCGACGATCCGGGGATGGCCACCCTGGTCGAGATCAGCGCCGACGCCTACGCGGTGCTGACCGACCTGAAGGGTGCGCCGATCGACCGGGTGGGTTCGGTCTGATGGCCGAATTCCGGTCGGGGTTCGTCTGTTTCGTCGGCCGGCCGAACACCGGCAAGTCCACCCTGACGAACGCCTTGGTCGGTGAGAAGATCGCGATCACCTCCAACCGGCCGCAGACCACCCGGCACACTATCCGCGGCATCGTGAACCGCGACGACGCGCAGCTCATCCTGGTGGACACACCCGGACTGCACCGTCCGCGGACACTGCTGGGCCAGCGACTCAACGACCTCGTCCGCGACACCTACTCCGAAGTCGATGTGATCGGCGTGTGTGTGCCCGCCGACGAGGCCATCGGCCCTGGTGATCGGTGGATTCTGTCCCAGGTGCGGCAGATGGCGCCCCGCACCACCGTGCTCGGTGTGGTCACCAAGATCGACCGCGTCACCCCAGACAAGATCGCCGCCCAGCTCATCGCGTTGTCCGAATTACTCGGGCCCGACTCCGAGGTGGTGCCGGTGTCGGCCAGATCCGGCAAACAGCTCGACGTGCTGACCGATGTGCTGGTGAGCCTGATGGAGCCCGGGCCGGCGTTCTACCCCGATGGCGAGCTCACCGACGAGCCCGAGGAAGTGCTGATGGCGGAGTTCATCCGCGAGGCGGCGCTCGAAGGGGTGCGTGACGAGCTGCCCCATTCGCTGGCGGTCGTCATCGAGGAGATCATCCCGCGCGACACCGACGACGCCACCGCAGAGTCCGACGGACCGACGATGGTCGATGTGCACGCCATCCTTTACGCCGAACGTGACAGTCAGAAGGGGATCATAATCGGCCATCGGGGGTCGCGTCTCAAAGAGGTCGGTACCGTCGCCCGGGCACAGATCGAGAAACTACTGGGCACCAAGGTGTACCTCGACTTGCATGTGAAGGTCGCCAAGGACTGGCAGCGCGACCCCAAGCAGCTCGGTCGGATGGGTTTCTAGCCGATGGGGCGTCACGAGAGTGCCGACGACACCGCAGGCGCGCCGGTTGATGACGTTTTGCCCGAACAGCACGAGGCGGAGGCCGGCAGCACCATCGCCGAAGTCCTGCGCTCACCACGGTTCTGGCTCGCACCGCTGGTTCTGGTGGTGGTGATCATGTCCCTGATGGCCGCGCTCTACATGGGCGCGGTCGCCGATCCGCAGAAAAATCTGCACGATTTCCCGATCGCGCTGATCAACGAAGATCGTGGCGGTGAGGTCGACAACCCCGACGGCAGCACCAGCACCCAGAACTTCGGCAACGAGGTCGCCGACGGCGTGGTCTCGGCCGCGGCCGCGAGTGGAATCGCCGTCGAGCGCACCGACCGCGTCACCGCGCTGGGCGAACTCAATTCCGGCAAGACCTACGGCGTCGTGGTGATCGGGCCCAACTTCACCAACCGCGCCGTCGCATTGGGGCGGTCGGCGGTTCTGCAGGCCAAACCTGCACCGATGGCCATCGACGTGTTCATCAACCGTGGTTCGGGCACCTTCGCGTCGGCCGTCACCACCACGTTCGCCGACGAGATGTCGGCGCAGGTCAATCAACAGGTCGGCGAGCGGTTGGTGGAGACGGTGCGGCAAACGTTGGTGGCCGCTGACGTGCCCTTCTCCGGGGCCGCACAACTGGCGCTGGCCAACCCCGTCGACGTGCGGGTCATCGAACCGACTCCGCTGCCCGACGGCTCGGGTAACGGGTTGTCGGCGTTCTACTACACGTTGCTGCTGATCTTGGCCGGTTTCACCGGGGCGATGATGGTCAGCGTGGTGGTCGACGGCATCCTCGGCCAGACCCCGATCGAGTACGGGCCGTTCTACCAGTTGCGACAACGGTTGGCGATCTCGAGATGGGGCACCCTTGCCACCAAGTGGACCATCATGGTCTTCGTCGCGGTGATCCAGTCCGCGCTCTACATCGCGGTCTGCACCGCGGTGGGTACGTCGCTGCCCAACGCGTTCTCGCTGTGGATGTTCTCGGTGCTGGTGATCAGCGCCGTCGGCATCTCGGCGAGTTCGATGATGGCGGTCTTCGGAAACCCGGGTCTGATCCTCAACCTGATCTTCTTCGTGATCCTCGGACTGCCCTCGTCGGGAGGCACCGTGCCATTGGAGGCCAGTCCGCGACTGTTCGCCTGGATCGCCGCGATCGAACCGATGCATCTGGTGTACCTGGGCTGCCGCGCGATCCTTTATTTCGATGCCGACTTCGATGCCGGACTGGGGCGATCGGTGATCCAGTGCCTGGTCGGGCTGCTGGTCGGTGTGGCGTTGGGTTTGGGCGGGACCAAGCTCTACGACCGCAAGGGCTGGCACCGGTTCCCCGGCGGGATGACGTTGCCATCGCGTCTGGCACAGTTCGTCGACGGGGGCGGGCCGGCCACCATCACCACGCCGTCACCCGCGCACGTGGCCGGCGTGGCGCCCGAGCGCAGGCGCGCCGACCCGGACTGAGCGCATGTCGCGACGGTCATCGTCGGTGCACGGTGGAAGAATGATCGGGTGAGGTTCTACCGGGATGAGGCCGTGGTGCTGCGCCAGCACAAGCTGGGCGAAGCCGACCGCATCATCACGATGCTCACCCAGGAACACGGCCTGGTGCGTGCGGTGGCCAAAGGTGTGCGACGTACCCGATCCAAGTTCGGCGCCCGGCTCGAACCCTTCGCCCACGTCGATGTGCACCTGTATCCAGGACGCTCACTCGATGTGGTCACCCAGGTGCACACGCTGCACGCGTACGCCGACGCGCTCGTGGCCGATTACAGCCGCTACACCACCGCATGTGCGGTTCTGGAGACCGCGGAACGGCTCGCTGGTGAGGAACGTGCACCGGCCGCACAACTGCACCGGCTGACTGTCGGTGCGCTCGACGCGCTGGCCGAACGTAGGCGACCCAACGAACTCATCCTGGACGCCTACCTCCTGCGGGCCATGCATTGCGCGGGCTGGATGCCCACCCTCGACGTCTGTGCCCGCTGTGCCCAGCCGGGACCGCACCGTGCGTTTCACGTGGCGGCCGGGGGAGCGGTGTGCATCCATTGCCGCCCTCCCGGTTCGGCGACTCCGTCGCCGGGCGTACTGGATCTGATGGATGCGCTCTTCCGTGGCCAGTGGGAACACACCGTGGACGTCAGTTCGTCGTTGCAGCGGCAGGCCACCGGACTGACCGCGGCGCATCTGCAGTGGCATCTGGAACGACAGTTGCGAACCCTGCCACTGATCGAACGTGAAGCACCCCATAGGCTGGTGGACACCGCGTGAGAGGAGACGGGCGATGGCGTTACGACCCGGTTCGCGATCCGGGAAGGTCCGACCGGCCGTCACCCGATCGGCAGATGCCGGAGTGCGTCCACCGGATGCACACCCCAGTGGGGCGACGCCACCGGAATTGCCGTCGGAGCTGATTCCGAAGCATGTCGCCCTGGTGATGGACGGCAACGGTCGCTGGGCGCAGGAGCGTGGTCTGCCCCGCACGGAGGGGCACAAGCGCGGTGAGGCCGTGCTCATGGACACTGTGTGCGGGTGCATCGAGCTCGGCGTGTCCTGGTTGTCGGCATACGCGTTCTCCACCGAGAACTGGTCGCGTAGTCCTGACGAGGTGCGATTCCTGATGGGGTTCAACCGTGACGTGATCCGTCGGCGGCGCGACGAGATGAACGAGATGGGTGTCCGGGTCCGCTGGGCGGGCCGGCGACCACGGTTGTGGCGCAGCGTGATCCGTGAGCTCGAGGTCGCCGAGGAGATGACGCGGAACAACACCGTGATGACGCTGACGATGTGCGTCAACTACGGTGGCCGGGCCGAGATCGCGGACGCAGCCAAGGAGATCGCCCGACGGGCGGCCGCCGGCGAGATCGACCCTGAACGCATTACCGAGGCGTCCTTTGCCAAGTACCTCGACGAGCCGGACATGCCCGACGTCGACCTTTTCCTGCGGCCATCAGGGGAGAAGCGGACCTCCAATTTCCTGCTGTGGCAGTCCGCGTATGCGGAGATGGTCTACCAGGACAAGCTCTTTCCTGATTTCGATCGTCGTGACCTCTGGGCGGCCTGTGTCGAATATGCCAAGCGGGATCGGCGGTTCGGCGGGGTGATGTCGACATGACCGAACTCTCGGCGCCGCGATCGACGTGGCCGTCCCGTGTTGCGGCGCTGGTTGCGGAGTTCGGTGAGGTCGTCACCGTCGACGCCGATTCGGTTGTTGTGCAGGTGGGTTCGACTCGTGCCTCGATCAGGGCGCTGGAGCTGGCCGCCGGCCTCGAAGTGCTGACCGTCACCCAGCTGGTCGCATTGGACCTCCCCAACACCGACGCGCTGCGCGACGACGTCGAGACTTGTGATGCGCAGCTGAGTTTCGGTGCGCTGCGTCGATCGGATCCCGAAGGGGTGACCACCGATGTTCTGCAGTACTACACTTTCCCGGCCGGATCGCTCGACGACATGCCGTTGCTGACCGTGCTGCATATGGTGTTGTCGGCGGGAGCTGATGCGGCACAGCAGCTCTCGGGCTAGCGTGACCGCTGACAGTCGGCGCAGTAGCCGAAGACCTCCACGGTGTGGTTGATCTCGGTGAACCCGTGCTCGGCGGCGACCTTGGCTGCCCATTGTTCGACCGGTTCGGCCTGAACCTCCACCGTGGTGCCGCAACGACGGCACACCAGGTGATGATGATGTCCCGACGAGCAGTGGCGATAACGCATCTCGCCGGAGCCGTCCCACAGCACATCGATCTGACCGGCCTGGCTGAGCGCCTGCAGGTTGCGATACACGGTGGTCAGTCCGATCGACTCGCCCCGGGCCTTGAGTTGCTCATGGAGTTCCTGCGCGGAGACGAAGTCGTCGCCCGCGGCCAGCGCATCCGCGATGGCGGCGCGCTGGCGAGTCGATCGGACGCCGGTGACGGGCCGGTCGGTTCGTGCGGTCACCGGGACACCTCGCCATCTCCGGATGCGGGTTCGATCCGCGACGACGGCTCCATCGCGTGGGTCAGGGCGTCGGTGACGATGTGGGCGAGGTGGTCGTCGACCAGCTCGTAGACGATCTCCCGGCCGCTGCGATTGCCGCGCACCACGCCGGCATCCTTGAGTACACGGAGATGCTGACTGACCAACGGCTGACTCAACGACAAGGCGCCCACCACCTCGTGCACACATTGCGGACGCTCCCGCAGTAGCAACACGATGGCGACCCGAGTGGGCGAGGCCAGCGCGCGAAGCAGGTCGCTGGCAGCTTCGTATGCCGCCGGACCCGCAGTACGCGCGTCGGCGCCGGGAGCGCAATCTCGTTCTGGTGAACCCATCGCCCCCATCCTAAAGGAAGTGGTTTTCATTTGGCGGTGGAGTGGATTCCGACAACAGATACCGGTGTGGCTACCCTGTAAGGGTTGCCGTTTCGACATGGTGTTCCTGTGACATGATGCCGAGCCGGTGGCGTCATCCCGAGAACACCGAATCGTTGGAGATCAGTTAACCGTGGCCGCCCAGTCCAACCGCGTTGAAGCCGTCGTCAACCTCGCCAAGCGTCGAGGTCTGGTCTACCCCTGCGGTGAGATCTACGGCGGAACCCGCTCCGCGTGGGATTACGGACCGCTCGGCGTCGAGATCAAGGACAACATCAAACGCCAGTGGTGGCGCACAATGGTGACCGGTCGCGAGGACGTGGTCGGCCTGGACTCGTCGGTCATCCTGCCCCGCCAGGTCTGGGAGGCCTCGGGCCACGTCGAGGTCTTCACCGATCCGCTCGTCGAATCGCTGCACACCCACAAGCGCTACCGCGCCGATCATCTGCTCGAGGCCTACGAGATCAAGCACGGCCACCCACCGGCCAACGGTCTGGCCGACATCAACGATCCCGACACTGGCCAGCCGGGCAAGTGGACCGAGCCGCGCGCGTTCAGCGGCCTGCTCAAGACGTTCCTCGGCCCGGTCGACGACGAAGAGGGCCTGCACTACCTGCGTCCGGAGACCGCGCAGGGCATCTTCGTGAACTTCAAGAACGTGATGACCACGGCGCGTAAGAAGCCCCCGTTCGGCATCGCGCAGATAGGCAAGAGTTTCCGCAACGAGATCACCCCGGGCAACTTCATCTTCCGTACCCGTGAATTCGAGCAGATGGAGATGGAGTTCTTCGTCAAGCCGGGCGAGGACGAGGACTGGCATCAGTACTGGATCGACCACCGGTTCAACTGGTACGTGGATCTGGGCATCGACCCGGAGAACCTGCGGTTGTTCGAGCATCCGAAAGACAAGCTGTCGCACTACTCGAAGCGCACCGTCGATGTCGAGTACAAATTCGGTTTCTCCGGTAACCCGTGGGGTGAACTCGAAGGTGTCGCCAACCGCACCGACTTCGACCTGTCGACCCACAGCAAGCATTCCGGTGAGGACCTGTCGTTCTTCGATCAGGCCTCGGGTGAGCGCTACACCCCGTTCGTCATCGAGCCGGCGGCCGGTTTGACCCGCTCGCTGATGGCGTTCCTGTGTGACGCCTACACCGAGGAGGAGGTGCCGAACGCCAAGGGCGGCATCGACACCCGAACCGTGCTGAAACTCGACCGTCGTCTGGCCCCGGTGAAGGTGGCGGTGCTGCCGCTGTCGCGCAACGAGAAGCTGTCCCCCAAGGCGAAGGACCTTGCCGCAGAACTGCGCAAGCACTGGAACGTCGAGTTCGACGACGCGCAGGGTATCGGCAAGCGTTACCGCCGCCAGGACGAGATCGGTACGCCGTTCTGTGTGACCGTGGACTTCGACACCCTCGACGACCAGGCGGTGACCGTTCGGGAGCGCGACACCATGAGTCAGGAGCGGGTGGCTCTGGACAAGGTCGTCGAGTACCTCGGTGGCAAGCTGCTCGGTTCCTGACTCACGAAGGGCGCGTCCAGTGCGACCTGCGGATATCTGTCATAGTTGTGGGAGGAGTTGTCGTCGCACGCCCGGGCACGGGGTTCGGACTGTGGTGCGACGAGGAGAGCGAGTGAAGCGGTGACCGTCAGCGGCAAGGTCGTGCACTACGACGCAAATCGGGGATTTGGGTTTCTCGCGCCGGAGTCGGGTGGCGCCGACGTCTTTTTGCACATCAACGACATTGACATCGACGAGACGGCGCTCAAACCCGGTGCCAAGGTGGAGTTCGACGTCGAGGAGACCGACCGGGGTTCCAAGGCGGTCAACGTGGCCGTCACCGAGGCCGCACCTGCCGACGAGGCTCCCGCCGGCCGTCCGCATCGACGTGAGACACACGACCACGGACGTTCGCACGGTGGCGAGCGTCCGCGGCGGTCACGGGGTTCGCTCGACGCGTCGGCTTTCACCGAAGAGATCACGGAGTTGCTGCTCGACTCCTCCGACGACCTGACCGCCGGACAGATCGTGGCGATCCGCCAGCGCATCACCGACTTCGCGGTCGCCCGGGGCTGGGTGCTTGACTAGCTCGACCAGCGTGTCTGCCATTCCGCTCACGGCCGACTACGGTGACGAGGCCGTCGAGCGATTCGTGCCGGAAGCGCCGAAGGTCGCGAGTCTGCCCGGTACCCGCACGGATCATCGCAGCGACTTCGCGCGGGACCGTGCGCGGGTGCTGCATTGCGCCGCGCTGCGTCGTCTCGCCGACAAGACGCAGGTCGTCGGACCGCGGGAAGGCGACACCCCGCGTACCAGACTCACTCACTCGCTCGAGGTCGGTCAGATCGGCCGCGGCATCGCGATCGGACTGGGCTGCGAACCGGACCTGGTGGAACTGGCCGGTCTGGCCCACGACATCGGGCACCCGCCGTACGGTCACAACGGCGAACGTGCTCTCAACGAGGTCGCTGCCGAGATCGGTGGATTCGAGGGCAACGCGCAGAATCTGCGGATCCTCACTCGGCTGGAACCGAAGTTGCTCGACGCGAACGGTCGCAGTGCGGGACTCAATCTGACCCGGGCGTCGCTGGACGCCACCCTGAAGTACCCCTGGACGCGCCGGCCGCCGGCAGTGAAGTTTGGCGCCTACGACGACGACGCGTCGGCGCTGGACTGGATTCGCAACGGCGCCGCGGCGGGCCGGCAGTGTATCGAAGCCCAGGTGATGGACTGGTCCGACGACGTCGCCTACTCCGTGCACGACCTCGAGGACGGGGTCATCGCCGATCGGATCGACCTCCGCACGCTGGCCGATCCCATCGATCAACGTGCCTTGGCCGACATCGGCGTCAAGGAGTTCGAGGGCCTCGAGGCGGGCGCACTCATCGACGCCGCCCAGCGGTTGTCCCGGATGGAGATCGTCATGGCCGCCGGTGGTTACGACGGGAGCCTCGACAGCGCGGTCACGTTGAAGCGGCTCACCAGCGAACTGATCGGCCGGTTCGCGTCGGCGGCGATCACCGGCACCCGCGCGATGGTCGGGGACCGGTCGGTGTCGCGCTATGACGCCGACCTCACCGTCTCGCCGCTGGTGGCGGCCGAGGTCGCCATCTTGAAGACACTTGCGCTGCGGTTCATCTTCTCCAACGAACGACACAAGGCCACCCAGCGGCGCCAGCGCGAACGAATCCATCGCGTTGCGGACTGGTTGACCGCCGCCGCCCCCGGTGGGCTCGACCCGATCTTCGTGCCGTTCTGGCAGGACGCCTCCGATGACGCTGCGCGGCTGCGGGTCATCGTTGATCAGATCGCGTCGATGACCGAGGGCAGGCTCGAACGTTCGGACCGGCAGAACTCGGGAGCTCAGGCACACCTCGGCTGAGTGTGAGTAGGGCTGCGGCGACGCGGCGTGCACTCACTACACTGGTCGGCGTGCCAGGCCGAATTCCCGATCGTGACATCACGGCGATCCGTGAGCAGACACGCATCGAGGAGATCGTCGGTGATTACGTGGCGCTGCGCCGGGCCGGGGCCGACAGCTTGAAGGGGCTGTGCCCGTTCCACGATGAGAAGTCCCCGTCGTTCCACGTTCGGCCGAATCACGGACACTTCCACTGTTTCGGCTGTGGAGAGGGCGGCGACGTCTACAGCTTCCTGCAGAAGCAGGAGCACATCTCATTCGTCGAGGCGGTGCAGCAGCTTGCCGATCGCATCGGTTACCAGATCCATTACGAGGGCGGCGGCACCGCGATCATCCGTGACCGCGGAACCCGAGCACGCCTGGTGGCGGCCAATGCCGCCGCCCAGAAGTTCTACGCACAACAACTTCAGTCGCCGGAGGCGCAACCCGCCCGCGACTACCTGACCGAACGGAACTTCGACGCCGCCACCGCTGCGACGTTCGGTTGCGGATATGCGCCGGCCGGTTGGGACACCATGACGAAGGCGCTGCTGTCCCAGGGCTTCGAATTCAGCGAACTCGAAGCCGCCGGGCTGTCCAAGCAGGGGCGGAAAGGGCCCATCGACCGGTTCCATCGCCGACTGCTGTGGCCGATCCGCAATCTCGGCGGCGACATCATCGGCTTCGGGGCGCGCAAGTTGTTCTCCGATGACAACCTCGGCAAGTACATGAACACCCCGGAGACCATGCTGTACAAGAAGTCTCAGGTGTTGTTCGGGCTCGACCACGCGAAGAAGAACATCGCCAAGGGGCACCAGGTGGTGATCGTCGAGGGCTACACCGATGTGATGGCGATGCATCTCGCGGGCGTGACCACCGCGGTGGCCTCGTGTGGGACCGCATTCGGTGAGGACCATCTGGCGCTGTTGCGACGGTTGATGATGGATGACTCGTATTTTCGCGGTGAGGTGATCTATACCTTCGACGGTGACGAAGCCGGAAAGGCCGCGGCGCTCAAAGCTTTCGAAGGCGAGCAGAGTATCGCCGGACAGACGTTCGTGGCGGTGGCGCCCGAGGGGATGGACCCCTGCGAACTCCGGCAGGAACGTGGTGACGCAGCGGTGCGTGATCTGGTCGCTCGGCGGGTACCGATGTTCGAGTTCGCGATCAAGGCCTTGTTGGGCAGTCATGATCTCGACACCGCAGAGGGGCGCGTGCACGCATTGCGCGAGACGGTTCCGGTCGTCGCGCGGATCAAGGACGTCGCCCTGCGCGATGAGTACGCGCGGCAGCTTGCCGGCTGGGTGGGCTGGGAGGACGTGGCCCAGGTGCTCGGACGGGTACGTGAGGAGGGCGTGCGATACGCCCGGGCGACGGGCGGCGCAGCGCGCAACAGCGGGCGTTCGGGGCAGGTCACCTCCATCCGGCGCCAGCGACCGGAGGCGGCATCGACGCCGCCCACCGCGCGACCGCTGGCCGCCGACCCGCGTTTGTGGCCGCAGCGCGAAGCGCTCAAGGCGGCACTGCAATACCCGGCCGTCGCCGGGACCGTCTTCGATTCGCTGCCCGTGCAGTGTTTCACCGAACCCGCATATGCCTCGATTCGAACGGCGATGTCCGCGCTCGGTGGCACGTCGGCCGGTATGGGCGGCGCCGAGTGGGTGGATGCGGTGCACAACGGCGTCGACGATCCGGTTCTCGGTCCGTTGGTGACCGAACTCGCCGTGGAGTCGATGCCGGTCACCGAGGACAACATCTCCCGGTACATCAGCAGCGTGTTGGCGCGGCTGCAGGAGGTCTGGGTCGGAGCCCAGATCGCCGACATCAAGTCGCGGCTGCGTCGGATGGCGCCGGGCGAGGACCCGGATGGCTACAACGCAGTGTTCGGGGACCTGGTGGCCTTGGAGGCCTACCGGCGCAGTCTGCTCGAGCAGGCCGTCGATCCCGACACCGGAGTCGGGTGACTTGTTCGGTCAGGTTGCCGGGGTCATCACGCGGCGGTCGCGTTCCTCGCGCCCGGGCGGAGCTGCTCGGGGAAAAGTGGCCGGTGCGGGTCGTCGGCGTTGAAGGTGCAACCCCCGCCGTCGGTGTGCGGGCCGCGACAACGGTCGGGTGCCGGTTTGGGCCGTCCCCAGATGTGATCGGTTCCCCGCATGTTGTGCCCCCTTCGCGACCGTGCGTTGGGAGAATTATCACCCGACCTGTCCGACCGGGCAGGTCGGCGAGGCGCCACTGTGGCGCTCCTCACCAGTCACGCCTGGGTGGTCAGGCCTGGGCGATGGCCGTCGTGAGCCATTGGGCCAGCCAGCTCACGGCGTTGTTGCCGTTGGCGTCGACGACCAGTGACCCGTAGTGAACGTGACTCTCACCGGAATAGAATTTTCCGGCCGAGACCGCGTCGGTGACCAGGGTGGCCGGGTCGGTGATCGCGTACTTCGCGACGATGCGGGTCACCGCGGTCGCCGAGTTCTTGAAGTCCGGTGACACGACCGGCATCCCGGAGCCCGCCTGCGGTGTGGCGGACACGACGCCACGGGCGACCTGGCCGAGCTCGCGGCCGAGGCGGGCGACCTCGGCGCGCGTATGCCCGGTGACCGGTAGGGTTTTGGCGCCTGCGCGCTGTCCCACCTCGGCGGCGGCCACCCAGGTCAGCTGTTGGATTCGGCCCACCAGGTCGGCGGTACGTTCCACGTCGACATGGGAGAGTCCCGCCGCGACCACGGACATCGCCTTGGCGAATCCGGTCTCGTCGGGGATCAGTGCGAGAACGGCAGAGATCTCGGCGAAGTCGACCGCCGCGGCGAGGGTCACCAGGGGTCGCAGGTCGGCGTTGAGCTCGGTGGCGGTCGCGTGCGCCGCCGCGAGGTCACCATCGGCGGCTTGTGTCGGCAGCGCGGCCAACCCTGCCGCGATGCCGTGCAGATCGAGTGAGGCCAGTGTGCCGGCGGCAGTCGCCGCGCGGCGGACGGCGAGCACGGCCTGGTCCGGTGTCTTGCCCAAGGCCGACCCCAGCTGACCGAGGAATGGGTTCTGCCGCTTGTCGATCGAGCAGTAGAGGTCGGCGGGAGCGCAGATCGATGAGACCCGTCCGGCCAGCGTGCCCATGCCGGCCGGGCGTGGGTCGGCGATTCCGACACCGTCGGCTCGTGGTCCGACGACGGTTTCGCCGCGGGTACCCGCACGTGGGTCGGCCAGCAGTGCGACGGCGAGCACTTTGTCAGGGGTGACCGGGCCGATCCGGTTCCCGATCGCCGACGCGAGGTCCCCGGCAGCATCCGCGCCTTGGCTGTAGCCGGTGATCGTCACCTTCGCTGTCGGATGTCGGGCGGTGAAGTCACGCAGGACGCGGGCCGCGTTGTCCAGAGCCGTGGCCTTGCTCACTCCGTAGCTCTCTCCGTTGTCGAATGCGCGAGCGAGGTAGGGCAGGAAGTAGATGTGCGCAGAGGTGCCGTGGTCGCGACGGATGCGTTCGGCGATGGGCTTGAGGGCGCCGATCGGGGTGCTGGGATCAGCGGTCTCATCAGTCTCCCAGGTCCCCGGGATGAACAGGTTGAACGTCGGCGCACCATGCGCATCAGCGGGCGCGGGCGCAGGGGCGGTCAGGAGCCCGACGGCGACCACCGAGAGTGCCGTGAGGCCGATGATGGGCATGGACGTACGCCACCGTCGGGTGGTCGTAATGCTTTCACTTGTGTTGATTCGGAGCGACTTTCGGGGAACACGAACGGCAAGCGTCATCGAGATTTCCGCGAGTGGGGGAGGGGGAGGTGGACCGGTGGGCCGATCCGGGCAACTGTGTCGTGGTGAAGGTCGATGTGATGATCTCGAACCCTACCCCGCGCCGGTTTTGGATCGGGAAACTTTCCCCCCTTTGGGTGACACCGCGCGTGTCGTCGCGGTGAACACTGTGAGTCAGGCTGGCGTGCAGAGGGTTTGGAGTTGCCCGAGTGGCCTCGTGGGGACGGTGGTGCCGGTGGGGCACCACCGAGCCCTCGCGGTTGGGCACGCGAAGTGCTGTGCCGGAGTGTCGAATCCGGCGTCGTTGACTTCGTTTGGGAAACGAACGTCCAGTTTGGTGCACCGACGTCTCGGAGTCTCTGGTGGGGCGGGCGGGGCTCGAACCCGCGACCTACGGATTATGAGTCCGCGGCTCTAACCAACTGAGCTACCGCCCCCGGCATGAGCGCTGCGCATGCCCGACGCTGCACATTACCGCACCGGCTCGTCGACCTGGTCGGCGCCGCGGCGCGACACGGCACACTAGACTGCAGGGAATCCACAGCGGATGACACGAGCACAGTGACAAACGAGGAGCGCATGGCCGGGGGCGACGGGGCGAGCGAAGACCGCGACCTCCCCGAAAGTCTGGTCGACGTGGCGGGCCGACGTATCCGCGACGCGATACTCTCCGGTGGACTCTCCCCCGGGGCGAAGATCGTCGAGGAGACTCTGTGTGCCGATCTCGGCATCAGCCGAGCTCCGGTGCGTGAGGCGCTGCGCCTGCTGGCGCAACAGGGCCTGGTCGAGCATCAGCCGAGGCGTGGTACGCGGAATGGTCTCCCCGCGACATCGTGCAGCTCTTCGAGTTGCGGCAGGTGTTGGAGAGGTTCGCGGTGGAGTCGGCGCTCCCGCTGAACGACCCGGTCGAGCAACTCGCGCCGGTGCGGGCGGCGGTCGAGGAGATGAAGACGGCCACCGATGACCTCGCCAAGGATGACGCCCATCGACATTTCCATGCTGCGGTGGTGGGTCTGGCGGGTAATCGGCAGCTCGACATCGCACTCGAGCCCATTCTGCTCAAGCTCCAGTTGCCGATGGCGGTGAACCTGCGGGCGGAGACCGTGGACCATCACGGACCCGATGACGGCTTTCGGCGTCATCTGGCAATCGTCGAGGCCTTGGAGACCAACGATCCGGTCGCCGCGGTGGCCGCGTTGCGTGACCACAAGCATCTTCAGTACCTCGATCTGGCTGCGCCGCCGGGGGATACCGCGACGTAGCTGCGGGGCGTGCACCGGTCCGTCCGCCGTCGACCCGCCTCGGCGTCGCTAACACAACCGACACACAGACGATCCGCGGCCGCCACATATTCTGTCGGCAATCGACGCTATGGAGATTGGTGGTCGGTCCCTTAGGGGACCTGCACTCGGCCCGTCCGTCGCGGAGATCCTCGCTAATCATGTGTCCGGCAGTGGGTCGCCGACACGGACTGCGCGGATCGTCGCCGACGCGATCGATGCACGCGGCGACGACGGCACTTGGCCGTCGACCGTCGGTCGCGAGGACCTGCTGGCCGCGGCGGCAGATCTCGAGAGACGTCCCGGGGCCCGGGCGCTCCCGCTCTACGGCGTCCCTTTCGGGGTCAAGGACAGCATCGACGTCGCCGGGGTGCCCACGACGCTGTCGTGTCCGGACTATGCCTACGTCCCAAAGATGACGGCGCCGGCGGTGCAGCACCTGCTCGACGCGGGGGCGCTCTATGTCGGCAAGACCAATCTCGACCAGTTCGCCACCGGGCTCAACGGCACCCGAGCACCGTACACGGTGCCGCGCAGTGTGTACGGCGGACAGATGATCTCGGGTGGGTCGAGTTCTGGGTCGGCGCTCGCAGTCGCCCTCGGTGAGGTGCCGTTCGCGGTAGCGACCGATACCGCCGGCTCCGGGCGAGTGCCCGCCGCACTCAACGGGGTCCTGGGATACAAACCTTCGCGAGGGCTCATCAGCACCGTGGGGCTGGTGCCCGCGTGTAAATCCCTGGACTGCATCACCACGATGGCCGGTTGCATCGACGACGTCGACCGGGTGATGGCGGTGATGGCGGGTCGTGACGACGACGATCCGTGGTCGCGTAGCCCGGGACCGAAGTACGCCGGCGGCCCGATTCGGGTGGGTCTGCCGCCGTTGTCCGAACTGGAGTTCTTCGGTGACGAAGCCATGCGTGCGGCGCATCTGTCATTTCGGGACAGGTTGATGCACAACGGGTTCGCCGCGGCTGTCGACATCGTCGAGGTGTCGCTGGCGCCGTTTCTGGCGGCCGGTGAACTGCTCTATGCCGGACCGTGGGTGGCCGAGCGCCTGGTGGTGTTCGGTGACTTCCTCGCCCAGCGGCCCGACGCCATCCATCCGGTGGTGCGCGACATCCTGCGCAGCGGCCAGAAATACACCGCCGTCGACGCCTTCGCCGCACTGCAAGAACTCCAGCAACTGCGCGCCCAGGTTGCCCGCACATGGCGCGACCTGGACGTGCTCGTGACGCCGACCATCGGTCGCACGTTCACCGTCGAGGAGGTACTCGACCAACCGATCGAGACCAACACGATGCTCGGTCACTACACCCATTTCGGCAAAGGCTTGTCCCGTGGCCCAACCCGTGACCATCGCCGCCCTACCCGCACCGCTGCACCTCGACATCGCACGTACCGCTCTGGTCATCATCGACATGCAACGCGACTTCCTGCTGCCGGGTGGTTTCGGCGAGACCCTCGGCAACGATGTGTCGCGGCTACAGCAGGTGGTCGCACCGTTGGCCGAGCTACTCGCCGCCGCGCGTGCGGCCGGGATGCTGGTGATCCATACGCGCGAAGGTCACCTGCCGGATCTGTCCGACTGTCCACCGGCCAAGCTCAACCGCGGGACGCCGGCCAAACGGATAGGCGATCCCGGTGCATACGGCCGGATCCTGATTCGGGGCGAATACGGCCACGACATCATCGACGAGCTGGCGCCGGTCGGTGGCGAAGTGGTGATCGACAAACCCGGTAAAGGCGCCTTCTACGCCACCGACCTCGACACCGTGCTCGCCGAACATGGCGTCACCCAGCTCCTCGTCACCGGCGTCACCACCGAGGTGTGCGTGCACACCACCACCCGCGAGGCCAACGACCGCGGATACGAATGCGTCGTCGTATCCGATTGCGTCGGTTCGTATTTCCCAGAGTTCCAGCGAGTGGGCCTGGAGATGATCGCCGCGCAGGGTGGGATCTTCGGCTGGACCGCGCCGAGCGGCGTGCTCGTCGCCGCCCTCACCGATCAGCCGGCAGCGTCGCCGACGTCACCAGTGCCCGACTCCGCAGTCTCCTGAAGCGGGCACGTCACCTGTTGCCGAGAGGATCGAACCACCGATGAGTACCACCACCGGCCCCGCTCCGCCCGCCGACCCGGCGTCGTCGCCGGCGCCACCGCCCGTTCCGTGGTGGACCCGCGGTGACACCAACGCGTTCTTCGGACTCGGATTCAACATCCTCGTCAACGTGCTCACGCTGACGGGGCTCATGATCGCTGTCGTCCAGATTCCCGCCGGCGACGTACTGGGCACGGTGCTGCCGGCGCTTGGCGTCGCGCTGATACTCGGCAACCTGTACTACACATTCCTCGCGCGGCGACTCGCCAAGCGCGAACGGCGTACCGACCTCACCGCGTTGCCGTACGGACCCAGCGTGCCGCACATGTTCATCGTGGTCTTCGTCGTGATGTTGCCGGTCTATCTGACCACCAACGATGCGATGCAGGCCTGGGAGGCCGGGCTCGCGTGGGCGTTCATGATCGGTGTGATCGTGATGATCGGCGCGTTCGTGGGGCCTTACGTACGCAAGCTGACGCCGCGCGCGGCGATGCTCGGCACGCTCGCGGGTATCTCGATCACGTTCATCGCCATGCGCCCGGCCGCCCAGATGTGGGAGGTCGCCTGGATCGGTCTGCCGGTGTTGGCGATCATCTTGATCGGTTTCTTCACCGACGTGCGGCTGCCCGGCAACATTCCCGTCGGGCTGGCCGCACTGTTGGTGGGCACCGCGATCGGCTGGATCGGCGGCTACATGTCGGTGCCCGATCTCGAACAGGCCGTCTCCGACATCGCGGTCGGGATTCCGGATCAACGCTTCGACATGTTGTTCTCCGGACTCGGTGACCTCGCGCCGCTGCTCGGTACCGCCATACCGCTGGGCGTCTACAACTTCACCGAGGCGATGAGCAATGTGGAGAGCGCAACCGCGGCAGGCGACAACTACAACCTGCGCAGTGTGCTGTTGGCCGACGGTGCAGGCGCCTGTGTCGGCGCGGCCTTCGGTTCGCCGTTTCCGCCCGCGGTCTACATCGGACATCCTGGCTGGAAAGACGCCGGCGGTCGGGCCGGCTACTCGTTGGCCAGCGGGGTGGTGATCGGGGTCCTCTGCTTCGTCGGCCTCTTCGGTGTGTTGGAGGCGTTGCTCCCGGTTCCCGCGATCGTGCCCATCCTGCTCTACATCGGTCTCCTGATCGGTGCGCAGGCATTCCAGGCCGTTCCCAGGATTCATGCGATCGCGGTGGTCGCTGCGATTCTGCCCAATCTCGCCGAATGGGGCCGGGGAATGATCGACAACGCGCTGAGCGCGGCGGGCACGACCGCCGAGGAAGTCGGCGCCGAGGCGCTCGGCAACGCGGGTCTGGTCTACGACGGCCTGAAGACGCTGGGCGAAGGCGCGGTCCTCGTCGGCCTGGTGTTGGGCACCATCGTCACCTTCATCCTGGACAAGAAATTCCACTTCGCCGCGATCGCTTGCGCCGTGGGGGCGGTGCTGTCGTTCATCGGGCTCATTCATGCGCCCGAGGTGAGCTGGGCGGCCGCCCCGGAAGTCGCACTGGGCTACCTCTTCTTCGGTCTGGTGTGCATCGCATACTGGTTCCTGCCCAACGCGCGGACACCCCGCACCTTCGACGAGGCGGACGTCGTGGCCGGGCACTGACCTCACACGGTTCGGCTACATGCGGGTACGGGGGCGCCGGAGAACGGGCGTGCAGGCGTTTTGTTCTCCGGCGCGTCCATGCGCTAGAGTCATCACTCGGTTCGAGAGCATTCCCCCATAGCTCAATTGGCAGAGCATTCGACTGTTAATCGAACGGTTACTGGTTCGAGTCCAGTTGGGGGAGCAACACAATCCCCCGTCACCTGCACCAGGTGGCGGGGGATTTCGGCTCTCCGGGATGCCCGGATCAGACCTCGGCGGCCTCGCGGTGGCGCGCCAGATCACGGCGCAGTTCGGCCACCTCGGTGCGCAGCGTCTGGATCTCGGCGGACGTCGCCGCCGCGTTGGCCTCGTCGTCGTCGGCGACACGCTGGACGATCCACGACGCGATGGTGGCGGTGACGACACCGATCACACTGATCCCGCCGAGCATGAGCAGTCCGGCGATGACCCGACCCGTCGTGGTGATCGGGTAGTAGTCGCCGTAGCCGACGGTCGTCACCGTGGTCATGGACCACCAGAGGGCGTCGCCGAAGGAAGTGATGGTGGCATCGGGAAGGCGGCCCTCGGTCTCGTAGATGGCCAGTGATGCCACGTAGATCAGGAGTAGGGCGCTGGCCGCCGTGTAGATCACCACGCGGCCTCGGATGGCGCCGCCGAGCGCCTTTTGCAGCACGGTGATGAGGATCAACAATCGCAGCAGCCGGAGTGGGCGCAACATCGGCAGGACAACGATCGCCAGGTCGGCGAGATGGCGCCAGAACCACGACCAGCGATCGGGGGTGATGGCCAGGCGTACGACGTAATCGATCGCGAAGCAGGCCCAGGAAGCGAAGATGACGACGTCGAGCACTGTGTTCATCGTCTCGCCGGGATCGGCGAGCACCTGCAATGAGTACGCGGCGAGGAACAGCACCGCCATGGCCACGAGGGGCCACTCGGCGCGTCGTTCCCACCCGGCGAGCGGGTCATGTCCTCCGACGGCAGATGCCCGGCGCTGGTGCGCGGCGGTGTCGGCGGTGTCCATGTCGAGTGCACCTTTCGTCTCGTCGGGGCACCGCGACGTGATGAGGTCGCGGCGGGTCTCGCGGGACCTCTCAAACGACCGCGCCGCCCAGGGCGGGGCAGGTCGTCGGGGGTGACCTGCCCCGCCCTGGGCGGCGCACTTCCAAAGACTACCCGACGCGGACGAATACCTCAGCCGGGCGGCCCCGGCGCGTCGTGTGCAGTCGGCGCTCGGGTGATGGGCTCAGCTCTGTTCATCCCAGATGCCGGTGGCCTCCAGGTGTCTGGTCAGGCGTGCGGCACCGTCGACGAACTGTCGTCGCGTCTGCTCGACCACCTGGGTTCGGTCTCCGGACCGATACGCCTCGATGAGCTTCGCATGCGAATCCACCGCCACCTCGCCCCATTCCGGGTCGGTCGCGTACAGCTGCGCCGGGGTGTACCGGGTAGCGCTGAGCAGGAACCAGGCCAGTTTGCCGCCCGACGCGATCAGATTGTGCACGCGGTGGAAGTCGAACTCCGCGCTGGCGACCTGACTGCCGTCACCGGAGGTCAACGCGCTGCGCAGCTGTTGGTTGTGCCATTCGAGGTCGGCGATCTGCTCGGGGGTGATCGCGTCTGCGGTACGCAACGCCAGTTTGACCGCGATCTCGCCCTGCAACCAGAACAGGTCCTCGACATCGGTACGGCTGAGTTCGGCGACGATGTAGCCACGGTGCGGCGCGAGGTTGACCATGCCCTCGCCCCGTAGGGTGAGCAAGGCCTCACGGACCGGCGTCACACTGACGCCGAGCCGCTCGGCCGTCTCGTCCATGCGGACATAATCACCGGGCCGCAGCGTGGCGGTCATGATCTGCTCACGCAGGTGGGCGGCGACCTCCTCGGAGAGCTGTGGCCGCCGGCGCAGACGTGGCGACGTCGAGCGCGCCGGACCCTCAGAGCCCGTAGGTCTTGCCGATGATGTCGCGCTGGATCTCATTTGTGCCACCGTAGACGGTCGAGATGATTGCACCGCGCATCAAACGCTCGGCGTCGAACTCGGTTGCATAGCCGTAACCACCCATCATCTGCATCGCGTCGATCGTCATCCGCTTCGACGTCTCGGTCGCCTTGAGCTTGGCCATCGAGGCCTCGCGCGGCAACAGCTTGGTGGGGTTGTCATCGGCCTGCCGGGCCACCGAGTACACCAGCTCCCGTGTGCACTCGATCTCGGTTGCGAGGTCGGCCATCCGGTGGCGCAGCGCCTGGAAGGTGCCGATCGGTCGACCGAACTGCTTACGGTCGGTGATGAACGCCAAAGTGTCGGCGAACGACCGTTCGGCCACGCCGAGTTGCATCGCGGCAAGGATCAGACGCTCGGTGTTGAGTCCGGCCATCAGCTGGTTCCAGCCATTGCCCACCTCGCCGACGACGGCCGAATCGGGCACCTCGCAATCGGTGAAGTACAGGTCGTTGACCTCACGGCCGCCAAGGGTGTCGATGCCCTTGATCTCCAGACCCGGAGTGCCGGCGGGGATGTGGAATTGGGTCAGGCCCTCGTGCTTCTTGTCGGTCTTCTCGGTCCGTGCGATGAGCAGGATGGACTTGGCGAAGTGTGCATTGGAGCACCAGGTCTTCTGCCCGTTGATGACCCAGCCGCCGTCGACCTTCTCGGCCCGGCACGACAGATTGGCGACGTCGGAGCCGGCCTCGGGTTCCGACATCGAGATGGACAACGAATCGCCGTCGACGACGCCGGCCAGCACATTCTTCTTCAGCTGTTCGTCGGCGAACTTCTCGTAAGCGGCGGCAGTGATCAGGGTCGGGCCGATGCCACCGATCGGCGCGTTCCCGCGCATCGCCTCCTGCAGCAGGATGCACATCTCTACGTTGCCCGCGCCGGCGCCGCCGAAGTCCTCGGGAACCACGATGCCGGTCCACCCGAGAGCGGCCATTTTTCCGTAGAGCTCGGGCGAATGTAGTTCCGCACCGTTGTCGGTGAGCGCGTCACGTTGTGCACGGGTACCGGCTTCGCGTTGGCAGAAATCGGCGACGGCCTTGGCAAAAGCGGTCTGTTCGTCGGTGAAGGACACCATTGCTTGATCTGGCCTTTCGTGATGATCGGGCGAGCGATGCTCGATGTTGGGCTAGAAAGTATCACATCAAATATATGTAAGCAGGATAGCGGTGACCTACAACACAATCGATGCCCGCTACATTGGTCGCATGCCAAAGTCTCAACGGCCGACCTCGACCGACGAAGGCGGCATCGACGTCGCAGCGGCTGCCGATTCTGCCGGCACCGACTCGTCATCGGTCACCGATCGCGACCTCGATGATTCCCGGACGACGGAGGACATCACCTCTCTTGATGGCGATGACTTCCTCGCCGTCAACCGCTCGAAGCGCGACCGGCTACGAGCCGAGGCCGAGTCCAAAGGAGGGCGGCGCGGGGGTCGATCACGTGGCGGGTCGGATTCGGCCGACCGGGTTCCCGGAAGGGTTGCCACCGGCGGCGGCGGCCGCGGCACGCGCATCGCCTTGATCATTCTGGTCGCGCTCTCGGCGCTACTGGCCGTGACGACGGCCTACTTCGCCTACGCCTGGGTGCAGGCCGAGGATCGCGCCGACGCGGCGGGGCCGTCGGCAGCCACTCGCTCCGAGGTCATGCGCATCGCGCGGGATTATGCGGCCACGGTCGCCACCTATGATCCGGCTCGCTATGACGATCTCGACCGTCGCATTCGCGAGATCTCCACTCCGGAATTCGCGAAGGCCTACATCACCTCCTCGGCGGATGCGCGGCGCGGCAACGCCTCGGTCAGTGGCACTTCGCGGGCGGTTGCCAATGATGCGGGCGTGGAGTCATTGTCCGACGGCACCGCGGTCGTGCTGGTGACACTCGATCAGACGGTCACCTCTCCGGAAGTGAGTTCGCAAGTGCCCGAGGGTATCCCATACCAGTCTCGGGTCAAGGTCACGTTGGAGCGACGCGACGGCCGATGGCTACTGGCTGATCTGGACACCGTCTGATTGCCTGGGGGCGTGGTCGGCCAGGAGTAGCCGCAGTCCCAGGCTGCTGACGCGCTCGGCCGAGGGTCGACGGCGGGGGCGGGTCAGGTCCATCGTGACATTGAGTGCTGCCTGAACCAGAAAGCGTGCCTGCACCGGAGTCAGCTCGGGTCGATCGCGGGTCAGCCAGCCTGCCCACTCCTCGACGTTGATCCGTTGCTGGGCGCGCAGCTCGGTGCGCTGGCGCGGTTCGATGTTTCCGATCTCGCTGGCGTAGACGGCGAGGATGTCGTTGTTTGTGCAACACATGTCGCAGTAACCGGTCACCAGCGCGACGATCGCCTGTCGGGGGGTGGCGGCGCGCGCGAGCGCATCGGAGATCATCGCCGTGACGCGGTCCGATGCGCGCCAGAACGCGGCCTGCAGGATCGCGGCCTTGCTCTCGAAATGGCGGTACACGCCGGACGGGGGCAGATCGGCGGCGCGCGCGATGTCGTCGATGGTCACCTCGCGGAATCCGCGGGCGGCGAAGAGTCGGATCGACTCAGCCAGCAGCACCTCACGTTTCGACGTGGGGGACAGCCCGCCGGCGGGTCCGAGCCTCGGAGTGGATTCGGGCGGGAGCTCCACATCCGTCAGTGACATCGCGGCGTCGGTGATCAGCGTCACGATCTGTCGTGCGGCCAGGACCGTCCGGTGAGTGGCGGGACTGGCGACTGCGCTGGTCATGGCGGCGGTGATGAGATCTGCTGCGGCACCGTCGAGATCCGGCCGGCACGCATACAGGACGCTGCGTATACGACGATGCTGGTCGACCACCACCGTCCGGACATACCGGGCGTCGTCGTCGACGAGGTAGTCGGCCTCCCAGTGGTAGATCCCGCCGGTCCGGCGGTTGTCCACGGCCGCGGCCGTGAGTGCGCCGAGCAACCCGCGCAGCTCGCCGGCGGGGTCTTCGGGCGACGACGGCACCGCGGCGGTTGCTGCTGCCAGGGCGCCGGCCAACGAGCGCGCGGTCTCGGCGAAAAGTGCGTACTTGTTCGGAAAATGCCGGTAGAGCGCGGGCGCGGAGATGCCCGCGGCGTCGGCGATGTCGTCGAGACGCACGGCGTGATACCCGCTGTCGCTGAAAGCCTTCGCGGCCACGCGCAGGATGACATCGCGCCGATCGGCCGGCCTGCGCCGTGGCGTGCGGCCCTGCGGGGCAGCCGGAGTCGACGAACGTGAAGCCATGGGATGCGAGCTTAGCCGGAATCGATCTTCTCCACCCATGATTTCTTTGTTCGAGACAAAAGACCAGGAAACAGGGCATTTACGTAAAGAAAAGTTAATGAGTATTCTCGTGATCTAGGTCGCACTGTGGTAGTACTGTGGGCGTCGATCCACCCGTGACAGGCGAGGGCGACAGAGCTGAGGAGTGAGGCGAACAGTGAGCGAACACGACGCTGCCGTGGACGAAGTGCGGGCCGAGGTCGACGCACGAGGGGTGGCCCGGATCGAGATCGACCGGCAGCATCGGATGAATGCGCTCAACGGCGCAGCCACCCGCACGATCATGGACGCGCTCGGCGAGTGGTCCCAGCGCGATGACGTGCGGGTGGTCATCATCGACGGCGTCGGCGGCAGCTTCAGCACCGGCGCCGATGTCATCGACATCGCGCAGACCGCGGGCGGCAACCCGACCGGTGGCCTCGATGCCACGCAGGCCCGGGGCGTCATCTCCGGCGGCTCCGAGCTCGCCCGTGCAGTGCGTGCGGTCCCGGTTCCGGTCATCGCGTCGGTGGACGGGCCGGCGGTCGGCATCGGTGCATCGTTGGCGATGGCCGCGGACCTCGTCTATGCGACCGAACGGTCCTACTTTCTGCTGGCCTTCATCAACATCGGACTGATGCCCGACGGCGGGGCATCGATGCTGGTGGCCTCCTCGATCGGGCGCGCGCGTGCCAACACCATGGCGCTGTTGGGTGAAAAGCTGCCGGCTGCGGAGGCTTTCGGTGCAGGGCTGCTCAGCGGGCTGGTCGCCGACCGTGCCGCGCTCGACGCCACTGTCGACAAGGTCATCGGCAAGCTGGCCGGCACGTCGACCAGCGCACTGCGATTGACCAAGGCGGCGCTCGACGCCCACACGATGGGTGACTTCGAGGCCGCGCTCGACCGGGAACTCGACGGGCAGACCGAGCTGCTGCAGTCCGCCGAGTTCCAGGCTGCGATGGCGGCCTTTGCGGGCAGCGCCACATCCTGACGCGTCGGACCCTCGGCCGTGTCGCCGACCGCCACCGACACCAGCACAACACCCAACGCGACCTGCGAGAGCGGCGCACGACTGGAGGAGTATCCCCAATGACCGCAACCATCGACCCGGCCAGCGATCTGACGACCGAGCCACTGCGGTCGCGGCGTAACCACTGGAACAACCAGGTGCGTCGGCACGCCTTCATGACACCGGACGGGCCCGCGCTGAAGTTCTTCGGTCAGGTCACGACCTGGCGTGAGCTCGATGAGCGCACCCGGGCATTCGCCGCTGCGCTGAACCGCCGGGGCGTCGGATTCGGCGACCGCATCCTGTTGGTCATGCTGAACCGCACCGAGTACGTGGAGGCCACACTCGGTGCCAACCTCATCGGTGCGATCCCGGTCCCGGTCAACGTCCGCATGAGCCCCGCCGAGATCGCCTTCCTCGTTTCCGACAGCGGCGCGAAGGTGATCGTCACCGAGTCGCTGCTCGCACCGCTCGCCGACGCCGTGAGCGCGTCCACCGGAGCGATCGATTCGCTGATCGTGGTCGGCGACACCGACAACGAGGCACATCTCAAGTACGAGGAACTGATGGCGGAGGATGCCTCGGAACTTCCCGAGATCGACATCCCCGAGGAGACCGTCGCGCTCATCATGTACACCTCGGGTACCACCGGAAAGCCCAAGGGCGCCATGCTGACCCATCAGAATCTGCAGGCGCAGGCGGTAACCTGTCTGCAGGCGCTGCAGACCCGGTCCGACGACATCGGTGCCTGCGTCGCGCCGATGTTCCACATCGCCGGCCTCGGTGCGATGACCCCGCTGTTCTACATGGGTGCGCTCTCGGTGATCCACCCGCTGGGCGCCTTCGACCCGAACGACATGCTCGACACCCTCGAGCGTGAGGGCACCACCTCGATCTTCCTGGTGCCCGCACAGTGGCAGGCGGTGTGTGCCGCCCAGCAGGCCAAACCACGTGACCTGAAGTTGCGTGTGATCAGCTGGGGTGCGGCGCCGGCATCGGACACCGTGCTGCGGGCCATGAGTGAGACCTTCCCGGATGCGCTCAACGTGGCCGTCTTCGGCCAGACCGAGATGGCGCCGATCACCTGTGTCCTCGAGGGCAAGGATGCGCTGCGCAAGATCGGGTCCATCGGCAAGGTGGTGCCGGCCGTCACCGCACGCGTGGTGGACCCGGAGATGAATGATGTCAAGCGCGGCGAGGTCGGCGAGATCGTCTACCGCGGACCCAACATGATGAAGGGGTACTGGCAGAATCCGCAGGGCACCGCGGATGCCTTCCACGGTGGTTGGTTCCACTCCGGCGACCTGGTGCGCGAGGACGAGGAGGGCTTCCTCTACGTCGTCGACCGTGCGAAGGACATGATCATCTCCGGCGGTGAGAACATCTACTGCGCCGAGGTGGAGAACGCGCTGTTCGGCCACGACAAGATCGCCGAGGCCGCGATCATCGGTCGCGCACACGAGAAGTGGGGTGAGGTGCCCGTCGCGGTGGTGGTGCTCGCCGAGGGTGTCGACGACCTCACGCTGGAGGAGATGGAGCCCTACCTCAACGAGAACCTGGCCCGGTTCAAGCATCCCAAGGATCTGGTCATCGTCGACGAACTGCCGCGCAACGCCGGCGGCAAGGTTGTCAAGCCTTCGCTGCGGTCGTCCTACGGCAGCAAGGATGCCGGCCTGGCCAACTGAACACGTCTGTGTGGGTAACCACACGGGGAACTGACATCCACGCTGGTTGTATCCACCGTGGATGTCAGTTCCCTTTGTGGTTTGTGGAGCGCCGAATACCAGACTAGAACACGTTCCATTTTTCCGGGAAAGTGACTAGGGTCTCTCCTAGATCGTCCACGTCTGGCGGGGGGCGATTCACGTCAGACGAGTCGTAGTCGGAAGTGGAGGAAGTCAGTGAAGACCAAGGGTGCGCTGCTGCGCGAGAACAACAAGCCGTGGGAGATCGAGGAGATCGAGATCGGTGATCCCCAGCGCAGCGAGATCAAGATCAGGATGGAAGCGGCCGGCATGTGCCACTCCGACCATCACCTGATGACCGGTGGTATCCCGATGGCGGGCTTCCCGATCCTGGGAGGCCACGAGGGCGCCGGTGTGGTCGAGGAGGTGGGGGAGGGCGTCACCGACTTCGAGGTCGGCGACCACGTGGTGCTCTCCTTCATCCCGTCGTGTGGAAAGTGCCCTTCGTGTAAGGCGGGTCTGGCCAACCTGTGCGACTTCGGTGCCATGCTGTTGCAGGGTGAGGCCGTCTCTGACAACACCTTCCGCATCCACACCGCCTCGGGTGAACCGGTCTATCCGATGACTCTGCTCGGTACGTTCTCGCCCTACATGGTGGTCCACGAGGCGTCCGCGGTGAAGATCGACAAGGACATCCCGTTCGAGGTCGCCGCGCTGTGCGGCTGCGGAATCCCGACCGGATACGGATCTTCGACCCGTAGCGGTGACGTCCGGCCCGGTGAGGATGTCGCCATCGTCGGCGTCGGGGGCGTGGGGACCGCGGCGTTGCAGGGTGCAGTCATCTCCGGTGCGCGCAACGTGATCGCGATCGATCCCGTGGAGTGGAAACGCGAGCAGGCCATGAAGTTCGGCGCCACCCACGCGTTCGCCTCGGTCGAAGAGGCGGCGATGAGCATCGCCGAACTGACCAACGGGCACATGTGCCACAAGGTGATCGTCACCGTCGGCGAGGTACACGGCAAGGACGTCGACACCTGGATGGGCATCACCGCCAAGGCCGGCACCTGCGTCCTCACCGGCATGGGCAACATGATGGAGAGCGAGGTCACCCTGAACCTCGCGATGCTGACCCTGCTGCAGAAGAACTTGCAGGGCACCATCTTCGGTGGCGCCAACCCGAAACTCGACATCCCGCAGCTGCTGTCGATGTATCGGATGGGCAAACTGAACATCGAGGACATGATCACCCGTCAGTACCGTCTGGACCAGATCAACGAGGGATACCAGGACATGCTCGACGGCAGGAACATCCGGGGTGTCATCCGCTACACCGACGAGGACCGCTGACGCGGTACCGACAGAACGCGGCGGTACGCTGGCCGCTGTGTCGCCTCTGGATTCGTTAGCACAATGGCCGGTCGACAACGTTGCGGCCGCAATCATCACGCCGAGTGGGGTCACCGCGCAGTACGGGGACCCCACTCGCGTGTTCGAACTCGCCTCGGTCACCAAACTCCTGGTCGCGCAAGCCGTGCTGCTGGCGGTGGAGGAGGAGGCCGTGGCCCTCGACGACCCGGCAGGCCCGCCGGGCGCCACCATCGCGCATCTGTTGGCTCATGCCTCGGGGCTCGACTTCGCCAGTCGCGACGTCATTGCGCCCCTTGCGACGCAGCGCATCTATTCGAGCGCCGGGTTCGAAGTGCTCGCCGAGACGGTGGAGGCTGCGACCGGCATCGGCTTCGCGGAGTACCTGCGCCAGGCGGTCTGCGAGCCGTTGGGTATGTCGTCGACCCAATTGGCCGGGCCGGCCGGTCACGGCGCCCGATCGTGCGTTGCCGATCTCGCACGGTTCGCGGCGGATCTGCTGTCGCCCCGGCTGGTGTCTGCCGAGTCGGCGGCCCGGGCGGTATCGGTGCAGTTCCCGGGCCTGGACGGGTTCGTCCCGGGCTACGGAAAGCAGCGGCCCAACGATTGGGGCCTCGGATTCGAGATCCGGGGCCACAAGACGCCGCATTGGACCGGCGAGCAGAACTCGCCGCAGACATTCGGTCACTTCGGTCAGACCGGTACGTTCCTGTGGGTTGACCCCGAACTGCACGCAGCGTGCGTCGTGCTCGGCGACCGCGATTTCGGAGCCTGGGCCAAGCCGCTGTGGAGCGAGTTCAACGATTCGGTTGTCGACGAGATTCGGTCTCGATCTCGAACCTGAGAAAGCACACCAGAAACTGGCGCAACACGGGCACCATGGGGCACAATTGACCACACAAGTGTGATATCCGGATTCGCGAGGTGTGTTGGGGAAGACGTTCCTCGTCGAGACCGGAGGTGAAACAAGGTGCGCAATCTGAGTCAGTTTGCGGACATGACGACTGGAGTGGTGTATATCCACTCGGCGCCGGTGGCGCTGTGCCCGCATGTGGAGTGGGCTCTGTCGTCGACCCTGAATGCGCGGGCCAACCTGAAGTGGTCCGCGCAAGAGGCCGACCCCGGGATGCAACGTGCGACCGTTGACTGGACGGGGCCGGTCGGTACCGCCGCACGTCTGGTGACCGCTTTGCGCGAGTGGTCGGGCCTGCGGTTCGAGGTGACCGAGAACGCCAGTGACGGTGTCGACGGTGAACGCTTCTGCTACGTACCCGGACTAGGGCTGTGGCGCGGTTCGACGAGCGCCAACGGCGACGTCGTGATCGGCGAGATGCAGCTGCGTGCGCTCATCGAGCGTCAACCCGACAGTGTCGGACTCGCCGGCGAACTCGAGGCGGCGTTGGGCACTGCGTGGGATGACGCGCTGGAGGCCTATCGCATGGGTGGCGCCGGCGCCGAGGTGACCTGGTTGCAGCAGCGGGTGGGGTAGGCACACCTCTGCTGATCGAGTAGGTGACGAGCGGCAGCGAGGAGCCGTATCGAGATCTCCAGCTGGACAGGTGAACTCGATACGCGTTCTCGCTGTCGCTCGCCCGCTAATCGATCGTCGCTGGGGCGCTCCGGGGGATCGGGTTGGGCCGGGTCAGAGCGGGATGTTCTTGTGCCGCCCGCGACGCGCGGGGGCGGCGGCGAGCGCGTCGGCGATACGGCTGCGAGTGGTGGCCGGGTCGATGACATCGTCGACCACTCCGATCGACTGCGCGCGGCCGACACCGCCGGCGATGGCCTCGTGTTCAGCGGCGAGACGCTCGTGCAGGGCTTCACGCTCGTCGTCAGGCGCCGCGGCGAGGGCCTTCTTGTGCAGGATGCCGACGGCAGCTTTGGCACCCATGACGGCGACCTCGGAGCCCGGCCAGGCGAACACGGCCGTCGCGCCGAGCGCGCGGGAGTTCATCGCGATGTAGGCGCCGCCGTAGATCTTTCGGGTCACCAAGGTGACCCGGGGCACGGTGCATTCGGCGAACGCGTGCAGCAGTTTGGCGCCGCGGCGCACCACGCCGTTCCATTCCTGTCCGACGCCGGGCAGATAACCGGGGACGTCGGTGATGACCACCAGCGGAACGCCGAATGCATCGCACAGGCGCACGAACCGCGATGCCTTCTCCGCGCTCTCGGAATTCAGGCAACCGCCCATCCGCAGCGGATTGTTGGCGATCACACCGACGCTGCGGCCGGACAGTCGGCCGAACCCGACCACGATATTCGGTGCCCACTTGGCCTGCAGCTCTTCGAAACTGGAGATCTCGGTCTCGCCGTCGCCGGCGAGTTGTGTGTCGAGCAGATCCCGGAGGACCGGATGCACGTCGTATGCGCGCCGATTGGACTCGGGGAGAAGGGCTTTGAGATCAGTGTCGCCGGCGCGTGCCTGTTCGAGATCGAACTGGCCCTGCCGGCCGAAGGTGGATACGAGTCGGCGGGCCCGCCAGTATGCGTCGGGCTCGGAATCGGCCGTGATGTGGCTGACCCCGGATTTCTTACCGTGCGTCAGCGGCCCGCCGAGGGACTCCATGTCCACCGATTCGCCGGTGACACTCTTGACCACGTCGGGACCGGTGACGAACACCCGGCCCTCCGGGGCCATGATGACCACGTCGGTCAGCGCCGGACCATATGCAGCGCCACCGGCCGCGAAGCCGACGACCACCGAGATCTGTGGGATGTAGCCCGACGCGCGAACCATCGCCTCGAAGACACCGCCCACGGCGTGCAGGGCCTCGACGCCTTCGGCCAATCGGGCACCGCCGGAATGCCAGATCCCCACGACGGGGGCCTGTTCGGCGATGGCGGTGTCGATCGCGTTGACGATGTGGGCACATCCCACCACACCCATGGCACCGCCCATCACGGTGCCATCGGTGCAATAGGAGACGGTGCGAATGCCGTCGACCGTGCCGATGGCTGCCTGCACACCTGATTTGTCGCGGGTGTGCAGCAGCGACATCGAGCCTTCGTCGAAGAAGTTGGTCAACCGCAACAGCGGATCACGGGGATCGGCTGTCTCCTCATGGCCGACGATGGGGGCCACTGTGGTCATCGCAGTCTCCTGTGGTGTCGGGAGGTCAGTAGCGACCGAAGGCGAGGGCGACGTTGTGCCCGCCGAATCCGAATGAGTTGTTCAACGCGTAGTCGATCTGCCCGTGACGGGCCTCACCGGCGACGACGTCGATGTCACATTCGGGATCCTGGTTCTCCAGGTTGAGCGTCGGCGGGATCACGCCTTCCTCGACACTCTTGATGGTGATCACGGACTCCAGCGCCCCGACTGCGCCGATGGAGTGTCCGAGAGCCGATTTCGGTGCGTACACCGCGGCCTGCTGCCCGATGGCGGCCTTGATGCCGGCAGCCTCGGCGGTGTCGCCGATCGGCGTGGACGTCGCGTGCGCGTTGATGTGGGTGATGTCGGTCTTGGTGAGACCGGCGGTCTGGATTGCCCGGGTCATCGCGCGTGCGTTGCCTTGGCCGCTGGGATCCGGAGCCACCAGATGGAACCCATCGGAGGTGATCCCGGCACCGAGCAGGCGCGCGTGAATGTGTGCGCCGCGAGCCTTGGCGTGCTCCTCGCGCTCGAGGATCAACATGGCGGCGCCCTCACCGAACACGAAGCCGTCGCGGTCCTTGTCGAACGGACGTGACGCACCCGCCGGATCGTCGTTGCGTGTGCTCATCGCCCGCATCATCGAGAACGCAGCGATCGGAATCGCGTCGATGTGACCTTCCACGCCACCGGTGACCACCATGTCGGCGTCGCCCATGACGATGTGCCGCCACGCGTGCGCGATGGCCTCGGCACCCGACGAGCAGGCTGACACCGAGGTGATCACACCGGCCCGTGCACCGACGTTGAGGCCGGTAACGGCCGCCGGGCCGTTGGGCATGGCCATCGAGACGGCCAACGGGGATACCTTGCGGTAGTTGCCGGAGGACTCGATCGCCTTCACCGCGTCGACCATCGCGTCACCGCCACCCTGACCGGTGCCGAGTACGACCGCGAGACGGTCGGGGTCGACCTCTGGCTCGCCAGCCTGAGCCCACAAGCGCTTGCTCATGACGTGGGCGATGCGCTCGACGTAGGCCATCCGGCGTGCTTCGACCCGGGTGACCTCATCAGCGGGATCTGCCAGCAGGCGTCCACCGACGCGGCACGGCAGTTCGCCGTACTTGGTGACGAAGTCGTCGGTGAGTTCGCGGATACCGGTCTTGCCGTCGAGCAGGCCTTGCCAGGTGGAGTCGAGGTCGACGCCGAGCGAGGTGGTGGCCACCATGGAGGTGACCACCACACTCGGGAAGTTCCCGCCCAGCGTGGAGTATTCGCGGAGGGACGGAGAACTCATCAGTTCTGGTCTGCCTCGACCTGGGCCTGGATGGCGGCAGCAGCCTCGGGGTTCTCGGCCTCGAGCTTCTGAATGTAGGCCACGGCGTCGCCGACGGTGCGCAGACCGGCGAGGTCCTCGTCGGGGATCTTGACGCCGTACTTGTCCTCGGTCTGCACCGCGATCTCGACCATCGACAGCGAGTCGATGTCCAGGTCGTCGACGAAGGACTTCTCCATGGTCACCTCGGACGGCTCGATGCCGGTGACTTCCTCGATGATCTCGGCGATGCCGGCAATGAGTTGTTCCTGAGTGGCGGCCACTGTGTGGCTCCCTTCTGTGTCGAACTTCTGGGTTGACCATCTGGGTCGACCCATGGGGTGACTGATCGGTGCTGATGCAGCTCCGGAGCACGCGCGGGCGCCTGCCCATGCGTGCTTGGACTACCGGGGGTCCGGTTATCCGGGGGTCACGGCGTCACGCCGCGACCGCTATCCAAGTTCGGTGATGGTGTCGAGGCCGTCGGGGTCCTTGAGCGCCGACGTCGGCGTTCCCTTCAGCTCTCGCTTGGCAATGCCCGCCAACGTGCCAGCCGGCGGCAGCTCGACGATGGCAGTGGTGGACTGCTCGCGCATGAAGGCCGAGCACAGGTCCCAGCGCACCGGCTTGGTCACCTGGGCGACCAGCTTGGTCAGCGCGTCCGCGCCGTCGGTGACCGGGCGGCCGTCGGAGTTGGACAGCAGGGTCCGCACCGGATCGGCAGGTGTGATGCTCGCCGCCGCCTCGGCGACGGCGTCCTGGGCCGGCGCCATGAATCGGGTGTGGAAAGCGCCGGCGACCGCGAGTTTGCGGATGCGCGCCTTGGCCGGCGGGGCGGCGATGAGTTCGTCGATCGCCTCGACCTTGCCCGCGGCGACGATCTGTCCGGCAGCGTTGCGGTTGGCCGGGATCAGATCGAGCTCGTCGAGGCGCGCGAGCACCTCGGCTTCGTCGCCGCCGAGGACCGCCGCCATGGTGGTGGGCTCCATCGCGCAGGCCTTCGCCATCTCCGCGCCGCGGATCGCCGCCAACGTGACCGCCTCGTCGGCGCTGATCACACCAGTGATCGCGGCAGCAGCGAGTTCACCGACCGAGTGGCCGGCGACGATGGCGTCGGGGGGCAGATCAGTGCGTTTGCGGTACTCGTCGAAGGCGAGCAACGCGGTGGCGACCACGAGCGGTTGCGTCACCGCGGTGTCGGTGATCTCCTCCGCGGTCGCGGTGGTTCCGAGCCGCTCGAGATCGAGTCCCGTCAGCTTCGACCACGTGGCGAGTTGGTCACGCGCACCCGCGAGTTCCAACCACGTGGTCAGCATCCCTGGTGTCTGAGAGCCCTGGCCGGGCGCAAGCATCGTGAGCACGTGACCAGAGAACACCGTCGGAGCCCATTTTGCGGGTGTTGAGGCCCATGAACCTTGTGGCTTTGATTTGTAGGGTTCCCACAAAGTTCATCGAAGGGGTACCTGGTTCGTCATCACTCCGAGATGCGTTATGAAACCGTGTCCTGATGACCTTGATCTGCGAAAACGCGAAAATCGGACTGTGGCTGATGTGACCTATGTGGCGTGAGAGGGTGATTCGTTTTGCAAGTGTGTCAATCGACCCACAGTGCCCGCGATCCTCAGTACATACGCGTCGCGGGGGTTTGTCGGATCGCGACCTGTGATTTCCGCAATTTTCTTCAGTCTGTAACGAACGGTATTTGGATGGATATACAGAAGGCGGGCGCAACTCTCGACCGATCCGCCGGAGTCGAGATACGCCTCCAGAGTCGCGTTCAACGTGCTTCCGCCTTTGGCCAACGGCTGTACCAACTGGTCGTTCAGCGCGGACATCGCCGTGGTGTCTCCGTTCAGGGCGCGCTCGGGCAGTAGTTCGAGGCTGTGCACGGGCCGAGGCGCATTGGGCCACCCCACCACGGCCGTGATCCCCGACATCGCCTCATCGGCGCTGGTGTGTGCACTGCCCAGGTTGGGCATGGTGGGGCCGATCACCACCGGGCCCTCGGCGAAGTGGGTGAGCAGCGCCGTCACGAACCGCTCGGTCGGCCGGATGCTGCCGCTGACGATGGCCACCAGGAACTTGCCCTGCACCACCGACAGCGCCGATCGGTCGAACTGTTTGGCCGTGTTGTGGATGGCCAACGGCACCGACACGTTCTGCTCCGGTGGGGGTATGCCGACGATGACGGTCGCCGGTGCGTCGGAGTCCCAGTTGAGGGCGGCGGCCCGCGAGAGCAACTGCGGTCCCGTGTCACCACGCACCACTGCGTCCACCACCAAGGCCTCCAGCCGGGAATCCCAGGCGCCGCGCGACTCGGCCGCCGAGGCGTAGATGGAGGCGGCGGCAAAGCCGATCTCACGGCCGTAGCGCAGCACCGATTCGGTCAGCGCACGTAGCTGCGCGTCGTTGCGGGCCAGCAGGGGCAGCCACTTCTCGAAGAATTCCATGGCCACGCGGACCATCTCGACGGTTTGCAGCAGGGTGATGCGCCGGGCCAGATCCTGTGGGACCACCTGGAAGGCCTGCACGGTGAACTTGACGTTGCCCTCGGGGTCCTGAATCCACTCGACAAAGTTGACCACCGCGGTCTGCACCACCAACTGCACGCTGGCCCGCTGGGCGGCATCGAGGTCACCGAAGTAGGGCAGCTGGTCCTGCATGGAATGCACGGCCTCGGTGGCCAGGCGACCGCTGTACTGTTTCACGCGCCGCAAGAGCGTGTCGGGAAGCGCATCGTGCACCGTCGCCGGTGCCGGGACGTGCGCCCCCCGTTCGCCGAATACGTCGGCCGGCGGTGGCTCAGGGTTCAGCGGAGCGTCGGTCACCACTTCAATCTATGCCCTCGGCCACGCACCGATCCGCAGACGGTGAGTGGCCGAGGACATCGATGGGCTGATCAGGCGACCCCGGGGTCGCTCGTCTGCTCGGGTGCGGCTGCCACATCGGTGATCTGGTAGCGATCGGCAGCTTCCTGGGCGACAGTGAACGGGATGTTGTTGTCGCGTGCCAGGCCGACCAACACCCCGACCACGATCGACTCCGCGTCGACGTTGAAGAACCGGCGTGCGGCCGGACGTGTGTCGGAGAAGCCGAACCCATCGGTTCCCAGGGTGAGATAGGTGCCCGGCACGTAGGCGCGGATCTGTTCCTGCACCGCGCGCATGAAATCGCTGACTGCGATCGTCGGGCCGACCGTCTGACCGAGCACCTCGGTCAGATACGGCTGTGGGTGCGCCGTGTTCGGTTCGCGGACACCGAGCCGGTCGGCCTCGACGCCGTCACGGGCCAGTTCGCTCCACGAGGTCACCGAATAGACGTTGGCGCCCACATCCCACTCGTCGGCGAGGATCTCGGCCGCGCGCAAGGCATCCGGCATGGTGACCCCGGACACCAGGATGTTGGCGTAGAACTTCTTGCCGTCGGGCGCCGGCTGGAACCGATAGATGCCCTTCAGCAGCCCGGCGACGTCGAGGTTTTCCGGCTGGGCCGGCTGCGAGATCGGCTCGTTGTAGACCGTCAGGTAGTAGTAGATGTTCTCTGGGTTCTCGCCGTACATACGCTGGAGGCCGTCGGCGACGATGTGGCCGAGCTCGAACGCGAAGGCCGGATCGTAGGAGACGACCGCTGGGTTGGTTGCGGCCAACAGCGGGGAATGACCGTCGGCGTGCTGCAGACCCTCACCGGTCAGCGTGGTGCGACCTGCCGTCGCGCCGATGACGAACCCGCGGGTCATCTGGTCACCTGCGGCCCAGAAGCTGTCGCCGGTGCGCTGGAAGCCGAACATCGAATAGAAGATGTAGAGCGGGATCATCGGTTCGTCGTGGGTGGAGTACGACGTGCCGACCGCGGTGAACGAGGCCGCCGACCCCGCCTCGTTGATGCCCTCGTGCAGGATCTGGCCGTCGGTGGCCTCTTTGTAGGCGAGCATCAGCTCCGCATCCACCGAGGTGTACAGCTGTCCGTTGCGGTTGTAGATCTTGAGTGTCGGGAACCACGAATCCATGCCGAAGGTACGTGCCTCGTCCGGAATGATCGGCACGATGCGGTCGCCGATCTCCTTGTCGCGCAGCAGGTCCTTGAAGATGCGGACCAGCGCCATGGTGGTGGCCACCTGTTGTTTGCCCGAGCCCTTGCCTGCGGTTTTGAGTGCCCGGCTCACGTCGGGTTTCAGGGCCTTTGACTTTGTCCGGCGGGCCGGCAACGAGCCGCCGAGCTGCTTGCGGCGGTCCAGCATGTACTGGATCTCCGGTGCATCCATCCCGGGGTGGTAGTAGGGCGGCAGATAGGGGTCCTTTTCCAGCTGCTCGTCGCTGATCGGGATTCGGGTGGAGTCGCGGAAGGCCTTCAGATCATCGAGGGTCAGCTTCTTCATCTGGTGCGTCGCGTTGCGCCCCTCGAAGTGCTTGCCCAGTGTGTAGCCCTTGATCGTATGGGCGAGGATCACCGTCGGCTGGCCCTTGTGGGCCATCGCCGAGGCGTAGGCGGCGTGGATCTTGCGGTAGTCGTGACCGCCTCGCTTGAGATTCCAGATGTCGGCATCGGAAAGCTCCTTGACCAGCTCCTTGGTGCGGGGATCCCGGTTGAAGAAGTGTTCGCGGACGAAGGCGCCGTCGTTGGCCTTGTAGGTCTGGAAGTCACCGTCGGGAGTGGTGTTCATCAGGTTGACCAGGGCGCCGTCGCGGTCGGCGTGGAACAGCGAGTCCCATTCGCGGCCCCACACCACCTTGATGACGTTCCAGCCGGCGCCGCGGAAGAACGATTCGAGCTCCTGGATGATCTTGCCGTTGCCACGGACCGGACCGTCGAGCCGCTGCAGGTTGCAGTTGATCACGAAGGTGAGGTTGTCGAGGCCCTCGGTCGCGGCGAAGCTGGCGAAGCCGCGGGACTCGGGCTCATCCATCTCCCCGTCGCCGAGGAACGCCCACACGTGCTGATCGGAGGTGTCCTTGATGCCCCGGTCGTGCAGGTAGTGATTGAAGCGCGCCTGATAGATGGCGTTCATCGGTCCGATGCCCATCGACACCGTCGGGAACTGCCAGAACTCCGGCATCAATCGTGGGTGCGGATACGAGGGCAGACCGCCACCCTCACCGGCGTGGCTGTGCTCCTGGCGGAACCCGTCCATCCGGTGTTCGTCGATGCGCCCTTCGAGGTATGCGCGAGCGTAGATGCCGGGGGAGGCGTGGCCCTGGATGAAGATCTGGTCGCCGCCGCCCGAATGATCGAGTCCGCGGAAGAAGTGGTTGAAGCCGACTTCGTAGAGGGCCGCCGACGACGCGTACGTGGAGATGTGACCGCCGACGCCGACACCGGGACGTTGGGCCCGATGCACCATGATCGCCGCGTTCCAGCGCAGCATGGCGCGGAACCGGCGCTCGACGTCCTCGTCCCCGGGGAACCAGGGTTCGCTCTCGGTCGGGATCGTGTTGACGTAGTCGGTCGAGGTCAGTGACGGGATGGACACGCGCTTCTCGCCTGCGCGTTCGAGCAGTCGCAGCATCAGATACCGGGCGCGCCCGGGCCCGGCGTGATCGAGCATGTCGTCGAAGGACTCGAGCCATTCGGCGGTCTCGTCGGGGTCGATGTCGGGCAGGTACGAGGCGACCCCTTCGCGGATCACCCGGACACGGTTACGACCATCGCCGTTGGCGCCCTCGGCCGGCTTCTGCGAGCCGGACTCCTTGGTCGTCGTGTGTTCTGCCTGTTCGGTCACTGTGATGCCTACTCCCTCGGTCGGCCGAACACGGTGGTGTCCGGCGTGCGATGACACGGGGCCGCTCCCATGATGTCGGGACCACGGCGTCCCCCTCTTATCGTGCCGCATGTCACTACGGTTGGCACCGGGTGGGCGAGGTTGTCGCCGGATGGCTGCCACCCGCTGCGACCTGCGGTAGCGTTTCGGTGTTTGTTACTGATGAGTCAGGAGAGCGATGCGGGGCGACGGTGATCATGGGGTCACACGCACGACGATGAGTCGGGTGCGTAGGTCGTCGATCGCGGTCGGGATCGTCGTCGCCGCGGGCTTCGGGACCGCGGGTTGCGCGACACCGATCGACGGCTCGGGTTCCGCCGCGCCCGGCCAGGTGGCCGCCTACCAGGCCGAATTGTCGGCCTCGGTGGCGTCGTCGATTCGGCAGGACGGCGTGGACCTGTGTCGGGAAGCCATGTCGTCGATGGTGGTGATGGTGCGCGGCTACAACGCGTTCGTCCAACGTCTCAGCGAGGTGCACAGCTACGACCGGGTGGGTGACCTCGACGACCGGGCGCGCGCCAGTCTGATCGCGGGTTCGGACGTGATCCGTGGGCATCTCTCGTCTGTCACACCCGAGGACGTGGCCGATCCGACCGCGCAGTTCCTCGACTCCACCGGACGACTCGGTGACGCCATCGCCAAGCGGCGGTTGACCGGCCTCAACCCGATCGCGGCGGAGTGGACGAAAGACAAGAACCTCGTGTTGGACAGGTGCGCGCAGTACCTACCGCTGCCGCCGACCTCCGACGCGTCGCCGGCTCCGGCGCCCGGGTCGGGTGCGCCGCAGACGGTTGCGCCCCCTTCGACGGCGCCATCGGCCCCGGCGACGCCATGACGGGTGACGACCTGGTGTCCGCATACCCCTGTTCGGGTTGCACCCCGAGCATTTAGGCTGTTCTCTAAGCTGACAGTCGAATACGCATTGGCAGGGAGGTCACACGCGGTGGTAGCCGCCACAGAGTCCAGCAGCGCTGGGGACAATAGCGCCCACAAGCTCGGATTCACGTCTGGCATGGTCGTGCAGGAACTCGGTTGGGATGAGGACACCGACGACGAGTTGCGGGCCGACATCGAGGACGTCATCGGTGAGGAAATGCTCGACGAGGACGCCCAGGAAGTGATCGACGTGGTCGTGCTCTGGTGGCGCGACGGTGACGGTGACCTCGTTGATGCGTTGATGGATGCGATCGGACCGCTGGCCGATGACGGGTACGTCTGGGTGTTCTCACCCAAGACCGGAACCGATGGTCACGTCGATCCCAGTGAGATCGCCGAGTCCGCACCGACTGCGGGGCTGACTCAGACCAATGTGCTCAGTCTGGGGAGATGGTCGGGATCACGGCTGGTTCAGCCCAAATCCCGTAAGCGCGCATGAGTAGCGAGGTCGCCGAACAGCCGACGTCGCCGCTGGAGGTGGGGGAGGCGGCCCCGGACTTCGAACTGCGTGATCAGAACAATCAGCGCGTCTCGCTGTCCCGGCTGCGTGCCGACGGGCAGGTGCTGCTGGTGTTCTTCCCGCTGGCGTTCACTGGCACGTGTCAGGGCGAACTGGGCTACATCCGAGATCATGAGCCGAGCTTTATCCACGAGGGGTTGCGGACCGTCGCGATCTCGGTGGGGCCGCCGCCGACGCACAAGGTGTGGTCCTCGGCGCAAGGGTTCTTGTTCCCGATCCTCTCGGACTTCTGGCCGCACGGCGAGGTCGCACGATCGTACGGGGCCTTCAACGAGGTCTCCGGGTACGCGAACCGGGCCACCTTCCTCGTGGATCGGGACGGCATCATCCGATTCAGCGACATGCTCGAGCCCGGGGAGGCGCGCGATTCTTCGCTGTGGGACAAAGCGTTGCTCGCCGTGGCCGAGGACGGAGCGGCCCCGTCGCCGCGGTGACGGGTCGGCCGGTTTGGGCTCTGACGAGATACCCATTACATTCATGAGTTGGCGTCCGGCGGTAATTGAATAGCCGGATCGTCACTTGCGCGTATAGCTCAGCGGTAGAGCTCTGGTCTTACACACCAGCGGTCAGGGGTTCGAATCCCTTTGCGCGCACCACCGCGGATGTGTCGTCGAGCGGTCGTGTGAAAAGGGTGCCGCGGGCTCGAACACTCGATCCGCGGACGTTGTACGAGACTTTCCACGTGCGATTGATCAACGCGAGGCGCGCGATTGCCGCAGCCGGCAGCGCAGCGCTCGGGGTCGGCATCGTCGGGAGCGCGACGCTCGGGAGCTCGCTGCTCCCGGCTCTGCTGTTCGCCAGCTGATCCATCCGCGAGGCCGCGCCGAGTGGGTTGCCTCAGGAGGTATGTTGCGACACCTCCGCGACAGCGCCGGGCTTACTCGCAGGCGACCCCATCACCGTCGCCGTCGAGTGCGGCGCGGTACCCCGGCTGACCAAGCCGCAACGGCGTGGCCCCCGCGGCACGCGCTGCCGCGCAGTTCGGGAAGTAGGAGGCCGGCGCGACCCGGTCGGTCTTCGTCGGCGGGGGCGATGCTGTCTCTGATGTCGGGATCGCGGTGCCGGAACAGGCCGTGAGCACCCGTGTCATCGCGTCCTTCTCCGCCGGCGTCACCCAGAGCCGATACAACGACTTCACCTCGATCTGGCGGGATACGTAGGTACATCGGTAGCTCTTGTTCGGCGGCAGCCAGGTGGCCGCGTCCCCGTCGCTTTTGCGTTGGTTCGCCGACCCGGCTACTGCCTGCAGGTTTCGCGGGTCGTTCGCGAAGTCACGCCGCCGATCGGCGTCGAGTTGCTGCGCTCCCTTCTGCCACGCATCCGACAGGGCGACAACATGGTCGATCTGGACCCGAGCGGAGGTGTCCGGACCACGGGTGAAGGAGATCGTCTGACGGGTGTACGGGTCGTCGAGTGTGCCGGCGAGAACCACACAGCCGCGGGTGTCGGGTTTCAGCGCGACGTCGGTGAGGTCGCGGCGCAAGATGTCGTTGCGGGTGTCGCATCCGTTATGGCCGTCGGTGACGCTCACGTCGTCTGACCATGATTGTCCGAACTGCTCGCGTTCGTATCCGGTCCTGGGTGCCCGACCCTTCACCGCCAGGGTGTCCAACATCGTCAGGGAGCGTCGGACGGCTTCCGACTGTCCGGCGGGCGGTGCGGTGGTCTCCGGGGCAGGGGAGACCGACCGGGCTGCGGAACCGCTTGCGGGCGCACTCGGCACGGTCGAGCCCACTGCCGTGCGGTCGCCGCCGGCGGTGGTGTCGTCGGCATCGGGCAGCGCGCTGACCACCACGAGTCCGAGGGCAGCCACGAGAAGAACCCCGAGCAGCAGCCAGGTTCGTCGTCGGATCGGTGTCGTCTTCGGCATCGGCGCTTTCGTGTCACAGGCGGTCGGCTGACAGCATGTCACGGGCCGCCGACAGCGTCGGAAGGCGTGCGTCGGGTGCGCATGCGAGCGGGCTGCGGAACAGTGCGAAACGCGTTCGCGCAGTTGATCAGATGCTTCATCCGTTGTTCATCCGGCGCTGTTCGACCGGTGCCGGATCGCCCGGTAGCGTCGAGGGCGCCGACGGATCGATCGTTGCACTCGCCCCGGGCGATCCCGAGGACGCACCACCTTTGTCGACATCCCCGTACCCGCGGGACTCCGGGGGTGGTGTCAGACAACTCACCGCGCCCCGACCGCTCACCCGCGGCCGGGGCGCTGTGGATTCACCGGCCTCGCAGGCGTCCCGTCACAACCGTCGCCGCCAGCTCGTCAGACGACGCCACCGAGGTCAGCAGACCGTGCTCCGACAGTGCTTCGGCGGTCAGTCCCGCCTGCGCCGCGCCGGTTTCGATCAGGACGTGACCACCCGGTCGTAGCCATTCGCCCGCCGCAGCAGCGATCCGGCGGTGATGGTCGACGCCGTCTGCCCCGCCGTCGAGGGCTTGCCGCGGCTCGTGGTCACGTGCTTCGGGAGGCATGTGGGCGATCTCGGCGGTCGGTACGTACGGGGCGTTCACGACGATGCTGTCGACGGTGCCGCGCAACGCCGCGGGCAGCGGGTCGAACAGGTCACCGCAGAATGTTCGGCCACCGAGCGGTTCGATGTTGCGGGCCGCGCAGCGCACCGCAGCCGGATCGATATCGCAGGCATACAACCGGATGTCAGAGACCTCGCGCGCCACCACGAGACCGATCGCACCGGTCCCGCAGCACATGTCCACCACCGACGAACCGGCCCGGGTGACCGCGACGGTCTGTCGGACCAACCACTCGGTGCGTCGGCGTGGGACGAACACTCCGGCATCGACGAACACGGTCTGCCCACAGAAGGTCATCCGGCCGAGCACCACCTCGAGCGGTTCTCCGGTCACGCGGCGAGCAATCCAGGCGGCGAGCTGGGTCTCGTTGTCGGCATGGGCCAGCAACAGTTGTGCTTCCTCCTCGGCGAACACACAACCGGCAGTACGCAATCGTTGCGTGGTCTGCGCCAGCAACGCGGGCAGGTCGGCGACGTTCATGATCGTTCGGCGGCGTCGGCCGCGCGCAGGTATCGTGCCGCGACGTCGTCGTGATAGCGGGCCACCGCCCGACATTCGTCGATGAGTTCGGGCGGCTCCAGGATGGTGAAGTCGGCGTCGAAGGCGCGCAACCAGCGCGCGATGCTGACCAGAGATGTACTGAAAAGCACCAATTCGCAGCTGTTCTCGTCTCCCGCCTCGATGGTGCCCCACTCGTCGTGCACCATGGCGGCAACAGTGGCCAGCGGCGCGTGGACACGTACGCGCGCCGACGCGCGTCGATACACCGCCCCGAGGCTCCGGGACAAGTATCCGGTGGCACCGCCCTCTGGGAGCTCACGCGGGACGAAGCGCGGACCGGTCGGTGTCTTCGGTTCCATGCGGTCGACCCGGAATGATCGCCAGTCGTCGCGCCCGAGATCCCAACCGATCAGGTACCACCGCAGCCCGCTGCGAACCAGCCGGTACGGCTCGACCTCGCGTCGGCTCTCGGTCCCGTCGCCGCGTCGGTAGTCGAATCGCAGGCGTTCGGTGCGGTGGCACGCGGTGGCGATGTCGGTGAGGGTCGCACCGGAGACGGGATTTCGGGTCTCGCGTGGCACGGCCTCCATGGTGAGCGCATCGAGCCGGTGGCGCAGTCGTGACGGCATCACCTGACGGAGCTTCGCGAGTGCGCCTGCCGATGCCTCGGCCATGTCGCTGACCGACCCGGTGGTGATCTCGTTGAGGCCGAGCGCCACCGCGAGTACCTCCTGATCGTCGAGCAGCAGTGGCGGCATCTCCGCCCCCGCGCCGAGTCGGTAGCCGCCCCCGACACCGACGGTGGCGTCGACCGGATAGCCGAGTTCGCGGAGTTTGTCGATGTCACGACGCACCGTGCGGGTGGTGATGTGCAGCCGGTCGGCGAGCTCAGAACCCGACCACTCGCGGCGGGTCTGCAACAGGCTCAGCAACGCCAACAGGCGGGCAGAGGTCTCCAACATGTGACCATACTGCCGTCTTTTGCGGACAGGCGTTGACCGCATTGGTCGGCGCGGTCGACACCGTTGTGCCCCGATCGACTCCGTCCGTCGAATGACGATTCTCTCGATATCGCCATCGCCGTGTGCGAAAATCGACGTGGAGCCCGACCCGCACGGTGTGGCAGCCCGCAGCCGGGTCAGGTGGACCAATTGTTTTGTGTCAGTAACGAAATGATCAGTCGGCTCTTGTTGAATCCCTGCCGGTCCACAATCAGCGGTCTGATTCTCGAGGATCTCCAGGAGCACAATCATGACCGCACATCTCAAGAAGCTGGCAGCAGGGGTAGGTCTCGCAGCGGCAGCGGCGCTGGCCGTCACGCCCACCGCGTCGGCGGCACCCACAACGCATGAGGCAGCAACGATCGAAGTGCCCGAGATCCCGGTGCCGATCCTGCCCGTGCCGCTGCTGCCGGTGCCGTTGTTGCCGGTGCCGCTGGTGCCGATCTTCCCGATCCCGGACGCACCCAAGACGGTGTGCATCACGATCGTGTGCGTGCCGGTGGGGTGAGTCCGGCTTCAGCGGGTGCGTGAGTGGCCGGTGACTCTCAACCCACGTCGACGGTGAGCTCGGCACCCGTGCGTGCGACCACATCATCGACGCTCACGCCGGCAGCGACTTCGGTGAGCAGCAGCGTGCCGTCGCCCATCACGTCGATCACCGCGAGATCGGTGATGATCCGGTTGACGACACCCGCGCCGGTGAGGGGCAGCGTGCAGGTATCGAGGATCTTGGGGTCACCGTTGCGGGTCGTGTGTTCCATGAGCACGATGACCCGAGCCGCGCCGTGAACGAGGTCCATCGCGCCGCCCATGCCCTTGACCATCTTGCCGGGCACCATCCAGTTCGACAGGTCGCCGGTGCGCGAGACCTGCATCCCACCGAGCACCGCGGTGTCGATGTGGCCGCCGCGGATCATCCCGAACGAGATCGCCGAATCGAAGAATGCCGCACCCGATCTGACGGTGACGGTCTCCTTGCCGGCGTTGATGAGGTCGGCGTCGACGGCGTCCTCGGTCGGGTACCCGCCGGTGCCCAGGATGCCGTTCTCGGAGTGCAGCGTCACGTGGATGTCGGCGGGGAGGTGATCCGGGATCAGTGTGGGCAGCCCGATGCCGAGGTTGACGTACTCGCCGTCGATCATCTCGGCGGCGGCGCGTGCGGCCATCTGCTGCCGAGTCCAGCCGGTCACGGTGGTGGTCATCAGGCGGCTCCTTCGGTGGTGCTGATCGTGCGTTTCTCGATGTGCTTGTCCTGAGGTCCGGTGCGCACGATCCGCTGCACGAACACCCCCGGCAGATGCACGTCGGCGGGGTCGATCGTGCCCGGCTCGACGAGCTCCTCGACCTGCGCGATGGTGATGCGGCCGGCCATCGCTGCGAGGGGATTGAAATTCATCGCGGTCTTGTCGAACACGAGATTGCCGTGGGTGTCGCCGACACGGGCATGCACGAGCGCGAAGTCGGCGTGGATGCCCGCTTCGAGTACATACCGTTTGCCACCGAACACCCGCGTCTCCTTCGGCGGTGACGCGACGGCGACCGTGCCGTCGGTGGCGTAGCGCCACGGCATGCCGCCGTCGGCGATGGGCGTCCCCACCCCAGCCGGTGTGTAGAAAGCCGGAACTCCGTTGCCGCCGGCGCGCAGTCGTTCGGCGAGAGTGCCTTGCGGGGTGAGCTCGACCTCGAGTTCGCCGGCCAGGTACTGACGCGCGAACTCCTTGTTCTCGCCGACGTAGGACGCAGTGACGCGGCGGATTCGGCCCAATGACAACAGGATGCCCAGCCCGTGGTCGTCCACCCCGCAGTTGTTGGAATAGACCTCGAGGTCGGTGGCGCCGGATTCGGCGACTGCCTCGATGAGCTTGTCGGGTATCCCACACAGCCCGAAGCCCCCGACAGCGAGCGTGCTGCCGCTGACGATGTCGGCGATCGCCTCGCCCACCGTAGTGCTCACCTGTGTTGCCATGACACCTCCACCGCGCCTGCGTTCGTTCAATGAACGCGAAAGTTACTGGGGGTGAGTCTGCTCATCTGCACGTCATGCCGCAATCTTCTGACCAAATATTGCGCCTATTGCTCGACAGATGATCTTGGTGGACGTAACGCGTTCATTCTATGAACGCTATTGTCGAGCCCATGTCCAGCGCATCCGGTAGCCAGGTGATCGACCGCGCCGCGGCGTTGTTGCGTGCTGTGGCCGCCACCGAAACGGGTGGTGCCACCACCTCCGAGCTGGCGCGCGCCACCGATCTGGCCCGGCCCACCGCGCATCGTCTGCTGACTGCGCTCGCCCAGCAGGGGATGGTCGATCGGGACAGCACCAGCGGGATGTGGTCGCTGGGCCCCGAGCTGTACCTGCTGGGTGCGGGCGCCGCGCAGCGCTATGACATCACCGCGGCGGCGTCCGACATCGTGGAGCGTCTGGCCCGCGACACCGGTGAGAGTGCGTTTCTCTCGGCTCGGCGCGGTGACGAGACAGTGTGTGTGCTGAGCCGCGAGGGCAGCTTCCCGCTGCGCTCACATGTGCTGTATGTGGGCATCCGGTTTCCGCTCGGCGTGGCCACCGCGGGACTGGCCATCCTGAGTCACCTACCGGATCGGGAGGTGAACGAGTACTTCTCCCGCAGCGCACTCGAATCTCACTGGGGGGACGAGCATTCCGAGAACGAAGTGCGCAGGCGGATCGCCCGCACCCGTCGCGACGGGTATGCCACCAACCCGGCGCTGCTGGTGGAGGGGAGCTGGGGTCTGGGCGCCGCGGTGTTCGATCGGGCCGGACGGCCCGCCTGGGCGTTGAGTGTGACCGGCGTGCAGACGAGGTTCGGCCGTGACCGCCGAGCGATGATGGGTGAGTTGCTCCTCGATCAGGCGCAGACGTTGTCGGTCCGCCTGCAAAACCGCGATTGACTCCCCGGCGGCTACTCGCGCGCCCCGAGATTCAGTTCGTCCGGATGGGCCCCCACGCGGGTGCCCGTGTCCAGTTCGGCGATAGCGGCCAGGTCGTCGGCGCCCAACTCGAAGTCGAGGACGTCGATGTTCTGCGCGATGCGCTTGTCGTGCACAGACTTGGGGATCGCGATCACGCCGTTCTGCAGATGCCAGCGGATCATCACCTGGGCCGCCGATCGGCCGTACCGTTCGCCGATGCGGCTCAGGGTCGGGTCGGTCAGCAGGGTGTTGGGCGACGAGTCGGTACCCCAACCGGCGCCGCTGCCGCCCAACGGGCTCCACGCCTCGACGGCGATGCCGCGTGATTTGCAGTAGTCGCGCAGTTCGCGCTGGGCCAACCGCGGATGCAACTCGATCTGGTTGACGGCGGGCACCACACCGGTCGCGTCGATGATGGCGTCGAGGTGATGGGGTTCGAAATTCGACACACCGATCGACAGTGCCTTACCGGTATCGCGGAGCTCGGCCATCGCGCCCCAGGTCTCGATCATCCGTTCGCGGTTCTGCAGCGGCCAGTGGATCAGATACAGATCGACGTGGTCGAGTCCGAGACGCGCCAAGCTGGCGTCGAGCGCTGCGTGTGTCCGGTCGCGGCCGTGGTCGGCGTTCCAGAGCTTCGTCGTGACGAACACATCCGATCGGTCGACGCCGGAGCCGGCGATGCCCCGTCCGACTGCGGCCTCGTTGCCGTAGGCGGCCGCGGTGTCGATGTGCCGGTACCCGGCCCCGCCGATGGCGTAGCCGACCGCGTGCTCGGTGTCGGCGTCATCGGCCTGCCACACGCCGAGGCCGAGCTGAGGGATCAGCGTGCCAGTGGACAACTCGATGGTCGGGACGTCGGTGCTCATCACTTCAGGCTAGTGTTCCCGCGCGGGACGCCAGGCACATGACTGCGAGATCACGACGAACCCAAGCGCGGATGGGTGAGGAAGAACTGCCAGATCAGCTCGGTGGCCGACACCGTGTCGCCGACGCTGCCGGTGCTGTGGCCGGGGATCGGCGCCGGCCAGCGATGGGTTCCGCCACCCAGTCGGTAGTGCACCACCGCGGCCTCCGGACGTGCACACAGCGGCCACGAGATCCGGTCGACGGCGCGGTTCATCGGCACCACCAGCGGTGCGTCCACGCAGCCTGCGCGCTGGGTCCACCGTCGTAGCCAACTCGAGGTCGAGAGGTAGGAAGCACCGAGTTTCGTACCGCCTCGATAGGCGATCGTGCGGTCGGCGGTGCCGTGGAAGTCGATCAGCGAGATGGCCGGGCCATGGGCGCACCCGGCCACGGCCTGCTGATATACCGCCGCCCCGACGGTCGCGAAGCCGGCGAAGTCCGCGGGAAGCCGACAGGCCAGCATCGCCACGAGCCCACCGCCGTTGGACCGGCCGATCGCATACGTGCGACCGCGATCCACGCAGAACCGTGACCGCAGGTCGCGCAGCATGGCGCGGGTGAATCCGACATCATCGGCCCGCGGCGACGAATAGGGTGCGCCCTGCCACGCCGACGCGCCACCCCGGCCGGGAGCGGCGACCGGATACACCACCACCGCGGGCAGACCCGAGAGGCCGGTGTAGCGCTCGAAGGCAGCGGCGCGTTCGGCCCGCCCGTGGTAGGCGAGGATCAGCGGCACCGGCACCGTGCCGGGATAGAACGCGGGAACGTGCACACGAAATCGGCGCGTCACACCACCCACCGACACCGACCGCACCATGCTCGACCCCGGTCGCACAGAGTTCCCGGCGCATCCGGACACCGGGTGGACGGCTGCGTGGTGGCCGTGCGGCGCAGGAGCGTCGAACGGCGGTAGGGGCGTTGCGGTCACTGCGGGGGCGAGGCTCGCACCCAGTCCCGAGGCGAGGATGAGACCTAACCAGACGACGGAGAGGCGCCGCCGGATGCGACGTCGGGAGCCGGACATCGCCACAGAGTACGGCGCGGTTCGGTGGCATCGGGTGGTGTTGGCCGGACTGCGGTTTCCTCCTCCCACGCGCGCCGCATCTGGAATCCTTGGCTGGTGCTCCGAGGCAAAGCGTCCCATGCCGCCCCACCCGCCGCGCGCTCGACCACAGTGTTGTCGGCCATCGTCGTTGTCGCCGTGATACTTCTCCTCGGGACAATCGCACCGCCCGCCGGTGCAGCGCCGGCGCGTCTACCGAGCACGTTCGCGTGGGGCGTGTCATCGAGCGGTTTCCAGAGCGAAGGGTCGTCGCCCGACAGCAACTGGCGGCGCCACACCCACTCGGGCCGCACGCACGACCGGGTCGGGACATCGGTGGACTTCCGGCACCGCTACCGCGAGGACATCGCACGTGCCGCCCGGCTGGGTGTCGGCGTCTACCGCATCGGAGTGGGATGGGCGCGCATCGAGCCGCGGCCGGGCGTGATCGACCACGACGAGCTGGCCTACTACGACGATGTGGTCGCCGCGATCGTCGCCGCCGGCATGCGCCCGATGATCACGCTGGACCACTGGGTGTATCCCGGCTGGATCGCCGACCGAGGTGGGTGGGCCGACCCGGCCACACGCGAGGACTGGCTGCGCAACGCGCGGCGCGTGGTGAACCGCTACGACCGGTTCCACCCCTACTGGATCACCATCAACGAACCGTTCACCTACGTGACCAACGAGCTGCGCATCGGGGGGATCACGCCGGCAGCCGTCCCGACGATGGTCGACGGTCTCGTCGACGTGCATCGGGCGATCTACCGCTACATCCACCGCCGAGACCCGAACGCCATGGTGTCGTCGAATGTCGCCTACATTCCCACGGTGGAGCCGGCTCTCGACATCGCTTACCTCGATCGGCTCCGCGGCGCCCTCGACTTCATCGGGATCGACTATTACTACTCGGTGTCGCCGGGTGACACGAATGCTTGGCGTGCGGCGACCGAGGAACAGTGGCTGGCCCCCGTTGCGGCCGACGGTCTCTACTACGCGCTGCGTGACTATGCCCGGCGCTTCCCGGGCATCCCGCTGTATGTGGTGGAGTCGGGTATGCCCACACGCGACGGCGCCGACCGGCCGGACGGGTATCGGCGTGGGGACCATCTGCGCGATCTCGTCTACTGGCTGCAACGGGCCCGCGGCGACGGCGTCGACGTCATCGGGTACAACTACTGGAGTCTCACCGACAACTACGAGTGGGGAAGCTACACACCGAGGTTCGGGCTCTACACGGTGGACGTGGGGACCGACCCGACACTGACCCGCCGGCCGACGGATGCGGTCGAGGCCTACCGGCGGATCACGGCCGCCAACGGGGTTCCGGCCGAGTACCGGCCGACCCGCAGCGCCGAGGTCTGTTCGCTGGTCGCGGCGCCCTCGAGTTGCCTGGAACCGGTTCGATGACAGACCTTTCGATGACAGACCCTTCGATGACAGACCCTTCGATGACAGACCCTTCGATGACAGACCCTTCGATGACCAAGGAGGCCACCCATGGCCAAGACCGTGTTGCCCGCGGAGCCCATCGTCGACGCGCTCATCGCGCAGTGGCAGACGTTGGACGATGTGGTGTCTGCGCTGAGCGACGAACAATGGTCGGCGGACTCGATACTGCCGGGCTGGTCGATCGCCGACATCGTGGCGCACGTGATCGGAACCGAGAGCATCCTCGAGGGGCGCGACGTAACCGCCGCCCGCGACGTCAGTGGACTCGAGCATGTCCGCAATCCCATCGGTGAACTCAACGAACGATGGCTCGACCACTATCGGGAATCGCCGCGTGCGGATGTGATGGAGGCGTTCCGGGAGATCGTCGGTGTCCGCACCGAACATCTGCGTGCGATGACACAAGAGCAGTTCGACTCCGACGCGCTCACCCCCGCCGGCCAGGACACGTATGGGCGATTCATGCGCATCAGGGTCTTCGACTGCTGGATGCACGAGATCGACCTACGCGACAGCACCGGTGGGTCGGCCCCCTCGGACGAGGGGCCGGCCGGTGTGGCACTCGACGAGATCGCCGCGTCGCTGCCGTTCGTGGTCGGGAAGCGAGCCGCGACTCCAAAGGGCAGCTGTGTGCTGTTCGTGCTCGAGGGCCTCGCGGCCCGGCGCATCCGGATCTACGTCGATGACCGGGCTGCCAAGGTCGATCAGTTCCCGGACGGCGACGACTCCGCCGATGTCACGCTGACCGTCGATTCGATCGACCTCGCCCGCTTGGCCGGCGGACGGACAAGTGCGGACCCGAGCCGGGTCGCGATCGCCGGGGACGACGAGATCGGTCGAGCCATAGTCGGCGCCCTCAACTACGTGATCTGACGCTCGGGAGCGCGTCGCATGCGAACGTGTGTGCGAGGCAGGTTTCGAGTTCGGAATCCGAAGGTTCACTGTCGAGAACCCGGTGTCGTCTGAACGGATGAGTTGGGCGGGGTGCTGGCCGGTTTCGTCAACCAGCGGTGGGGGCGTCGGTGATGATCGCGCCGGAACCGAACTCGCGGGCGCGTGGGCCGTCGAGGATCTGGGCGGGTTGTGGATCACTCAGCAGCGTTCGGACGAGTTCCGGGGTCGCGGAGATCGGCTGATCGGCGGCCGCAAGGACGATGTTGCCGGTGCGTCGGCCCTTGAACATCGCCGCATCGGCGATCAACGCGACGTGCCGGAACACGGTCGTGGCGGTGGACACTTCCGCGCGGGCCAGCGCCAGATCCCGGTTGTCGCCACAATTGGCGAGGTACAGGCCGCCGGGGGCCAACACGCGGTGGGCCTGCTCGAGGAACTCCCGGCTGGTCAGGTGGCGTGGAGTGCGGGCGCCGGCGAATGCATCCCGCACGATCACGTCGCGAGTGTTCGCGGTCAGCGACGTCACCACCTCGCGGGCATCGCCGACCCTGATGCGTAACCGGGGAGCGCGGGGCAGATCGAACCACTCGCGGGCCAGGCGCGCGAGCTCACCGTCGATCTCCACTGCCACCTGCTTCGAGGCCGGGTATCGGCCGGCGACGAACCGTGGCAACGCACAGGCCGCCGCACCCAGGTGCAGAACGCGCAGCGGGCTGTCGAACGGAAACCTCTCCGCCATCACCGCGCTCATCTGCCGCATGTACTCGAAGTCGAGGACCGCGGGGTCGGGGTGGATGTGGGAACTCTGCGACCCGTTGACAGTGAGCAGCCACCCACCGGCAATGGTGTCCGGCATCAACTCGGCCACGCCGGTGTCGATCGAATAGGTGCCGGCGACGGGCTCGGCCTGGGATCTGGGCATTGCGGTGAGTCTATGCCGCCGCCGACGGTCGCAGGATCGAGCGCGGATACGATCGCCGACGTGCCGCATCCATCGCTCCCACCTGCGCCCATCCGCCGTGCCCGATCGGGGCGCGGCATCGCGAGCGGCCTCGTGCTCGGCGCCCTCGCCGATCGGTTGCTGGGCGATCCGCCGCGCTGGCATCCAGTGGCCGGCATCGGCCGCGCGATCGCGGTACTCGAGCAACAGCTGTACGGGGATGCGCACGCCCGGGGTGCCGGGCTGACCGGGCTGAGTGTGGCGGCGGCGTGGGGCATCGGCGCGCTCGCGACGAGACGGGCGGGTGCAAAGGGCACGGTTCTGGTCACCGCCACAACCACCTGGGCGGTGCTCGGCGGGACGACGTTGTGCAGGGTGGGTGTGGCGATGGCCGACGCCCTCGACGCGGGCGACCTGGACGCGGCACGGCGCTTGGTCCCCAGCCTGTGCGGTCGCCACCCGGACGCTCTGGACGAGGCCGGAATGATCCGCGCTGCAGTGGAATCGATCGCCGAGAACACCTCCGACGCCGCAGTGGCGCCACTGTTGTGGGGCGCGGTGGCCGGCGTGCCCGGCCTGCTCGCATACCGCACCGCCAACACCCTCGACGCGATGGTCGGCTATCGCAATCCTCGTTACCAGCGATTCGGATGGGCGTCCGCGCGCCTCGACGACCTGGCGAACCTGGTGCCCGCCCGGCTGTCCGGCCTGCTGGTGGTGGCGCTCGGCGGTGCGCCGACGCGGACCGTCGCCACCTGGCGTCGCGATGCCGGTCGCCATCCGAGCCCGAATGCCGGGGTCGTCGAGTCCGCCTTCGCCGGGACGCTCGGCGTCCGACTCGGCGGGCGCACCGAGTATCGACATGGCGTCGAGAACCGCCCGCTGTTGGGGACCGGGGCGGCGCCGACGACGACCGACCTGCGGGCCGCGGTACACCTGTCGCGCCGGGTTCAGGTGGCGGCCGCGCTGACCGCGGCGATGATCGCGATTCTGGTCAATCGCCGTAGCGGCGACTGAGCTTGGCGCGCACGTCAGCGTCCGCTGTTTCCGATTCCGGAGCGTTGCCGATCTGATGACGCTGCCGGGCACCCGATGCGGTGCCCGCCTCACGCAGATCAGCGCGGACGCGCTCTCGGCGGCTGCGGGCCGCAGCGGACGGGTCCGCGGTCGCGTCGGGTGAGCCGACCGCGATGCCGGACTCGGTCTCGGATGCCATCCGTGCTGCCCGACGTCGCTGCCGGATCTCGGAATAGATGAAATATCCGGCGCCCAGCGGCGCCATGATCCCGAACGCCAGCCACTGGAGGCCGTACGAGAGGTAGGGGCCCGAATCCAGTTGGGGAAGCGAGATCTCGCCGAGGGAACCGGGCTGGTCGGGCGACAGTTGCAGATAGAACGGGTCCAGCGACGTATCGACCGCGCGGCCGACTTCGGCCGGGTCGATGGTGTAGACGGCCGCTCGTCCCGCTTCGGTATGGGCGCCGCGGCCCGGAGATGTGCCCTCACCCTTCCGGATTCGCGCGTCGATCGTGGTCGACTCGGAGGGCGCGGCGGGAATCGACGGCAACGCGCCCTGCTCGGGGCGGACGTACCCGCGGTCGACGAGGACCACGCGGGAACCGTCGTCGGTGGCGAACGGGGTGAGTACCTCGACGGCCGGCCGTTCGTCCACCGACCGCAGGCGTACCAGGACCTCGCGATCGGTCAGATAGCGCCCACGCAATGTGACCTCACGCCATTCGGTCGAGGGGTCGAACCCGGCCCCGGCCGGTGCGACCTCGTCGATCGGCACTGCCGACTGCGACATGGCGGACGTGATCAGGTCGTTGCGATGTTCGGTGTCAGAATTCTTGCCCAGCTGCCATGGTGCGAGCAGGGTGAAGCACATCGCGGCGAACGCCACGACCACCACACCCAGGGCCAGCCACCCCGGGCGTAGGAACGTCCGCAACACATGCACACCACAACGGTACCGAGCGGACGAAATCGACTCGGCCCGGCGTGACGCTCGGTGGGGGCGGCCCGCGGTAGCGTTGTCGCAATTCACTCGAACGCGACCGGGCGAAGGTGACGACGTGCACCGCGACCAGATGAGGTGGAGTTGTCGGAGCCGTACCGCGCCGTGCTGGGGCATCTTCCTCACGACGTCGGCCACTATTACCAGCTGGTCCTGACCGACGCCGCGGCACGCGCGCGGTTCGTCGAGCTGTTCGGCGATCCGGACGAGAACCATCAGGCAGCGTCGGGTCGGGGCCTCTCGCCATCAGTGCCGCCCGGCTGGGAACAGGACTACGTGTCGGCCGCAGCCGCCACCCATCCGGCCGAGGACTTCGCCGAGACGTTTGCGCATTACCTGCACATCCGGGACACCCTCGACACCGCGGCATCGTTCGCGATGGCACCCGCCGGTTCGTCGCCGGAGAGCGTGATGTCCGGCGACATGGGATTCGAACAGCTGGTGGAGTGGTGGTTACCGCTGAGCTGGGCGCTGAATCAGATCAACCGCTCGATGGGACATCCCGATCTGTACCCGTATCTGCTGCCCGACCGCGTGTTGGACAAGATCCGTTTCGTGCACAATCTCGTGTCGCCGGGGTGACGGTCGGCTCAGTTGCCGTCCAGCGTCGCATGAACCCACGCCAGCAGGCCTGGGATGGCGGCCTCGATCTGTTCGCGGGTCTCCTCGAAATCCTCGCCGGTCCCGTAGTAGGGATCGTTGAGATCCAGGTCGTCGGGGTCCGCACCGGGATCGAAGCTGCGGAGCAGACGCACCCGCTCTCCCAACCGCTTGCGTTCCAATTCGCGGACGTGTCCGGCGTCCATGGCCACCAGCAGGTCCGCGTCGAAGTGTTCGGGGGACAACTGGGATGCCACGTGGGCGTCCGGGTACCCGTGTGCCAGCAACTCGGTCCGCGCGCGGTTGTCGGCCGGTTCGCCGGTGTGCCACCCGGTGGTCCCGCAGCTGGTCACCCGGACCCGCGCACCCAGGCCCGAGTCGTCGAGTGCCGACTGAAAGATGTTCTGTGCCATAGGTGACCGGCAGATGTTGCCGGTGCACACGAAACACACGTGTAGTTGATCAGACACCAAGTACCTCGCGCAGATCTGCAATGGACCCGACCGACCAGGCCGCCGAGTCCTCCTCCCCATGCAGAGCGTAACCCCATGCGACGATCACTGCTGGGATCCCGTACAGGGCGGCACCTTCCACATCGTGAGCGCGATCACCGATCATCACCACAGGGGAATCGGTCACGGCAGAACCGGGATCCGCGGTGATACCGAGCTGGGCGAGTGCGTGTGCGATCACATCGGATTTGGCGCGTCGGCTGCCGTCATCGCTGGCGCCGGCGATGACGTGGAAGTGCTCGGCGAGCCCGAAGTGTTCGAGGATCGCGCGGGCGGTCTTCTCGTTCTTCGACGTGGCGACCGCGAGGGTGCGGCCGCCGGACCGCAGGTCGGCGAGCAGGTCGCCCATACCGTCGAACACCGAGTTCTCCAGCCAGCCCACGTCGGTGTAGCGCTCCCGGTATGCACGCATCGCGTCGTCGGCGGTGGGGCCGTCGAGCCCGAGGCCGGTGAGCGTGTCGATCATCGGCGGTCCGGCGATACCAGCCACGACCTCGGGCGAGGGCTCGTCGGCACCCACCGCGGCCAGCGCATGCCGGAAGCTGTTGGCGATGCCGTCGAAACTGTCGGTGATCGTCCCGTCGAGGTCGACCAGCAGCACCGTCGAGGGATCACGAGGATCAGCAAGAGGGGCGGCGAGATCGGGTGTTCCAGGCGTGTCGGTCACAGTTCCATGGTGCACGTAGGCTGGGGATTTATGACATCGGGGCTGTTCGCGCGGGAGCGTCACGGCGATGCCGACGCCGAACCGGGACTTGTCGACTTCGCGGTCAACGTGCGGGGCGGGCCGCCACCGTTCGTCGCCGAAGCCCTGACCAGCCGGATCGGTGATCTGGCCGCCTACCCGTCGGGCGACGACGAGCAGCGGGCGGTGAAAACCATTGCCGTGGCCCATGGCCGAACCTCCGACGAGGTGCTCTTGCTGTCCGGTGCGGCCGAGGGCTTCGAGCTCCTGCCGCGACTGCGGTCGCGCCAAGCCGCGCTCGTCCAGCCGTCCTTCACCGAACCGGAGATCGCGTTGCGCGCCGCCGGGATCCCCATCACCGACGTCGTGTTGACCGACCCGTGGGAACTCGACCCGGACGCCGTGCCCGATGACGCCGACCTGGTGGTGGTGGGCAACCCCACCAACCCGACCTCGGTGCTGCACCCCGCCGCCGCGATCGAACGTCTGCGGAGACCAGGACGGTTCGTGGTGGTCGACGAGGCCTTCGCCGACATCACGATCGATCCCGCCACGGGCCGTCCGGAACCGGAGTCCGTCGCTCACCGGTCGCACCCAGACCTCATCGTCATCCGCAGTGTCACGAAGACATTCGGTCTCGCCGGACTGCGGGCCGGATACCTGCTCGCCGCCCCGGAGGTGATCGCGCGGTTGACGGTCGGCCGACGACCGTGGCCGCTGGGCACCTTGGCGCTGACCGCGCTGACCGCCTGTGTCGGACCCACCGGTCAGGAGTACGCGCACGGTGAGGCGCGCCGGCTCGCCGCGGATCGCGCCGAGATGGTCGCGATGCTGTCTTCGGCGGGTCTCGAGGTCTGCGGGCAGCCACGCGCATCATTCCTGCTGATCCGGGTGCCACAGGCCTTGCGGGTCAAACAACGACTGCGTGATCGGGGTTTCGCGGTGCGCAGCGCCGCGAACTTCGTCGGCCTCGACGACGACCACATACGTCTGGCCGTGCGGGACATCGCCACCACCCGGACGCTCGTCGACACCATCACGGCCATTCGAGAGGAGATCGCGTCATGTCCACAACCGTCGCCGAGGTGATCGAGGTCCTCGACCGCGCCTACCCGCGAGGGCTGGCCGAGCCGTGGGATTCGGTCGGGTTGGTCTGCGGCGATTCCGGTGAGCCGGTCGACACGATCCTGACCTGTGTCGACGTCACCGAGGACGTGGTGGCGGCCGCGATCGGCATGGGGGCCCAGCTGATCGTCGCCCATCATCCGCTGTTGCTGCGCGGAGTGGATTCGGTGTCGGCCGACACCGACAAGGGGCGGATCGTGCATCGGCTCATCCGGTCGGGGATTGCGCTGTTCACCGCGCACACCAACGCCGACAGCGCCCGCCCCGGAGTCTCCGATGCACTCGCCGACGTACTCGACGTGGTCGACACGTTCCCCATCGAGCCGCGGTCGTCCACTGTTCTGGACAAGTGGGTGGTGATGGTGCCCGAAGGCAATGCCGAGCAGGTCAGCGAGGCCATGTTCGCCGCCGGGGCCGGCGAGATCGGCGAGTACCGGGATTGCTGCTGGTCGGTGGTCGGTACGGGGCAGTTCGAGGCGCAGGGATCGGCCGATCCGACGATCGGCGAGGTGGGATCGCGCACACGGGTCGATGAGGAACGGCTCGAGATGGTTGCCCAGCGCCGACTGCGTCGCGCGGTGCTGACCGCGCTGCGCGGAGCGCACCCGTATGAAGAGCCGGCGTTCGACATCCTCGAGCTCGCCGACGCCGAGATGTCGACCGGGTTGGGCCGGATCGGACGGCTCCGGGAACCGACCACGCTCGCGGACTTCGCCGAACTGGTCGCCGCGCGCCTGCACACCCCGTCCGGAGTGCGGGTGGCAGGGTCGTCACAGACCGCCGTCGGCACTGTCGCGGTCTGCGGCGGCGCAGGCGATTCGTTGCTCGAGGCGGTCGCGTCGGCCGGTGCGGATGTGTACGTCACGGCCGATCTACGCCACCATCCGGCCGATGAGAACCGACGTCGCGGCGGACCGGCGCTGATCGATGCGGGGCATTGGGCCACCGAGTTCCCGTGGTGCGGTCAGGTATCGCGAATGTTGGCCGCCGAGTTGCATGTCACGGTCTCGGTTCACCGTGAACCGACCGATCCGTTCGCGGTCGTCACCAGATACTGACGGCCGCGTCCGGCGTCATGGGCGGACGCGTACGGTATGGGGACCGTCGCACGGCGCCCCACCGCGGGCCCCGCGTCGGGAGAACAGAACAGTGAACGGCGCAGGGATGAGGCACTGGTGACGACTGCACAGCACGACAGCCAACGACGGAGGTGGGCACGGTGAAGGCGGATCCGGGAGCGCAGCGGCTCCTGCTCGACCTCGCCGACGTCGACGCGGAAATCGCTCGCATCGACCATCGCCGGGCATCACTCCCGGAGGATGCCGAGCTCGCTGAACTGTCCAAACGCGTCGAGGTGGCGCGCGATGACCTGGTTCGCGCCGAGATCTCCGCGGAGGATCTGACCCGGGAGTACCGCCGAATGGAGGGTGAGGCGAACGGGATGGCAGCGCGCGAGGCCAAGGACTCCGCGCAGCTGACCGCCGGTGGGCTCGCACCCAAGGCGCTCTCCGAACTGCAACACGAGCTCAACGGTTTGGCTCGCCGTCGCGCGGCGGTGGAGGACGACATGCTCGGTGTGATGGAGCAGCAGGAGGCCGTCGCCGCCGAACAGCAACGCGCCGCGGCAACCATCGATCAGGTCGACGCCGAGGTTGCGACGGTGCGTGAGCGGCGCGACCGTGCGCTGGCCGCGGCAACCCACGACCGCGAGGCGGCCGACGCTCGGCGCACGGCCTTGATTGCCGACATCGCTCCCGAGTTGCTCGCCATCTACGACCGGCAGCGTGCGTCCGGTCGGGTCGGCGCCGGCTTGCTGCGCGCACGCCGGTGCGGCGCCTGCCGAATGGAACTCGACCGAGGCACCATCGCATCGATCTCCGGCGCGTCTGCCGACGACGTGATCCGCTGCGAGGAATGTGGCGCGGTCCTGGTGCGGACCGCAGAGTCGGGTCTGTAGTAGATGACCAACGCCACCGCGACCGGCGACAGATCACCCACCTGGCAGGGGCAGCGAGTGCGGCCGACGCGGCTGTTGTTGCTGCGGCACGGTCAGACCGAGCTGTCGGTGCAGCGCCGCTACTCCGGGCGAGGCAACCCCGAACTCACCGAGCTCGGACGTCGTCAGGCGGCGGCGGCGGCCACACGACTGGGGGCCGACCCCGAGATCGCCGCGGTGGTGTCGTCGCCGCTGAGTCGGGCGCAGACCACCGCACGTGCGGTCGCCGACCGGCTCGGGCTGGAGGTGACGGTCACCGACGGGCTGATCGAGACGGACTTCGGTGCCTGGGAGGGGCTTACCTTCACCGAGGCCGCCGAACGCGACCCCGAACTGCATTCCCGATGGCTGGCCGACACCGGCGTTCCCGCGCCTGACGGAGAGAGCTTCGCCCAGGTCGCCGAGCGCGTCCGATTAGCCAAAGATTCACTGCTGCAACGGTACTCAGGCCAGACGGTGCTGGTGGTGTCGCATGTCACCCCGATCAAGTCGCTGCTTCGGGACGCCCTCGGCTCTGGCCCGGAACTGTTGTTCCGCCTGCACCTCGACCTCGCCTCACTGTCGATCGCCGAGTTCTTTCCCGATGGCGGATCGGTGGTCCGGTTGGTCAACGACACGGGCCACCTCGACTGAGGTGCGCCCGCGCACCGGTATCCTGTATGGGCGAACGAGTCGGCCGGGCGGCCGCGGTGCGCGGAACGGCCCGACAACGGGTACGCCGACATCGAGGAAAGTCCGGACTCCACAGAGCAGGGTGGTTGTCAACGGCAACCCGGGGTGACCCGCGGGACAGTGCCACAGAGAACAGACCGCCGCCGCGGATCTTTCGAGATCGGCGGCGGTAAGGGTGAAACGGTGCGGTAAGAGCGCACCAGCGGCACGGGTGACCGTGCCGGCTCGGTAAACCCCACCCGGAGCAAGGCCGAAGCTCGCACCGCGGGAGACCGTGTGTGCGGGTGCGCGGATGGCAGAGGGCTGCTCGCCCGAGTCCGCGGGTGGGCCGCTCGAGGTACCCGGCGACGGTGTGCCCAGATGGATGGTCGCCACCCGGTCCTCGTGATCGGGAACAGGATCCGGCTTACACGCCGACTCGTTCGCCCCGCGGCCGGGATCCACCGGTCGGGCACCTGCTCGCATACAGTCGGGGGCGTGCAGCGCGTACTGTCGGCCCCCGATCTCGACTTCGACGCGGTTCGTACCGAACTCGGCGTGACCGAGAACTATGGTGCCGACGCACAGGCCGAGGCCGAACACCCGGTGGACCGGTATGCGGGTGAGCGGGAGGACCGTACCGACCTGGCGTTCGTCACGATCGATCCGCCGACGTCGATGGACCTGGACCAAGCGGTGCACATCGCCGCCGACGCCGACGGTTTCGTCATCTCCTACGCGATCGCCGACGTTGCTGCGCTCGTGGCCCCCGAAGGTGCCTTGGATCAGGAGAGCCGCAGGCGGGGCACCACATTCTACTTCCCTGACCGATCGGTGCCACTGCATCCCCGGGCGCTGTCGGAGGGAGCCGGCTCGCTGTTACCCGACCAGCGTCGGCCGGCGGTGATGTGGACCATCCGGGTCACCCCGGAGGGTGCTGTCACGCAGGTGTCGCTGCGTCGGACGATGATCCGTTCGGTCGCCAAACTGACCTATGCCGGCGTGTCCGACGATGCCACGCGCGGCCGGCTGCATCCGTCGATCGCGGCGCTACCGGCTTTCGGCGAACTGCGGCACCGGGTCGCACTCGAACGCGGCGCCGTCGAACTCGACCTGCCCGACCAAGAGGTCACGCGCACCGATCGTGGGTGGATGCTGCGGCTGGCGCCGCACACCCCGGCCGACATGTGGAACTCGCAGCTGTCGCTGCTCACCGGAATGTGTGCGGGGCGGATCATGGCCGAGGCGGGCGTCGGCCTGCTGCGCACCCTGCCGCCGGCCGATCATGCTGCGGTGGTGGCTCTGCAGAGCTCCGCCGCAGCCCTCGGTGTCCCGTGGCCGCCCGGAGCGACGCCCGGCCAGTTCCTCGCCGGGTTGCCACGCGATGCACCCGCCACACTTGCGTTGATGTCGGCCGGGGCGGGCCTGATGCGCGGAGCCGATCATCTCGTGCTCGGCGGTGACACCGGACATGCGACTGCGGAGAAGATGAGTCATGCCGCGATCGGCGGGGTGTATGCGCATGTGACCGCGCCGCTGCGTCGACTCGGCGATCGGTTCGCCACCGAGGTGTGTCTGGCGGTCACAGCCGGCGAGCCGGTGCCCGACTGGGTGACCCGGGCGCTACCGACGTTGCCGACTCTGCTGCGGTCGGCGGGCTCGCTGGCGTCGGCTGCCGACCGGGCCGGCATCGATTTAGCGGAGGCAACCGTACTGGCCGACCGAGTGGGGGAGACGTTCGAGGCGGTGGTCTTGCACTCGGCCACGCAGAATCGGCCTGCCCAGGTGTTTCTCACCGAGGTCCCGGTGATCGCTCCGTGCGATGGTGACCCGCCACCGGGGCGTCGGTTGACGGTGGTGCTGCGGGCTGCCGACCCGTCCGCGCGGGTGGTGCGGTTCGAGTTCATCCCCGACTCGGGGCAGTAGCCGGTGCCTCGAATCGGTACTACCGACAAACGTCAGAGGTCCTTGGCCGCCTTGCGGTAGTCGGCCAACGCCCGTTCGCCGTCGACCTCCTGCCGGGCGTCGATGCGCCCGAGGACGAACATGTCCGGTCCCGACAGGGTGTTGGTGGCTGCGAGTTCGCCGAGACGCTGACGGTTGATGCGGGTGTCGTTGTAGTCGCCGAGGGAGCTCTGCAGTCGCTTGGCGGCCTTGGCGACGGCCTTGTACCGCTTGCGACCCAACGGCTCCGCGGCATCGGTGCTGTACCGTAACCGCTTGGCGCGCTTACGGATCGTGTGCAGCTGTTCCTCCCACTCGGGGGACCGTTCGGTCATCGCGGCCAGCGTTTTCTGCGCCTTGCGGATGCTCTTGCGGTTCTTCTCGATGGACCGGTCCACGGCGGTCACGGCATCGATGTCGGCATCGGGGCCCGGCGGCGGGGAGGCGATGAGTTCGTCGATCGAGTCGAGCAAGGCGAAATAGCGGGCCGAATTCATCGCGGAGTGCGCGGCTTTGATGGCCCGATCGTGGATGCTGGTCTCGGTGCCGGTGAGTTCGGCGACCAGTGCGGCCGAGGCGTTTTCCGAGCGCAGCAGTCCCTGGTCGATGGCGATCTGAACCTCGGAATCGCGAGCGTCGCCGAGAATGCGCGCCAGCAGCTTCAGTTCCTCGTTCAGATGGGCGGTACGCGCCGGGTCGAGCACAGTGGGAAAACCGGCGAAGATGCTACGCAGTCGTCGGCAGGCCACCCGCATCTGGTGGACGGCGTCCTCGGCGTCGATGCGCACCTGCGGGTCGTAGGCGACCAGGGAATTGCGATGGATGGCGATGTCGGTGACGACCAGATCCAGCGCGGTGGGGCGCCGTCCGAGGTGCGGTTCGACGACGGTCGGCGTCGAACCGATGGCACGAGCAAGTTTGGACGCCGACGATGCGGTTCGCCCGCCGGAGTTGCGCAGCAACTTCTCGGCCGCCTTGAGCAGACGGGTGTCGCGGCCGCCGTCGAGGAGCTCGAACTCCCACTCTGCCCATTCCTGGTAGTGGCCGCCGGGCAGCATCGACTGCGCGGACACGAGGTCCTCGGCGAATTCGGCAACGGGCCGACCGTCGGCGCCCATCAGCGTTGTCACCGTGCGCGTGGTGGACAGCGCGGCGACCGGGATCAGCTTGCGGGTACGGGTCAACGCGATGACCGGGGTGATCAGCTCGGCGGGGACGTCGGCGTCGGCGGGTGCGTCGCTGAAGCCGATCCGCAGCTCACGTCGGGCACCGGCGATGCCGGTGGGGCGCTTGAGATGCCAGCCGGCGTCGTGTCCGCCGGTGCGCCGGCGCATGGTGATCCGGTTGCCGGCGAGGTCGAGGTTCTCGGTGTCGAAATAGGTGGCGTCGAGCTGAAAGGTCTCCGGTGCCGACGCGCCGATGACACCTGGCAGAATCCGGAGGTCCGGGGCGGTGTGGCCCGCGTCCACGTCGAACTTCAGTTCCACTTCGATCTGCTCGGACGGGGCCACCCCAGATCCTCCTGTTCACCGGCCGGGGCTCGGCGTGGCCCGGCGTGCGCATACGTCGTCCTGACGAGTCTAGAGTGCACCGGTCATCGTCACCGCGACCGATTCGCGAAGTCGTCGGTAGCAGTGATCAAGTGGTGCTTGATACCCGGTTCGAAGGAGGCGTGACCGGCGTCGTCGACGATGTGCAACGTCGCGGACGGCCAGGCGCGGTGTAGATCCCACGCGCTGCGGGTGGGGCAGACGACGTCGTAGCGGCCCTGCACGATGACCCCGGGAATGTGCGCGATGCGGTCGATGTCGGCGAGCAATTGGCCCTCACGCAGGAAACCGTGATTGACGAAGTAGTGGTTCTCGATCGCGGCGAAGGCCAGGTCGAATCGCGGGTCGCCGGCGGCCATCCCGGAATTGTCCTGGGGCTTGTTCGGCAGCAGATAGCTGGTGGCCTGCTCCCAGCCTGTCCACGCGGTCGCCGCGGCCTGCGCGAGGTCCCGGTCGGTGGAGGTGAGCAACCGGTGGTAGGCCGCGACCAGGTCGCCGTCGCGCTCGGCTGCCGGGATCGGAGCCAGGTAGGACTCCCACAGGTCGGGATAGATGTGCGCGGCTCCACCGTTGTAGTACCAGTCGATCTCACTGCGGCGTAGCAGAAAGATTCCGCGCAGCACGAGTTCACTGACGCGATCGGGGTGAGCCTGCGCGTAGGCGAGACCGAGCGTGGACCCCCAGGACCCCCCGAACACCTGCCACCGGTCGATCTGCAGATGTTCGCGCAGCCGTTCCATGTCGGCGATGAGGTGGCCGGTGGTGTTGACCGACAGGTCGGCACCGTCGGCGATGTGCGGCCGCGACCGACCACACCCACGCTGATCGAACAGGACGATTCGGTAGCGCGTCGGATCGAAGAACCGCCGCTGCTCGGGCGACGTGCCGCCACCCGGACCACCGTGCACGAACACCACCGGCTTGCCGTCGGCACGGCCCGAGACCTCCCAATAGACCTGCTGACCGTCACCGACGTCGAGATGGCCGTGGTCGTGCGGTTCGATCGGCGGATAGAAATCGCGCATGGGGTAAGCCTAGAGCGTGGTCGAGAACCGGCTCACCCGTTCCTGCGCGAGGGGGCGCCTCAGTAGCTGTGCTCGGGTGCGGGGAACGCTCCGCGACGCACCTCGTCGGCGTACTGCTCTGCCGCAGAGCGCAACTCCGACCCGACGTCGGCGAACCGTTTGACGAATTTCGCCGTCTTGCCGTGCGTCAGGCCGGCCATGTCCTGCCAGACCAGCACCTGCGCGTCGGTCTCGTTGCCCGCGCCGATCCCGACGGTCGGGATGGTGAGTTTGCGGGTGATCTGTCCCGCGAGGTCGGCGGGCACCATCTCCATCACGACGGCGAACGCGCCGGCTTCCTGGACTGCGATGGCATCGGCGACGAGTTGATCGCCGGCGTCGCCCCGTCCCTGGACGCGGTAGCCGCCGAGCCCGTTCACGCTCTGCGGAGTGAAACCGATGTGCGCCATCACGGGAATCCCGGCCGCGGTCAGCGTGGCGATCTGATCGGCCACCCGCTCACCACCTTCGAGCTTGATCGCGTGCGCGCCGGTCTCCTTGAACACCTTCACCGCGGACTCCAGCGCCTGCTGCGGGCCGGCCTCATAGCTGCCGAACGGCAGGTCGGCGACGACCAGGGCATGCGGCGCGCCGCGAACCACGGCGCGGATCAGCGGGATGAGTTCATCGACGGTCACCGGGATCGTGGTGTCGTAGCCCAGAACCACATTGGCCGCGGAGTCACCGACGAGTAGCACCGGGATCTCGGCGGCGTCGAAAATGCGGGCCGTCGAGTAGTCGTAGCAGGTCAGCATCGACCACTTCTCGCCGTCAGCCTTCATCTGGCCGAGATGGTGAACGCGAGTGGTGCGGCGACGGGGGGCCGAGGCGGACGAATCGCCCGCAGCGGGGCCCGTGGCGCCATAGACCGAAGATTCGGACATCGTTGTCTCTTTTCTGCCTCGAGTCCTGCCGTGCAGGTACCCGGGTTGGGGTTGGACACTGCCATTGTGGCACCGGGGAGTGCCCCGATACATGCCGGTGACCTGTGGTTTTTCTCACATCCGGCGAATGGTTGCGGCGAGCGGTGACCGTACGATCTGTGCCATGGCGAGCTCCGGGACGCTACCTCGACGCGCCGGATTGCTCGTCCTGCTGGTGCTGGTGACGGTCGTCAGTGGCTGTCGCGTGATCCCGGCGGACGCCGAGATCGACTGGCGGCCCTGTGGTCCGGAGTTCGCAGTGGCCGCCGGCGCGGTACCCGGCATGCTCGCCGGGCGTGTGTCGTGCGGTTGGGTCGAGGTTCCGCTCGACCCAACCGACACGGGTCGGGGGACCGTCGATCTCGCCGTCGCGCGGATCTCTGCTGCGGGCCCGAGCAACGGCACGGTGGTCATCGACCCGGGCGGCCCGGGGGCGTCGGGCGTCGGCCATCTCGTCGGCGCGGCGGCGGCGCTGGCATCGCAACCGATCGCCGCCACCCATGATCTCGTGGCGGTCGATGCGCGCGGGGTGGGCGCCTCGCGGCCGTCGCTGCGGTGTCGCACCGATGCCGAGCGTGACGCCGAACGAGCGATGGACTTCGGTGACCGGTCGACCACCGGTGTGCGACGCATCGAGTCCTACCGGCGCAGCATCGCTCAACGATGCGCCGATCGGATCGGCACGCAGTTCCTCACGCGGGTCGGCACGGACTTCGTGGCAGCGGACCTCGACCGTGTCCGCCAACTGCTCGGCGTCGAGGAGATCTCGTTTCTCGGTCACTCCTATGGCACGCGTCTTGGTTTCGCCTACGCGCAGCGGTATCCGGACCGCCTGCACGCGATGGTCCTCGACGGGGTGGTGGATCCCACGCAGGACCCGGACGATGCGACGGTTGAGCAGATGGCCGGCTTCCAGGCTGCGTTCGACGCATTCGCCGCCGACTGCGTGGCCCGGGCGGGGTGTCCGCTGGGTGATCGCGCCGATCGCGCGGTCGAGGTCTACCGCGGCCTCGTAGGGCCCTTGGTCACCCGGCCCGTACCCGCCGGTGATCGATCACTGACCGCCGGGGATGCGGAGTCGGGCACCATCTTCGCGCTGTACCAGCGGTCCCGGTGGGGCGATCTGCGTCGCGCGCTCGGCTCGCTCGAGCGCGCCGACGGCACTCCGATGGTGCAGTTGGCCGATGCGTACGAGGGACGCGGCCACGATGGTCGCTACGGTCCGATGCAGGATGCGTTCCTGGCGATCAGCTGCGCCGACGAACCGCCGCTCGACGCGGGAGCCGACCCCGGCGAGCTGGACCGGCGGATGAGGATCGCCGCGCCGTTCCTCGACGACGGACGTGGCACCGGTCGGGGCCCGGTGAGTATCTGCGAACTTCTGCCTCCACCGGCCCGGTCGCCGGCGGAGCCTGGCGCCGATCCGGCGAGCGTGGCCTGGCCGGCGACGGCGCCGACTCCTCTCGTCGTGGCGACGACCGGGGACCCGGCGACGCCGTATCGGACGGCGATGTCGGTGGCCAACAGGATCGGGGCGCAGACGGTCACCGTGGTCGGCGCCGACCACACGGCGGTCTTCGTCGGTGACCGCTGCGTCGACGAGGCGGTCGACAGCTATCTGGCTGATCCCACCAACTCGTCACGAAGTCTCACATGTTGAGATGGCATCCGAAAAAGCCCAGCGTGTCGGGTTTGACTTGCGCGTGTAACACAGATTTAACAGCGTACTTCTAATGTCCCGGACATGGATCGCCAAAAGGAATTCGTGCTGCGGACCCTCGAAGAGCGCGATATCCGATTCGTCAGGCTGTGGTTCACCGACGTACTCGGCTATCTCAAATCGGTGGCGATCGCGCCGGCCGAACTCGAAGGAGCCTTCGCAGAGGGTATCGGGTTCGACGGTTCGGCCATCGAGGGGTTCTCCCGCGTCTCCGAGGCGGACACGGTTGCCAAGCCGGATCCATCGACGTTCCAGATCCTGCCGTGGACCACGTCGGCGGGCCGCCACCACTCGGCCCGGATGTTCTGTGACATCGCGATGCCCGACGGCACGCCGAGTTGGGCCGATTCCCGGCATGTGCTGCGCCGCCAGCTGAACAAGGCGGCCGACCAGGGATTCAGCTGTTATGTGCACCCGGAGATCGAGTTCTTCCTTCTCAAGGACGCCCCGCTCGACGGCAGCGTGCCCACACCGGCTGACACCGGCGGCTACTTCGATCAGGCCGTGCACGACGCGGCGCCCAACTTCCGGCGGCACGCGATCGAGGCGCTCGAGTCGATGGGGATCTCGGTGGAGTTCTCCCACCACGAAGGCGCACCCGGCCAGCAGGAGATCGACCTGCGCTACGCCGACGCGCTGTCGATGGCCGACAACGTCATGACCTTCCGGTACGTGATCAAAGAGGTCGCGATCGAAGAGGGTGTCTGGGCCACGTTCATGCCCAAACCGTTCAGCGAGCACCCCGGCTCGGCAATGCACACCCACATGAGCCTGTTCGAGGGCGACTCGAACGCATTCCACAACCCCGACGACCCGATGCAGTTGTCGGCGACCGGAAAGAAGTTCATCGCAGGCATCCTGCACCACGCCAGTGAACTGTCCGCGGTCACCAACCAGTGGGTGAACTCTTACAAGCGGCTCATTCACGGCGGGGAGGCGCCGACGGCGGCCACCTGGGGTGGCGCGAACCGGTCCGCGCTGGTCCGGCTACCGCTCTACACGCCGAACAAGGCATCCTCGCGCCGAATCGAGGTCCGCAGCCCGGATTCGGCCTGCAATCCGTACCTGACGTTCGCCGTGCTGCTGGCGGCCGGGCTCAAGGGGATCGAGGAAGGCTACGAACTGCCCGACGAGGCCGAGGACGACGTGTGGGCGCTCACCCCAGGTGAACGCCGGGCGATGGGCTACCGGGAACTTCCCGGCAGCCTCGCCGACGCGCTGACCGAGATGGAGAAATCCGAGCTGGTCGCCGAGGCGCTCGGGGAGCACGTCTTCGACTACTTCCTGCGTAACAAGTGGACCGAATGGGCCAACTATCGCAGCCTGGTCACCCCCTACGAACTCAAGAGCTACCTGCCTCTCTGACCCGCCACCTGAGTGAGAGGTGGTCGGCTCCGCCCGCTAGTTTTGGGTTGTGACTTCACTTCGTGGACGAGGCCGCCTGCCCAGCGCGGGACGGCTGGGGCTGCTCGAGGACACCGCTCCGGGCCACCTCTCGGAGTTGGGTTGGAACAACGACGAATCGGTCGACGTGCTCTGGGCCCTGTCGCGCGCGGCGGACGCGGATCTGGCGTTGCGTGCGTTGATGCGGATCAAAGGCGTGGTCTCCGCCGACGAGTGGTCGGAGATCGACCGGCTGATCCGTGACGATCGTGGCTTCCGGGGACGCCTGTTCGCGGTGCTCGGGGCGTCCGATGCCTTCGGCGATCACCTCGTCGCCGAACCGGCGAGCTGGCGGTTGCTGACGTCGTCGACGCTACCCACCCTCGACGAGATCTATACCCGGATGCTGGCATCGGTCGACGCCAGGGCCGAACCCGGCGAGGTGGAGCAGGGCAACAAGCTCTATCGCGCGGCGGTCACCGGACCCAAAGCTGTGGTCGCTCTGCGGATCGCGTATCGGAATCTGCTGCTGGAGCTGGCCGCGCACGATCTGGCGCCGACAGTCGAAGACGAACCGGTTCACTATCTGCCCGAGGTCGGCGGATTTCTCGCCGACGCCGCTGACGCGGCCTTGACGGCTGCGCTCGCCGTCGCGATTGCCGAGGTGTGCGGCGACAACCCGCTGCCGGTACGGCTCGCCGTGATCGCAATGGGCAAATGCGGTGCGCGTGAGCTCAACTACGTCAGCGATGTCGACGTGGTTTTCGTCAGCGAACCGGCCGACGGCGTGGCCGCCCGGATCGCCGGCGAGATGATGCGCGTCGGGTCGTTGGCGTTCTTCGACGTGGACGCGGCGCTGCGACCCGAGGGCAAGGCGGGCGCGTTGACCCGCACGCTGGACTCCCATGTCGCCTACTACCGACGATGGGCGAAGACCTGGGAGTTCCAGGCGCTGTTGAAGGCGCGCGCCATGACCGGCGACATGCAGCTCGCCGCCGACTACGTCGACGCCGTCAACCCGATGGTGTGGACGGCTGCCGAACGGGAGGATTTCGTTCCGGAGGTGCAGGCGATGCGACGGCGCGTCGAATCGCTGGTGCCCGAGGAATTGCGTGAACGCAACCTCAAACTCGGCAGCGGCAGTCTCCGCGACGTCGAGTTCGCGGTGCAGTTGCTGCAGATGGTGCACGGACGTGTCGACGAGGACATCCGCGAGAAGGCCACCGTGGACGCGCTGACCGCCCTCACCGCCGGCGGCTACGTCGGTCGCGACGACGGCGCCAATCTCAATGCGTCCTATCAGTTCATGCGTGCCCTCGAACATCGTCTCCAACTGCAACGCCTGTCGCGGACACACCTGTTGCCCGCCTTCGAGGACACCGGCAACATGCGGTGGCTGGCGCGGGCGGCGCACATCCGCCCAGAAGGTGACAAAGACGCCACCACCGTGTTGCGCGAGGAACTGACCCGGCAGAAGGCCCGTATCCGTCGCTTGCACGAGAAGCTCTTCTACCGTCCGCTGTTGGAGGCGGCCACCCGGTTCAACACCGACGAACTGACGTTGTCCGACAAGTCGGCTGAGCGTCGGCTGTCCGCCCTCGGCTACGCGAAACCCGAACGCGCACTGAGTCACATCCGCGCGCTGGCGTCGTCGCCCGGGCGACGGGGCCAGATCCAACTGCTCATCCTGCCGTCGTTGCTGGAGTGGATCGGCAACACCCCCGATCCCGATGCCGGCCTGCTGAACTATCGGCGGCTGTGCGACGTGATGGACGACGCCGAATGGTTCATCCGCCTGCTGCGCGACGACGGTGTGGTCGCCGAGCGGTTGATGCACGTCCTGGGCACCTCGGAGTACATCGCAAACCTGCTGATGCGTTCGCCGGAGGTCATCCACCTCTATTCCGACGGCGCCAACGGACCCAAACTGTGCGACGTGCGACCAGAAGACGTCGCCAAGGGGCTGATCGCGTCGACGGTGCGGCAAACCGACCTGAAACGTGCGGTGGCGGTGGCTCGTTCGCATCGACGGTTCGAACTCGCGCGGATCGCCTCAGCCGACATCCTGGGACTGATGGATGTGCCGGCGGTGTGCGCGGCCCTGTCGAGTGTGTGGGCGGCGGTGCTGAACGCGGCACTGAGCGTGGCGATCGCGCAGTCCGAACGCGACCGCGGTGAACCCGCGCCCGCGCGGATCGCGGTGATCGGTATGGGCCGGCTCGGCGGGGGAGAGCTGGGCTACGGGTCCGACGCCGATGTTCTGTTCGTCTGCCAGCCGCAACCGAACGCCGATGAGTCGGCCGCAGTGCGATGGGCGCAGACGATCGCGGAGAAGGTCCGATCGATGCTGGGGTCGCCCAGTGAGGACCCGCCGCTCGAGGTCGACACCGGGTTGCGTCCGGAGGGTCGTAACGGGCCGGTGGTGCGCACGCTCGCGGCGTATGCGGCGTATTACGACCAGTGGGCACAACCCTGGGAGATCCAGGCGCTGCTCCGGGCGCATCAGGTTGCCGGCGACGATCAGCTCGGTGTCGACTTCCTGCACATGGCCGACCGTATCCGCTACCCCGAGGGTGGGGTGTCGGCGGATGCGGTGAAGGAGATCCGCCGGATCAAGGCGCGCGTGGACGCCGAACGGCTCCCGCGCGGTGCCGACCCGGCGACGCACACCAAACTGGGTCGAGGCGGCCTGGCCGACGTCGAATGGACGGTCCAGCTCCTGCAGTTGCGTCACGCGCATCGCTACATGTCGCTGCACAACACGTCCACCCTGCAATCGTTGGACGCCATTGGGGCGGTCGAACTGCTCGGCGAGAACGACGTGGCGCAGTTGAAGGAAGCGTGGCTCACGGCCACCCAGGCGCGCAATGCGCTGGTGCTGGTACGGGGCAAACCGGTCGATCAATTGCCGGCCCCCGGCAGCCAGCTGCGTGCGGTTGCCTACGCCGCGGGGTGGCCCGAAGACCAGGCCGCGGAGTTCCTTGAGCATTACCTGCGGGTGACGCGTAGAGCGAAGGTCGTGGTGCGCAAGGTGTTCGGCGCATGAGCGGGCACAACGCACAGTCGGTGTCCGCGGGTCTGCGTTCAGCAACCGCGGTGGCCCACGATCGCGCCGAACGAGCGCATTTCGTCGACGATCTGATGTCGGGACGTCTCGACGCCGCCGGGTACCTACGGATGGCGGTGCAGCTCTATTTCATCTATCGCGCATTGGAATCGGTCGGTGACGAACTCTCCGGCGAGGAGGTCGCCGGAGCGGTGGTCGACGAGCGGTTGCGCCGGCTGCCGCGCCTGACGGCCGACTTGGCGGCACTCGGCGTGGACCCGACCACGATCACTCCGTTGCCCGGGGTGACCGCGTATGTGGCTGCGATCGAGCGGACTCGCACCGATCCGGTCCGATTCGTCGCCCACCACTACACCCGATACCTCGGTGATCTCAGTGGCGGACAGGTGATCCGCAGTCGGATGAAATTGCACTACGGGCTGACCGACGACGCGCTGAGCTTCTACGTGTTCGACGAGATCGACAAGCTCAAGCGCTACAAAGACACGTACCGGGACACCCTGGATGGCCTACCGCTCGACGACCACCAGGTGCGCATCCTCCTCGATGAGGCGGTCCGGGCGTTCGAGCACAACGAACAGATGTTCGCCGAGCTGGCGGGACACTAATTCGTGGAATCCGCGCGGTTCTCCCGAGCGCTGGTGATCCCTGCCTTCACCAGCAGGTAGGGGACCACCAGGGTCGCGGCCGCGGTCACCAGCCAGACGATGACGGTTGCGGCGATCCAGGTTTCGACGCCACTGATCTCTATCCCGTTGCCGCCCAGCAGCGTCGCCAACAGCAATGCCACAAAGGTGGAGACCAGACCCACTCCGCCCATGAACGCCTCGGCGTTGCGGTGGACGAACTTGGTGATGAACGGGCTCAGGATCAACTGTGCGGCGGCGAAAACCGCCAGGGCGATGAGGAACCCCGCGAAGTGGACGGTCATGTCGTCGAGGATCCAGGTCGCGACGAGCAACCCGATCGCCGCGGAGATGAGATAGGTGAGCGTGCGCACCAGAATGCGGATCATGACGTCATCCTAGTGTCCGCAGGCCTGGCACCTGCAGCATTCGCCGGCCTGCTCGACCGTGTCGTCGCCAGAACGACGCCGACGCGCAACGATCGGGCCGGACGGCTCGACCGGTGAATCAGGTCACGATCAGACGCGACGACCGGTGCCGGTGCGCTTGAGGATTGCCGAACCGACCGCGACGACGATGACCGAGCCGATCAGGGCACCGATGATGCCGCCCCAGTCGAACTTGTCCTCATCGCCGATGCCCAGCAGGCCGGTGAAGATCCAATAACCCAGCAGGGCGCCCAGTAGACCCAAGACGGTGGAAGCCGCCCAGGACTTCCATCCGCTCATCGCCTTGAATGCGTCGTTGGGGACCAACGCGCGGGCGATGGCTCCACACACGAAACCGAGTAGCAGTGCTGCGATCAGACTCCCGATGTCCATGACACCTCCTGAACGCAGACTAATCGCGCCGGGTCACGGCGACACCGATATTCGGTGACTACAAGATTTCGACTTTGGCGCCGGAGTCGAGCAGGATCTCGCTGCGGTCGTCGTCGGAGCTGGTGACGAGCTCCAGCAGGAGCTGATCGGTGGCGGTCCGGGTCGCGGGCGTGCGGACGACGGCTCGGATGCCGTTGACGCTGATGCGGTCGCCCGGAGTGAGGTCTTCGACGAATCTGGTGCGGCTCATGTCCTCAACTTAAATCGAATCGGAGTGAAACGGCAGGGTACAAAGGCCTTAACGTGACGTCAATCACGCGGCTTGACTCACGTAATCTGCCCGCGAAACGCCCTCGGTGCCTCACATAGGTTTGCCCGCGAAATGGTGATCGT